>CAZNSC010000022.1:25093-29946 GCA_964575695.1 uncultured Dehalococcoidales bacterium
AATCTTCGCACGTGATGAAGAGGGATGTTATCAATTAATTCACAAGGAAAATCATTGCATTGATAACATCCCTCGATGCCTTTGTTTTCTACGCAGTATCTTATCCGACACTTCTGACAGTATATAAATAGTACATCAGACCTGCACCCTCTACACCTAATGTCATCTATGTCCAAACCATAGGCTTGTGTCAGTCTCTCTTTTAATTTCAGGTCATCATCTACGTGGGCCATGTGAATCCCGCACAAACCACAGTGTAGGCCGCATGGAGCTATGAGTTCCTTTGTATTTTGCATTAAATACAGCATATCACAACTCATATTGTTGAGGAAAGTGGGTTGTTCGGCTACAACCCCTCTACTTGTCATACAGAGACATCCCTTGGGCGGCTTCCGCCTTACCTTTTATACCGCCGCAAGATTGTCCCGAGGAGAAAGGCGAGCAATCCACCCATAAAGAGAAAGGCCAAGATAACCAACTGAAGGCTGCCGACGAAGCTGCATGCAATAGGTATAACAAACAAGATAAGTAGGCCCATAGCAAGGCTGAAGACTGCGGTAAAGCCGCCAGCGACCCGCAATAACGTGCCTGTCCCATTTATAGGTCTCTGAATAACCGCCATGGTTCCACCTCCTTTGGTACTTACCTTATGAACGCGAACTCTTAAAAGGCTAGTCTTCTCCTCTCCGGCAGGGTGATCTCATCTTCCCAAGGAGGAAACAGATAGACCAGTACAGCGAGAATCACAAACGGCAGCAGCAAAAGCCCCATTGACACTGAGATTCCTCCCTCTCCCAGCACCGATGGACTATAGACTGTGAAGCCCCTTAGGCTTTTGGATATCATCTGTCCCCCTATTACCACATTCCAGCGCATGGCAAACACCCCGACCAGAATAAGAGCGGAAGCCAGAACTCTAAAGGCCGTCTTAGTTCGCTCACCGAACCTGATTATCTCGGCGACCCCCAAGAGGATTAAAGACAGCAGAGAACCCATTACGAATTGTATGCCGAGATAGGAAACCAATATCCTTTGAGTTATTAGTTGGCGGATGATTTCCCAACTCTCCTCGGACTCGTAAAGCATGGACAGAATTTCCAAGCCTTCCAAGGCTACTGCTAAGGTAAGAAAGCCCCCTAACCACAGTGCCAGGGAATGTAGGCAATCATAGTCCACAGGCGTTTTCCTGATTTTCATTGCTAGTATGTACAATACAATCAATAGTGCGATGCCAGAGACAATTGCTGAGAGCAAAAAGATAATGGGCATCAGCGGCGTGGACCACCAAGCATTGGATTTAACTGCTCCAAATATGAACCCAACATAGCCATGCAGTAAACAAGCGGCTGGAATTCCAATGATGGACAGCAGTTTGACAAGCTTCCTATCCACGGCGAGGGATTTTTCTGATATATCGTAGACCCCTAGAGACAAGGCTGAGTATATGGTTTTCTTGATACCTTCACTGGCTCCAGCGCACCTCACAATGGTCGGTCTGAATACTAGCCAGACTTCCGCAAGCACCAGAATCAGGTACAGGAGCCATATGTAGCCGAAGCCTGACATGGCAGAAATGAGATTCGGCCTCAGAAACATTTCCAACGCCCTTTCCGGGCGGCCCAAGTGTATAATCAAGGGCAGAGGACAAACCAAGAGAAAGGCCAGTGCGGTGATCAACGAAAATCGAGCGATGGGCTTCAGTTTGGTTAGTCCAAACACATGGTAGAGTGACGATGCTATGAAGGCACCAGCCACCAGTCCGGTAATGTAGGGATAGATAACGATGAGTAGATCCCACTCTATCATCACCTCGTTAGGGTATATGAATTGGGCCACAGCCTATCGCACTCCCTTCTCTAATCCTATGTAATATACCATTGGCTCAGTCCCCAGGTCCGGTTTGAGGACACCGATCGCTTCTTCTTTTATTAGCTTGCTCACTTGACTTTCAGGGTCTCTTAAATCCCCGAAAACCCTTGCTCCAACCGGACACACTTCCACGCAAGCTGGTATTAGTCCTTTGCTTATACGGTGGTAACACCAGGTGCACTTATCTACCACCTTAAGTCTCGGGTCGAGAAATCTGGCTCCATAGGGACACGCCTGTATACAGTATCTGCATCCTATACAGGCGTTTCTATCAACGAGAACAACGCCTTCCTTGGTGTGGTACGTGGCTTGCACAGGGCACACCTGTACGCATGGTGGGCTATTGCATTGATTGCACAGTTTGGGAACAAAAAAGCTTTTCCTGATATTCAGGTCTTCGTATTTTGCATTCATATTGTTAGCAGCAAACCCGTCTATACCGGAATTAGGGGAATCCACAAGAATCTCTTCAGTCTTGGTAATGACGTATCGTTCCACCCAAGTTCGGTTACATTCCGGTTCCAGAGGAACGTCGTTTTCCAATTTACAGGCTTCGACACATCTGCCACAGCCAATGCACTTCCTGGTATCAACAATAAACCGCCAGTGGTGTTCCTTCGAAGCCGGGGCCTCTAATTTCGGCTGATAAACAGCGTCTGGGGAGACAAGACCTCGGAGCAGATTACCAACGCCGTTATGAATGAATACCACTCCCAGGACACTCATAACCCCACTTGTGATGAACTCGCGACGAGAAATTTTCATTGTCTCTCCTGCCCACTCTGGTGGCAATTCAGACATGTGTCGTCAGTGCGCCCGGCATGGTCTTGAGGAGTAGGCTTCACTCCTCCAGCGCTATGGCACGAAGAGCAAACGTTACGCCCATCTAAAGAATGGGGCACCTGTGGTGGCGCTGTAGTCTGAGGGG
Source organism: uncultured Dehalococcoidales bacterium (assembly GCA_964575695.1). Classification (GTDB taxonomy): domain Bacteria; phylum Chloroflexota; class Dehalococcoidia; order Dehalococcoidales; family W111; genus CAZNSC01. The sequence continues at coordinate 27,891 of CAZNSC010000022.1, forward strand.
CATGCGGATTGTGGCAGGTCACGCACTCTTCTAATTCACCATGCTTGCCGACATCTACTTGTGGAAAGTCCTCTGGTCTGGCCAGAACTTTTGCGTGGCATAAGCCACAGAACTCCCTTGAAGTGTCCACGACGAGGTCGACTCTCTTCTCCACGTGTGCTTCGCCTGGCCCGTGGCAAGTTTCACAACTCACTGTGCTGTGTTTTGACTCTGCCCAAGTACCATGTTTATCCTGATGGCAATCACCACAAACAGAAGAATCAGCATACGAGACAGGTAAGCCTGACCATTCCCCTGTGTTCTCTTCACTCTGCTTGGGGTAGAAGCCGTATTTTTCAATAACAGCTGGGGTGGGCATCACTCTGGGCAAAATAAGGAGGATTACAAGCACGGTTAATAATAGCGCCCCAGCCCTGACTAAATGTTTCATTCCTCGATCCTGATTGTCACGCTTAGCTTTAACCCGGCTTCAGTTTTGCCCTGTACTCCGTCTATGGTTGACCGTGGTTCAGCTTATTGGATAAAGCGTTGGCGATATCCACCGTTAGCGGGATGATAGTACTGTTCCTCTCACCGGCAATCTCTATCAGTGTCTGCAGGTAACGAAGCTGTAATGCTGCCGGCTGGCTTTGGATAATCTCAGCCGCTTCAGCCAGGGTCTCGGCAGCTTGACGTTCACCCTGGGCGTGGATAACCTTAGCCCGCTTTTCCCGTTCCGACTCGGCCTGCCTCGCCATGGCCCGCTGCATTGTCTCGGGCAGGAGGACATCTTTGACTTCCACCAGTGTTGCCCTGACTCCCCACGGCTCTTCGGTTTGCTCATCAATAATCTGCCGCAGTCTCAGGTTGATCTGGTCACGATGGGCAAGCAGTTCATCCAATTCCGATTGCCCGAGAACACTTCTTATGGTGGTCAGGGCGAGCTGAATGGTAGCTTGTCTGTAGTTCTCAACATTAATCACCGCTTTCACCGGGTCAATCACCATGAAGTAGACGACCGCATCTACCTTGACAGTCACGTTGTCCCTGGTTATAACCTCCTGAGGCTCTAGCACCGTGGTCACAATTCGAAGGCTAACTTTAGTCATACGGTCAACAAAGGGAATGATGAGGTTAAAGCCGGGCTTCCTCTCCCCGACCAATCGGCCAAACCGGAGAACCACCCCCCGCTCGTACTGCTTCACTATCTTTATGGCATAGGTCAATAGCACCAGCGCCACCACAACAATAAGGAATATGATCCACCCGCTCATTTTTAGTTTCCTCCTTCTCGGCAATCGGCTCTCTTTTGCCTTGTAACCTGGCCACCGCTATAGCTACCTCCACAGCGGGACACCGTTGGCCAGTCATTCAAGTGCATTCCTTGCACCGACAACTTCTTTCACTCTCAGCAGCAGATCACGCATGTCGAAAGGCTTTTGGATGTAGTCGTCCGGCTTGAGTTGGTTGAGCATGGTCATGTCCGGAGGCTCTATGGACACCATGATCACCGGTATGTGGCGCAGTGTCTCTGTCAATCTTAAGAGACTCAGGATACCCCAGCCACTGAAGTCCGGGAGGTTAATATCCAGTAGGATCAGGTCCACGTTTGTCTGACAGAGCATCTTCACACATTCGCAACCATTAGCCGCTGTCATAATCTGGATTTCACTGCCTCCCAGATTATGGCTGAGCATCTTGGTTACGGCACAGTCATCATCCACAACCAGTACAGAGCGTCCTTCTGCTTTTGCCATTTTTAAGATAACCTCTGTGACCTGTCTCTAGATTACCTGTTTCAGAATGAAAAAGTCATGAAAATGAGGCGTAAAAAATGAAAAATGCATGAAAAAATGAGGGCAAAAAATAAGCACCCTCCGAAGGGGTGCTTTGTAAAATCAGATTACAATTCTAGTGCCTATTCCGGGCTGGCAAAGACATAACCGATGCCTGGCTTGGCAAGGATGTATTTCGGATGATGGGGGTCTTCCTCTAACTTGCAGCGCAGATGGCGAATGTAAGCCCGTAAATAGTCCAGCTCATCCTGGTACTCACTGCCCCAGACCCGGGTCAGCAG
>CAZNSC010000023.1:0-1023 GCA_964575695.1 uncultured Dehalococcoidales bacterium
GGATTATCATTCCCGGGCGTAACCCACACCACCACGCGCTGACCAACGGCAAGGTCGTCAAAGCTGGCCTCTTCACCAAACTGGCGAAGCCACTCCAGAACCCGCTGCGTATCCCAGGGTATTCCCCAAGGCTGGCCAAGAGGCAGTAATGCCCGATTTCCGAAAGCTCGCTGCGCTCTTAGCGGAGGCGCCTGCCCAATAATCCCTCGCCTGACAGGTGGAGATGGCTTCACCCCGAGCGCTGCTTCTTTTTGACCTTCCAGTTCCCCCAATGCCATTCTAGGCTGACTTAAGGCCAGCAGTCCCCGGGGGACAGTTATCATAAGATATTCGGTATCGTTTACCGCGATATCAACCTCTCGCTCCCCCATCTTAAGGGTAAAGAACTCCTCGTCCTCGTCAATGTCAGTAATCGTGCCTCTCAGCAGCCTGGGCAATGGCTTATGCTCAGCCTGGGATGTGGCCTTATCAGAAGCGGCTAACCCGGGAAGCGCCAAACCGAGCATTAAAGCCACACCCAGGGCTACCGTCAGAGCTACTATTAGAACCTTCTTCACTTTATTCTCACCTCCGCTAATTTAGTTTTTCTCCTGATGAACACCAGTACTGAGACAAACGTCCCTGCCACCGCCGGAATAACCACTAACAGCATCCTGACTTACTCCTCTCAACTCTTACTTTCACTAGTTATAACGAAAAAGTCGCCACTTGGTTAGCGGCGACCGACATCAATCCTGCAAAGTATTAATAGCTACCTGTCCCTGTCTCGTTCCTCAACGGCTTCCAGGGCTTGCTCATAGCGGGCTTCAGCAATAGCAATTGCCCGGCGCAGAGCCGGCCTGGCTGACTCAGGCGCTTTCTCTAAAATCGCCCGCAGTGCCGCCGGATGATCAACTGCATGCTGTTCCACAGCCATCCTGAGCCTGTCTAAACTGTGATCTCGAGAATAGCCAGTCCTGTCCCGCTCTACCTCCGCAGGTGGCATCGGTGCTGGCGTCGGTTCCGGTGCCGGTGCTGGCGTCG
>CAZNSC010000023.1:1123-8699 GCA_964575695.1 uncultured Dehalococcoidales bacterium
GTTCTGGTGCCAGTGCTGGCGTCGGTTCTGGTGCCAGTGCTGGCGTCGGTTCTGGTGCCAGTGCTGGCGTCGGTTCTGGCACCGTTTCTGGTGCTAGGGCTACCCTCTCCTCACTGGTTGGGGCTCTAGCCCAGTCAGCCATCATTTCCAGGTCATCATTGAACCGATCGACAACCCTCTCCAAATGCTCTGGCTTATCCCTGTTGACCATACTGGCCATCTCACTCACTCGCCTATCCGCCAATCTGGCACACAGTTCCGCCCTGCCTATATCGGAGGGGGTAACGGTCAGCCACACTCGCTCCGTTGCCAGCTTTACCGGATACAGGGGCTCGTCGGGCATACTATTACCGGCGGCGGTTACCGTGCCCCCGCCAACGAGCACCAAGGCGAGAACTACCGCCACTACTGTTGCCCAGCGTGGCCAAGTCAGCGGGAAGAATCGCCTCTTCTCCGCTACCGTCTGGAGATTAGCCTGAAACTGGTACCTGGCTCTGGCCCTGAACTCAGGACGTGGCTGGATAGCTGAGGCTCGCTTTGCCATCAGGGCCGTCTCCAGCAACGGCTTAAGTGCCGCCGCCTGTTCTGGATAGTGAACCAGACACTGTTCTAAGGTCTCACCCTTAACCAGCAGTCGCTCCAGGCATTCGTCCAGAATATTATCAAATTCCCTATTCCTCATTGCCACTAGCCTATGCCATTATCCTGCGCAGAGCGACTATGGCACTATGCTGAAGTGCCTTTACCGCCCCCGGGCTCTTGCCCATGACTCTCGCCACCTCAGCCACCGGCAGGTCACCGGCAAAACGCAACGCAATGACCTCCCGCTGCGCCCTGGTCAGCCGCCGGGTAGCCAGTATTAGCTGCTCAATCTCCGACCGCCGTTCCGTTGCCTGTTGGGGATTAGCATCACTTGCCGCCAGCGATTCGTTAAGAGGAACCGGAGCCTGCTTTGCTCTCTTCCTCAGAAAGTCAATTGCCTGGTTACGGGCGATGCGAAACAACCAGGCGGAGAAGGAAACACCCTGCCACTTGAAAGAAGATATAGACCGGAGTGCCTTGATGAAGACCTGCTGGGTCATATCTTCTGCCTCCATCTTATCCTCTATCCTGATAACAAGATAGCGATAAATCTTATCGAAGTGCTCCTCATATAGCTGGGCGAAAGCTTCCTGGTCATGCTGCCTCGCTCGCTGGACTAAGCTCTCCTCATTTTGCACCTGACAACTCCAGCCAGCTAGACCTCAGCCACAATGACCGCGATTTAGCCGGCAATACGGCGTTACCCTGTGCACATAGTATAACGAACACAGGAGCAAAAAGATAGCATCTCTGTCAGCCCCACCCTCCCAACCATATACATATACATCCCTTCGGAGCCGCCGCGGCGGACAAATGACCAGGAGATAATTAAGGGCCATCTCACCCCATTGTCATGCTGCCGTTTACAGGCAACATGCTCCCTATCGAAATACATCAATGAGAGTTATGAAGTAGTGAGCCTGCTTCAAGCCCGAAACAGGCCGAGGGGCTGGGCTGAAAGGTGGCTTGTTTCTCCTTGGATTTGATGATACTCGCTGCTCAGTAGCACCTGCTTAACCATCACTGATAGGGCTAAGGCTCCGCTACCTTACCGAAATTCATTTTCATCCATTCAACACGCTCAGGGCCATAAGCCTCGATCCAGCCGTTCAGTATTCTCTCCAGCGGAATGTCGGCAAAATGACCGTGGTCACGGACATATCCAATATGAAACTCACCTTCCCGGTTATAGGAATGCAGTATTGCATCATGCTCGCCATCAAATTCAACGGGGATGATTCCATTCTCGCGGCACATCTTGATGTCCAGGATCGGGCTTGCCTTAACCCAGTTCCCCTCAATATACAGCTCGTTATAACCGTGATGAGTAAACAGGTTGGTTCCCATTATCTCCAGCAGTTTCTCGGAGAAAATGTAATTCCGGATATCAGCGAATCTCAAGCGAGCCGGAATGCCTACGGCCCGGGCTAAGGCAGCAAAGAGCACCGCCTTTTGAACGCAAAAGCCCGCCCCCCGAGACAGAATGTAACTTGCCCGGTAGTATTCGGGAAGATGGAAGGGCGAATACGGGTCATACCTGATCTCGTCCCTCACAAAGTAGAAAAGACTCTTCGCCTTCTCGACCACTCCCTCCTGCCCCTTAATCAAGTCCCGGGCCTTGTCTCTGATAGTCGGTGTCTCACAATCGATTGACGGGGTTGGTTTCAGATACGCTTCCAGTGAAAGCATAGAATCACCTCCGGTTATCGGCCACAGGGTAATTCTAACCCGAAGCGCACTATAAAGCAACGCCAAGGGGAACAAGGCGCTCTGTGGAATCTATTCTCTGGTGGTCACTCTTCAGGGCTTCAGGTCACCCTTAACCCCTATGGTTACCTCCTTGAAGGGGATGTCCTTACCGCTGGCAAGGACGGCCTGCTTTACCATTTGAACCAACCCAAAGCAACACGGCACCTCCATGTGCACCACGGTAAGGCTCTTCACCTGCGAGTGGCGCAGAATATCAGTCAGCTTCTTCAGGTGAGCCTCAAAGTCATCCAGCTTGGGGCAGGCCACCAGCAGGGCATGGTCTTTCAGGAAGTCCTGATGGAAGTCAGCGTAGGCAAAGGGAACGCAGTCGGCGGCAAGCACCAGGTCTGCCTGGTCAAGGAACGGTGCACCAGGCGGAACCAGGCCAAGCTGAACCGGCCAGTGCCCGAGCATTGACCGCCGATGCGCGCCCGGGGCAACCTCGGTTACACCCTGCCTCTCAAACTGAGTGACCGTAGCCGAAGGGCACCCGCAGGGGAGTGGCGCTGAAACTGGCTCCTGGGCTCTCAAATGACGGGTGACGGCCTCTTCATCAAAGTCTTCTCCCTCGCGCTCCTCGATGGTGATCGCCCCCTGAGGGCATTCGCCGAGGCAAGCGCCAAGGCCATCACAGTACTTTTCGCTTATGAGCCGTGCCTTGCCGTCAACAATTTGAAGGGCGCCTTCAGCACAAGCCGGCGCACAGAGTCCGCAGCCGTTGCACTTCTCTTCGTCTATCTTAACGATTTTTCGTAATACCCGTGTCGTCATGGTACGCCTCCTTGATAACAAACTTGATGCCCTTAGTCATCACCCCTCAACTCTTTCCACCTCGCCTCTCCAAGGCACTGGCGTGCCGAGGCACACCAGTCAATACAGGAAGGCAACTTCTCCTTGTAGACCATATTCCCACATTTGTAGCACTTTGCCTTTATCTCGTCGGAAAAGATCTCGACCTCAGCACCGCAACCGGGGCACTTGTACAGCCCCACCCGCAGATTTCTCATATCCTGACCGGGACACCTCATTCTGATCACCTCCTTGCCCGCAATTCCTCTGCACTTTCTACATTCATAATAAGGGAATCTCACGGTGCTTACTATGACCTGGGTCATACAAGCCGGCAGACAGCCAACTATGCTACCGTCGGGATGAGTTGCAGGCAGCATAGACCTTGGCTTATTGCTTCATACCTGGGGAGGGCCCTCACTTAATAACCGGAGCCTGGTCTCATCGAGGATAACAACCCTGCCCCGGCCAGAGCGGATAACGCCGCCCTTCCTCAAGCGGCTCATCACCCTAATCGTCGTTTCCGTGGTGGTTCCAGCCATATCAGCAATCTCCTGACGGGTAAAGGGGAGGGTAGAGCCCATCTTTGAAGAAAGCATAAGCATTATCTTCGCCAGGCGCTGTTCCGCCCTTCCCGCGGCCAAGTCCCGGAGGCGCTCATGAGCCTCCCGAAGACGCCCGCCCAGGACACTGATAATCTTGAGGACGACCAGAGGGCGACTAGTGAGAAAGGAAACGAAGTCGTCTCCCCTGATGCCCAGGACCCTGGCCTCGGTCATCGCCTGGGCTGATGCCGGGTAGGGCTTGCCCTCAAAGACGGCCACCTCACCGAACATCTCGCCAGAACCGAAAAAGGCAACCGTGAACTCTTTCCCCGAGGAAGACTGTTTGAGGACTCTCACCCTGCCCTCACGGACGAGGTAGAACCACTGCGGCTCGTCCCCCTCCAGGAAGATGAAGTTGCCAGGGGCAAAACTGTGCTCGACAGTCAGGCCCGCCAGCTCATCGAGTTCCGTCTGATCCAGACGAGAGAAGATGAGTGACTGCTTCAGGGCTTCGACGATGCCGGCGCGTTCCAAGCCACCTCTCCTATAATTATCCTAAAACTGACTCGCATTGTAACAGCTTCAGTCCCGGACAGCAACAGTGTCTGAAGCAATCAACTTGCATCAGGCCAAAAAGGAGACTATAATATTTCTTGAGGCTTGTTTACTAATATTGATGCCAGGGGAGACAAGGACACCATAAATTGGTAACCGGGCTAATATATAAAGGGGAGGTATAAGACGATGGCATTCTTCCGGAATTTCGGGCCCATGGAAATCGTACTTATTCTGGTAATTATCCTCATCATCTTTGGCGTAGGCAAGCTACCTCAGGTCGGGGGCGCTATCGGTAAGGGGATACGGGAGTTCCGCAAGGGGCAACGTGGTGAGTATGAAGAGGAAGAGGAGGAGGCGAAACCGAAGAAGATGGCCAGCGGAAACATAGCCGAGAGCGAAGCGAAAAAGTAGAAGCTGACCTGATTACCAAGCCAAGAAAGCTGGTTCTCTCAATAGATTTAAATAGCGGGTGTTTTGTGTGGCATTACGCAGGCAATAGGCCACGGGAGGGGGAATGGATTTCCTGGGTATCGGCGGATGGGAAGTATTACTAATCCTTGTCATTGCCCTGTTGATATGGGGGCCGGGAAGGATAGCTGAGATCGGCAGGACGCTGGGGAAAATAGTGCGCACCTTAAAGAAAGCGTCCTATGACTTAACCGCGCAGGTAACCAAAGAGATAGAAGAGCAAGAGAAAGAGCCTCCGCGACAGCACCACAAAGACAATAAGACCGCAAGCGAATAGGGTATTGCCAGAATGACCAATGACAAGAAGACAACTATCCTTGGTCATCTCTCTGAACTTAGGCGTCGTCTAATCAGAAGTGTTATCGCCGTACTGATTACTACCATCATCTCCTTTGCATTTGCTCAATATATTTTCCGGTTTTTGATTGCGCCGACAGGGGGAATTGATCTCATCTACATCGAGATGACCGAGATGATCGGCACCTATATGAAGGTGTCGCTGGCCAGCGGTATCATTCTGGCTATGCCTTATCTAATTTATCAAATGCTGATGTTTGTCTCCCCAGCCCTTACCCGGAAAGAGAAAAAGTATGTCTATCTGATACTCCCCTGGGTAGCGGTGATGTTCATGGGCGGCGTTGCCTTCGGCTACTTTGTTCTGATACCGCCGGCAACCAAGTTTTTGATTACCTTTGGCAGTGACATAGCCACCCCTCAGATTAAGATTGGTAATTATATCTCAATCGTGACCAGACTGTTACTGGCTATTGGACTTGTTTTCGAGATGCCGGTAGTTACAAGTTTCCTGTCAAGACTTGGGGTCATCTCGCCACGGTGGCTGGCCAGCAAGAGAAAGGGGGCAATTATATCTGCCTTCATTCTGGCGGCCATAATTACCCCTACCTTTGACCCGATCAATCAGAGCCTTGTCGCCATCCCGTTAATCATCCTATATGAGATGAGCATCTGGCTGGCTAAGCTTTTCCAGCGAAAGGAATCCCAGGCAGTTACACCCGTACCCTCCCCGGCATCCCAAGATTGACGTCTCCAGACCGTTTGTGCTATCTTGCGGTAGTAATATGACCTAGATCAACTTTGCCCAGAAAGGGGGTGAGAACGATGACCTGGTTGCGACCTCTGACCTTCACCTGACATTGAAAAGCACGGCTGGGTGCAGGTTCTGCATCAGTCATCTGTTCGGAGAGCCCCCCTCCCTCAGGAGGTGAGCCAGTGCTTTAACAGTACTGGAAAAGATCGACTGCTTTTTATTGAAGTCGATAGAGCGATAGTCTGGGGCTCCTCAGCACATGACTATCGCTTTTTTCATTGAGTAAGATAAGGAGATAACCAATCTCGGGCCGCGGGCAGTTATTGCTGGCCTGGCTTTTTGTTCAGCCGTGTCGGCTTACTGACGCGGGCGAGGCTAAGGTAGCGACTGGAGGTATGTATGGCAATTTTTAAGCGGGAACCAAAGACATCCTCTACAGGTGGAGGGGTGGTGCTCTTCCTGGATGTACACGACGCCATGAAAGCCGAGAAAGTTCTAAAAGGTGCCGGATACCTGGTTCGGCTGATTGCTCCGCCACCGGCACTGCGCAAGGGTTGCGATCTGGCCGTGGAAATAAACCTCGTGGAGCAAACGGGCATTGAGCGAGTGCTCGGGCAGAAGGACGTTGACTATGCCAGCATCACACCACTCAAAGGAGACACCTCAGAAGTCCTGGAAATCGTTAAGGTGACTGATTTCGGTGATTGGGTAATGGTCAAAGCAGCCAACATGAAGCTCACCTTTGAGAAGAAGAGGGGCATCATCGTGAACACCTCTGGTGGCGGCTGTCCCGATATCCCCCACCTCCACGCCGAGCTAATTGACAAACCACTCACCGAAGCGCCACGACCGAGGGATGTTGGTTTTACCCTGTGTGCCCTAATGCTGGACCGGGCCCTTGAAGAGTGCCTCACTCTATGGCAAGGAGGTAAGAAGCCATGATGCTCATCGCGGGCACTATCCCGAACAAAGACCTGCCTCTGATTGCAGGTGAGGTCAGGACAGAAGACGAGCACCTGGTTGTTGACGGCTGCCATATTTCTTGCTCCCAGGGTACCGGAGCCATGATCAGTGCCGCTTTGGCGGCCACCAACTACTTAAAGCTGGAATCACCCCGGGTACTGGTTGTCGGAGACACTGGTCAGGGCAGGGGCAGCCGGGAGATTTATGAGGATCTCATTCAGAAGGTAGGCGAGCTTGCCCCGGAGGTACTGGCGCTGCACTACTGCGTTCCGGATATGGCACTGATGAAGAGGCTCTACCACTCTATTGAGGAGTGCGCTAAAAGGCCAATCCTGATTGCCGATGCCGGCTCCATGTATGCCGCTAAGGCAGCCGGGTTAGCGACCGGATTTGACGCCTTCACCCCGGATGCCGGCGAGATGGCTTTCCTTGCCGACCGTGATGCCATCCACCCCGCCTATATCAGCCGACACCTTTTTGATACCAACATCACACAGACCCCGAGACTGGCGGCGGCAGCTTATCAGCACCAGAATGCCGCCAGGCTGTTGCTCGTCAAGGGAGCAATTGACTATGTCGTCCGTGACGGCGACATTCTGGCTGCGATTGCCGAGCCCAGTGTGCCCGAGCTGGAGGCTGTTGGCGGCACCGGTGATACTATTACCGGGCTACTCTCTGCCTTCGCCCATGCTGGCATGGAGCTGCCTGGGGCAGCAATAATTGCCGCCCGAGCGAACCGTATGGCGGGCAAACTTGCCCGGGTGACGCCGGCAACACGGGTCCGTCAGGTCATAGAGCAGTTCCCGCTGGTGTTCGGAGAATACCTCTGCCAGTGGACCGGGGCTTGCTACACTGAAGGAGGCACCTAAGTAGG
>CAZNSC010000023.1:8709-29865 GCA_964575695.1 uncultured Dehalococcoidales bacterium
CAGAAATGATGAAAGAGATTGACGCGCGGGGGCTTCCCTGCCCCCGCCCCGTTGTCATCACCAAGAAGGCGCTTGACGAAATTGAGGAGGGGACACTCACCGTTCTTGTCGACAGCCCTGAGAGCAAGGAGAATGTGCAGCGCTTTGCCCGGAGCCAGGGCTGCCAGGTGAATGTGACGGAAAGTAACAGCGTTTTTTCACTGGAAATAGTGAAGGGGCAAAATGCCGCGGCTGAGGCCAAGAAGAGCACCGACGTCGTCCTCGTCGCCAGTGACCAGCTGGGAACTGGGGACGAGCGGCTCGGTGAGATACTGATTAATGCCTTCCTCAACACCCTGTGGGATTCAGACCCCAAGCCGGCACGGCTGGTCTTTATCAATGATGGGGTCAGGCTGACCAGCGAAGGCTCCGAGGTGCTGGAAACCCTTGAACTGCTGGAGCAGGCCGGGGTGCAGATATTTTCCTGCGGCACCTGCCTGGAGTACTATCACCTCACAGAGAAACTGAGGGTCGGGCAGGTGACCAACATGTATGAAATCGTAGACTCCCTGCTCGCCGCCGGTAAGGTGATAAGACTGTAGCAGCATCCCGGCTGCGGTTGTTGCACTCTGCGGGTCGGTAATATATACTGGACTTGGCCGGGAGCGGATGAGTCCCGGTGGGCTTCGCGGACTTCAAATCCGTCGGGGGGCATTAGCCGTGTCTTCGGTGGGTTCGACTCCCATGCGCTCCCGCCAATTCATTTCTGCACTCTGTTAACCGAGTTTATCAAGTCCCGCAGGCAGGGGTTGTCACCCAGGAGTATAGATTACTACAGATGCTATCTCACGCTTGCCCGTCCAGTCATCGGGACTGATGTAACAGGCCAACGGATTAATCAATTCTTGGGTTCTCTTCAATGCTCAAATGGTGGAAAACAAGCCTACTACAGGTCGTTAAGAGCGTTCTACAATTGGCTGTATTCACCCAAGTCTGGGTACAACCTTAATCCACAGAACAATCCTATCTTCATCGTCGATTCACCTAAGGTCGGGAAGAAGATATTGCCGAGCCTGAGCCAGGAGCAGGTCGAATACCTCATAGAACAGGCTGGATGTGTGAGGAATAAGGCAATCATATCCCTGTTTGTAGACTCAGGATTAAGGTTATCCGAGCTTGCCAATATCAATCCTCAGAACATAGACTGGCACAACGGACTTATCAAAGTTGTGTGCAAGGGCAATAAGGAAGGGCTAGCACCGTTCAGTGAGAGGACGAAGCAGCTATTGCGGGAGTGATTATCACAGTATCAGGCAGATGAGAGGCTTTGGGATATAAATGCTTGGGGTATTGAAGAGATGTTGAAGCAGCTCAAGGTGAAGACAGGGTTGCCGTGCAACGCTCATACATTTAGGAGGACATTTGCGAGTTTGCTGGCAAAGAAAGGGATTGATAGTCTGCATATTATGAGGCTGGGGAGGTGGGAGTCAATAGCAATGGTGGAAAGATATACCCGTAGCGTGAGGTTTGAGGATAGCCTGAGGTTGTATCATAAGATTGGTGTATAATGAGATGTAAGGATTAGGGCACCCAATCTTGCCCTTTCGGCCCTGGTTCATTGGGTTTTCCCAACCATTCCTTCCACCAAGGCTCACCTTCAGGAAGTGGCTCCCATTCCACCAATTCATCGTCATCAGAGTTCAATGACCACCTGAGTGCACAATATTTGGAGTCCGAGAATTTCAGGACTAGTTCACCAAGTCGGTGTATTGCCCACGGTTCAGCCATGATGGAGAAACGGCACTCCCCCTCGTCAGGAGCATTGTCCTTGTTATTCATTACGACCTGCAGTGCTGTATGTCCCCAATTGTCCGCCATATAGGCATGGAGCATTAGATAGCTGGACTTGTCGTCAGGACGCTGTGAACCTATGCTATAAGAGCATTCGCCAGGAATCTTGTCGGGGAAAGGGCTGAAGGTCTTCCCCATTCGCTTGAGGTGGCCTCTTTCCAAATAGAATCTAATTCCACCTTGGAACAACCCGTTGCTTGCCCAAAAAAGATTCAATTCCTCGGGAACTTGTTGGTCGAAACGCACTATCCTTATCCCAATTTCATCCATTGCGCGGCCACCTGTTCATAACACCGTCAGGTCACAATGCATACTCAGTAATCATATTATACCACCTTGCCCTTTTCGAGTAGACACCTGCTCCTTGGGTAGTTGGATGCCTCCCATTTGGGAGACTCACGCAACTTGATGGACAATCGATGACTAGCAAGAGATTTGCACGGATGTTAAAGGTTAAAAGGGTTAGCACAGTTGGCCAGAATGTGGAATGTTCCGATTAGTCCTTCCGACGCCGGAGATACAACTCAACAAGAACAACATTTAAGAAAACCGACAAAGTGACGGGTATAGCAAGTATCCACCAGTTTTGAGATATATCAACGCCAAAATACTGACAGGCCAGAAGAATAACAAAAATCAATATTAGTCCAAACGCTATGGAAGCTATTGCTAAATAGAGATAGGCTATGACGAGACTGTCAGATTTTCTCATTTCGACATTGACTCACCATCGAGGCTGGGCCAAAGCTATCACGCATCGCTCAATTCTTTCTACAGAGGATTCGTCGGTCCTAAAATGATTCTGGCATCTTAAACCATAACTGTCAACTTTCACGGATGACGAAAAGCCAGAATGTGCATGTGTGGAATATCATCCAGCTAGTTGATTGGCTAGGTGGCTAGGAGAGCCTGGATATGGTGGTTAGGTATACGAGGAGTGTGAGGTTTGAGGATAGTTTGAAGCTGTACTCCGCTATTGTAGATTGAAACCAAGGTCATAATAGGATTATTTTCACCACACTATTTTCTCCCTTATGGTGATCATTACCTTTAGCTGATGTTGAGTGGAATAGCCTTATGACTCAAACTCGTCTTTAGCCATTGCTGTGAATATAGTTGCCAATATCCCAAAAACGAATGAGCCGAAGATCGCTGCGATAGAACCAGTCAGTGCTAATCCCCACTTTTTCCTCTGGATGGCGCATATCCCACCAATTATGGATAGTATCCCAACCACAATAACGAACACCAAACCAATGATCAAGATAGAAGATAACACACCAGGAATCATCCAATTTGGCATGTCGGGTACAGGACCCGGACCAACAGATGTAGAAAATGGGATGAGGAACATTATGCCTAAAATTGCCACTATAGACCCAATCAACCCAGAGGCTCCACCAACTATGTCCAGAATTCCTGCAACAATAGGCTTCCAAGTTTTTTGCACAGTTGCTTCCATAGGTACCTCCTTCATATTACTGTCAAGTAAGATTATCAGAATGCAGCTCTCAAGTCCACATTTATGATAGGCTATCACAATACTCTTTAACAATACAAAACGGGCACCAAAAACCGCCGTATTTATTGACGTCAGATAAGGAACATAGCCAGCCACATGCTCGCTCCTTCTCTAATCACTAATTTACTGCGTGCTCCTTATGGAGCAAGCCCCTAAGTGTCCGTTAACATATGTCTTCTAACTGTCCCATTTTCCTTGACGATTTACATTGTTGCAATTCTGCATTCACGCTGCAAGCGCACAGCGGCTAATGCTGAACCGCCCCCACTACTGCGCATTCAAATAAGTGTAAAAGTTGGGCTTCGGCATTGCACAAGTAAGCGCAGAATGCAGCGCAGTGTTTGAAGGTTGCAGAAAACATAGAAACAATTGTGAGGTTTTACTCGCGTGACAGTATTAGGTGATGTGTATGCACTTGCGCAGGCAGGCACCTGTCATTATAATGGAAATGAGAGGCTGTTAAGGTTACTTGTCCGGAATGTGAAAAGAAACTCAGACCAGAAAGTGGTCTTGCCTGGCATCTGAAACATATCCATGGTCAGAGTCAGGTAGTTGAGTCTGGAGACCAACTGATTATGAAAGGAGGTCAAGAAGTTGGAATCGACGACGCCAGAAAAGCTGTTTGTATGTCTGTATAAAATTGCTCCATCTCTTACGGAGGCAATAGGCAAGTTCTATACGGAGGGCACACCCCTGCCCGCTGAGCTACAAGCCGTCCGAGAGAACCACTTGCGATATCAGTATGACATGTCCATTAAAGATATGATGTGGGCAGGCGGTCCTGCGGCTGATCCAACACGTGGTCTTAATATCTTCGCAGTTGACTCCCTCGAAGAGGCAAGAAAGGCCCAGCAGAATGACCCCTATTCCGTTCATGGGTTGTTCTACGATGATGAATATTTCGAATGGACAGTTCACATGCCGCTCGGCAAGACTGCTCCAGCACATAGAGAGAGACTAGAGGCAAGTCTCAGAAGCTTAGGAATATTAAAATAGACGCCGTGAAGCATAGTGGAAATGGGGGAGCCATGCCATTTGAAAATGGGTGGTTAGGGAGTTTACGGACGAACTAGAGAATTGGCTTCGGCAATAGCATAAATGAAGATTTGTCTAGCGCTGCTGCAATTCTGCATTCGTGCTGCAAGCGCACAGCGGCTTATACTGAGCCGCCCCGGGTACTGCGCATTCGAATAAGTGTAATAGTTGGGCTTCGGGAATACAAGAATAGCGCAGAGTGCAGTGCTGGATTGGAAGTTTTGCAGAAGTTGCATTGAGCAAGCCAAATGATATAATAAAGTTGAGGAAAGGAGATTACGAATATGTGTCAGACCTGCAGACGTCATCATCCAGAGCTCTACACCGAGAAACCAGCGCCGAAAGCAGAAAAAGCGAAGAAAGCGCCTTCCAAGAAGAAGTAGAGTTGTGCCCTCGGAGCCAGAACCCTATCGGACGGATTTCCTATGTGCTAGGTCCCTCTTAGATAATCTCTCGTTCAAGGTGACTGTTGCCTTGTTACGTCAGGACAAATCCCGCATGATTTTGCAGTCGCTTTCTGTGTGATGCTCTCTAGAAGGCACGGCCTTCGCCGACTCAGACGTGGAACGGATAGCATCATAGTTCGAATCCATAATTTGGACTATTCGCAATGGCTGCCGTCGCAGAAAGGATTGTTGGAGCTTTTGCCACACCGGCAAAGAGTGCAGTTCTCATGGGATGGATGTTTCTCACCTTGCGCCATTCAAAAGAATATCCCGCGGCATCATTACCTATTATTTGCGTGGATAGTGGGATCCCTCCTGAAACAACATACGGCCTGTTCTTGTTTACCTTTATTTTGCCTCTGATATGTGATGATCTCCGGTTGTTTGGCATTACATCTGCCATGATGTGTTCCGTCCTTCCCGCCTGCTCCGGGAACTCAAATTGCTTCCCTAGCCGCGGAACGGCCTACCGTTACTCGACGGATCTCGGTAAAGATGTCTAGAAATTCTCAGCCAATACCTCGTAGAAGGCTTGAGCATGCTTACACGCTGGACATTGCTTAGGGGGTTCAGTACCCTCATAAACATATCCACAGTTGATACAATGCCATTTGACTGGAGTCTTTCTCTTGAACACTTCGCCGTGGGCGACATTGTCGATCAGTTTTCTGTATCTTGCCTCGTGGAACTTTTCCACTTTAGATATCTGCTCAAATGATACCGCAATCGCGGGGAATCCCTCATCACGGGCGATTTTAGAAAAGTCAGCATAGATGGTAGTCCATTCCATCTTTTCGCCATCAGCGGCCGCTTCTAGGTTTGATTTGGTGTCTTTAATCACACCCGCGGGGTAGCCGGCAGTTATCTCTACGTTTCCACCTTCCAAGTATTGAAAGAATACCTTGGCATGTTCCTTCTCATTCTCCGCAGTCTCGATAAATATGTTGGCAATCTGTTCCAGTCCTTCCTCCCTAGCGATGCCGGCAAAATACGTGTATCGGTTCCTTGCTTGTGATTCTCCGGCAAAAGCAGCAAGGAGGTTCTTCTCCGTATAACTACCCTTGATTGATTTGTTCATACGATCCTCCTATCGCAATTTTCCTGGTTCGGTCCCACGCACGGTGATCATCCGTAGCTTAGTCTATTTGCTATTACAATCATATAACATTTGTCTGATGGATTAAACATTGTTATAACCGCTGCGCACTTTATACATTCATTACTCTTTCTAGCATGCTTACCCCGTAAAGACCCAGACCACAACCCCAACCAAGACCAATGCAGGTCAGTGGCGCCTATTCCAGCGCGTATTACCCGACACAGACCAGCGGCTTTGACTTCAGCCAGATGATGAATATGTTCATGCCAACTATGATGATGGCCATGGTGATGGCTCTAGTCAGTGGTATGATGTGCGGCACAGATAAGAAAGAAAGCTTTAGCTCAGCGAGTTAATATCCCCATCTACAGTAGCGGGTCCCGGTACTGGTCGGTGGACGGCTCAGCGCCGGCTGGTAACTGGGTCACCTTGGTCACTGGTTCAAATTCAGCCGCTGCCACTTATTGTTTGTTCAATCAATCTACTCTTTCTTAAGCATGACTCTCCTTTCTTAAGGTGCACAAATTCAGATTTTAACTTAAAATTGACTATACTGTATTGAGACGCTGAAGGCACAATCTAGTATGAACACTCGCTTATTAAAGATAGGTATTCGTGTTTGGCTTATGGAAACCTTGCTTGCTGGTTTCAACTTCTTTGTGCTGATGAATCTTATCTATGAACCGAGGTGGGGTGTTCTAGTAGCACATCAAATCGGCATGTCTACCCGAATAGTCATTATATTTGTCTTGGCGTACTTCTTATTGAGATATGTTAAGGAATACAACACAAGAGACTTAATCGTAATTGGGTTGGTATGGCTAGGTCTGGAGGAGATATTCGAATGGGGAGGTAGCTTTATCCTTGGGCGACCAGTTGAAGAAATCTTGGTTGGTTGGAATATATTAGCTGGGTACATGTGGCCCTACGTAATGCTGGCATACTTGCTCTCCAATCTGATAGTTGGTACAATCTTGCACCCGGGAAAAAAGAAAGTAAAACTCAATAATGTTCGAGAGAATATGAATAGTAAAATAGTATTCATAGAGCTAGAAAAGGGCGAAGAAACTGAAGCCTGTCGACTAGTCATAGACTGCTTTAATGATTTCGTTGCGCCAGATTACAGCGATGAAGGTGTGAAAGAGTTCTTAAAGTATGTTAATCCCAGCTCTATGCAAGAGAGACTAGCACATGGCCACTTCGTGCTAGTAGCTGTCTACGATAGTTTAATCGTAGGGGTCATTGAGATTCGCTCAAACAACCACATATCTTTGCTTTTCGTGAAGAAAGAATATCAGAGGAGAGGAATAGCAGGAAGACTACTTGAGTTGGCAATACAAAGATGTATACAGGGAGATAACACGACCAGCGAAATCGATGTTAATTCTTCTCCTTACGCTGTGAAAATCTATGAAAAACTTGGATTCACTAGAGCTGATGCCGAGAAACTTGTAAACGGCATCAGATTCATTCCAATGAAGTCAAAATTACCAAAGTTTCCCGAGTAATATCGTTCGCTAATTAAAGTCCAGTCGCTGCCACCAAAGAATTACTTAAATCCGCGAAGTCTTAAACAAATCCCTTTTTCCTGATATAATTGGATGGAAAGAGAGAAACGGTGCGTATTTCATTTAAAGAATTACTAATCTTCTTACTTCTACCCATAGTCCTTGTATGTGGTAATACTTCAATATGTTACGCCAATGCGCCACCACCTCCAACGATAACTGTTATAGTCTCCCATGCCCCAGAGGACCTTGAATTAAGTATTGGCTCATATAAAGCTCAAAGGATAGATAGAATTTTCGAAAGCTACTATAATTTTCATCTCAGATTTACAGACATAGACTACGATACACTAAAAATTATTAAGGGCGAGAACACATTTGAAATAGCTTTACCTGAACTACAGCAATACAATAACATATTCACCTTAGATCTTGAGGACATGACCCTAACTCCCGGAACATCTTGGTTGCGTCCGTATGAATTCGCTTCCGTTACAATTATATTGACTCTTCTGATAGAAGGCATCATCTTTTTCCTATTTGGCTATAGAAAAAGAACCTCGTGGATTGTTTTCTTGGTCACTAATTTAGTTACTCAGGGGTTTTTATATGTTTCGCTCAACAGAGAATTTTACCCTTTAGTTAACTCCTATTTCCCCTCCATCTTATTTTATCTAATTATTGGAGAGTTTTTGGTTCTTATATTTGAGATTATCGCGTTTTTAGTTTTCCTACGGGAGCGACCTCGTCTAGTAACACTTTTGTATGTAGTATTGGCAAATTTCGCAAGCTTAATTGCAGGTGGATTCTTAATCAACGCTTTAATATAGGCTTATTTGAATAAGCCCTTAGTCACTAGTTCGAATCCAGTCGCTGCCACTTTTGTTGCTCAGTCTTCTATTTAGCTCTAAACATATTTTGTTCTTAATGAAACAATCTCACTTTAACAGCACATACTGTGCTAATAAAATATACATTTTATTTTCATTTAATTTACGCTTGTTGATTAACACGCCACAATAATGCTGACAAACTAAATAAGGAGGTCAGCATTATTGTGGCAAATCCAAAGCTAAGGTAAGGACACCAACACCTGAAGAACTCCAAGCTCAGGAAAAGCCCGTAGAAGAAGCACCCACACCACAAGAAGGGTCAATCACCACTACTACGCCTGAGCTAACCCCCGAACCTGAACCTACCCCTACACCAACTATTGATCAGCTCTATGAAGAAGTCCAAGCCCTCAAGCACCTGGCATTGCAGCACGCCGAGTTGATCGCTCACCTTCAGGAAGCTCTTGCTCGGAAGCGCAAACCAGTCCAGTCTAATGGGAAAGTCCAAGTCCGAGATAAGCAGACCGGCCAGGTCTACCCATCAAAGAACAACGCCTACCAATCGCTTCTCAAGGCCGGTGAACTTAAAGACCTAGTCGGCAAGGGACTATTCGGGCCTATACCAGAGAAGAACACTTTCGGCTGGTATGTGCTAGTCCGCGAGTGGCCGGACAGGTTCGAGGAGCTTGCTGCAGCGCAAAATGCGCATTAAGGATATAAAAGTATTAACGAGTGTAAAAAGTACAACAGTACAAATTACAGCACTTGTCGAGTTACACGCAAAACAGCACTAGCAGTGTTAAGCATGAAATTATCTGACGATTGGATGACACCCGCTCAGCTTGTAGATTGGGCAAAGGCTAATCTCAACATCATAAAGCCGAACGCTCAAATGACTGATGAGGAGATCAGCCAAGCGATGCGCTGGATAGGGGAGTGCTCAGCAGGCACTATATATCTAGACGGGGACAAGCCGAAGCTGAGCAGGATTGGCATCGACAATATGCTGCTCACTACGCTGATTGAGTTCCCTGATTTCTATGTGAAGCACGAGCTGTGGCAACTGAATTGAGGTACTATGAGAAATAAACGGATAACCAAGGCAGAGCTAGCAAGGCAATTAGGAGTAAGTCGAACTCATATCACTTTACTTACTCAGGGCAAAAGAAAGTTCAGCCAAAATCTGGCTGACAAATTAGCTGACATCCTAGCTGGCAAACCGAATGCGCTGTCCATGGCTTCAAATCCGTCGGGGGGCATTAGCCGTGTCTTCGGTGGGTTCGACTCCCATGCGCTCCCGCCAATTCATTTCTGCACTCTGTGGACTGAGTTCCTCAAGTCACGACGACGAGGATTATCTCCCAGACCAATCCAGTGCGCTAATTGGAATCCAGGCAAAGGCACGAAAGTTACCCACTGTCTCCCACGTATTCCACAGCATTAGTGTTCTCGTAGAAGTCCCAGACGAACTCGCATGTCTGTGTGTCACGTCCTTCTTTGTAGCGTACGCTAGCAGATACTTGCCATTTGCCCTCCCCCAGATATCTGGCTTCCCAGTCATATAGCCTCAAGTTCGCTACTATCGGTTTTCCAAGTAGCCTGGCACCGTATCTATCCTGTGTTAGCGAGCCCGTATCTGACAAATTCTCCGCCTGCTTGACTATTGTAACTACTTCGTCAGAACTGTAATTGGGTTTGTCCGCTGAGCAAGCCCCTGCGATTGGTAGCGTTGCGATTAGCAGACCTATGATGATTACCTGCCTCAACTTCAAAATACTCACCGATTGCTAGTCCCTAGCCTGTTTGCTTATTAGACTTTTATTCAGAGTTGGTTGAACTATGGACATTGGTACTAGTACAATATATTGCCCAAAAGGCTGCCCGTCTATCACCTTTTCGGGTGATTTCCACTCAGGGCCTCCGGCTATTCTTAAGCCTCATTGGCCTGGTGCAGCCTGACTCGAAGATAATCTCTAATCAAATTCAAACCTTGCTACAACTTCTTTCTAACTTAGTCGTCATAAAATACAGATTTATATAGGCTTTCTATAGAGACATGAGGACGGTTAAATGGAAGAAGCACGTGACCACGTTAAGCAAAGCAGGGGTAATGGCTATCACATTGTTGAACTATTATGCCAGGCCGACAGTCTGCTGAGAGATGAGATGAAGATGCAGTGTTACGGTGACAACAGTCTTGAGATCAGGTTTTTACTTGAAGCGCAGCTAAATATTTCCAGAGCGATAGAAGCTCTATATGACAGAGCATCACACAAACACGCCTCTTGAAAGGATGGTTTTTCTTCTTGCTGCCCGGCAATCAGTTGGGGCCACAACAGCTCACAGACGCCAAATCTCGCAAGCTGACTACTTCTGCAGTAATGTAATATGACCAAATGGCAACACTATCCGCCCATGGCGTCAAATTCATGCCCTTATTGTAAAAAAAGTTGGGGAATATTCTTTAAATACTATTGACAAAAGGCGGATTGTGGTCTATAATAGCGACAACTGGCAAGAGTTGATATAATCAAGTAGTCGCCTGAAAGTCCTATTGACAAAAGGCAGATTATACTCTATAATATCGACAACTGGCAAGAGATGGATTATAATCCATCATGAATATAGTTAATAGAGGTGGAGACGGGGAATAATGATAACCACTGTTACCACCAGTACCATAACTACCATAACCACTATAACCACCATGCTCGGGTTTGGGGTTGCACTAGGGGTGGTGGCTTTAGTTGCTTTAGCTCTCTTCCTCTGTGCCCGTGAAATCGCCGCTACCAGTGACAGTGGCTCCCGCAGGCTATTAGCCAAGTCTCTAGACGTAAGTATCGCGCCGCTAGTTATCGCCTTTGTGATGATAGTTGTGCTGAAGTTGGTGGAGATAGTAACCTAGATAAAAAAGGGCATTATCAAATACAGGATAGTATTGGTAATACCATGAGCCAGGACCACTCCAAGGAGGGATCCTGTTCTTTTTACCACCCAGCCAAAGAATAGACCAACACCTAAAACAAAGGCAACATCAATTGCCGAGAGGTGTATCAGGTGGAGGACAGCGAAAACAACGGCAACGTAAGGCATTCCCCACCCCCCCAGAGTTATCTCCGCCGCTCGCTGAATCACCCCGCGAAAGACAAACTCCTCAACAAGCCCCATTCCTGCCACAAGAACGAAGACGGGAAGCAACACCTTTCCCCAGGTCAGCTCGGTTATTAACGGCTCGGGTCTCAGAATATAATACTCCATCACGCCGAAGATAACCCCGGTCAAGGCCACGACCAGCTGCCACCGAACCTTTCCGGCGTTAAGCCCAACTTCCCGGCCAGCAAAGTCCAGATTCCGCATCGCCACCCAGGCCGCCAGGAACAGGGGGGGATAGATTATCAGATACCAGTAGATCACAGGAAGCTGGGTCAGCGGCATAGACAGACTCATTATTCGAGTTAGGGGGGCGAGGCAAAGCGCCAGAAGCAACTTGCGAGTAGGAGACCCGGCAACCAGCGACGAGTGAACAATAAGGACGGTGAGGACAACAGTATGGCAAATAAGTCCCACCACCAGGTTGAAGAAATTGGTAACTACCTCCGCCCCAGTAATTGCTAGCAGGTAAAAGATAGCCAGGCTCATCCCCATCCTCAACGCCGAGCTAGGGATGGAGCCGCTATAGGGCTCACCCTCCTGTTTATTGGATACTAAAAACTCCACCGCTAATTTAGCCCTACCCCTCATAGAATAATAAGGTCACCCCCGGTTCCATTCCTGCCCGTAACCTAGCACCACCGACCCCAGCCCTTCCAAATGGCATCCCAGCTAATCTTATTTTAACACGGTGGCGCACACCCCGATATTTCTATATACTTTTCCCAAATGCAACAGCCAACACCGGAGGAATCAATTGGCAACATCTATTGACAATAGTCCACAAAGGCAGTATAATATACGCGTTATGCAGTGTCAAGTGCTGTCAGAGGCAAAACGGCATTTGTCGCTGCTTCTTGGAGACTAATATGATACAATTGCAAGAAAAGGTGAAGGAACTGCGGCGAAAAATGGGCTGGGCCCAGGAAGATTTGGCGCGGGAAATCGGGGTTAGCCTATCAACCGTGCAACGATGGGAAACGAAAGGGGCAAATCCCACTCGTCTTGCCCGCAGGGAACTTAAGAAGCTCTTTCACCAGGCCAAGATCAACATCGGCGACTAAAAGAGGGAGGGGGGGATAGCTTGGGAGCAAAACAGGGCCAAATGGCTCAGAGGTTATCTCCAAAACGAGTCAGAGCTTCTGACCAAGGGTAGTTATACCTCTCGCCACGATGACTAGGGAACTCAGCGACAGCCAGGAGATATCGGCGAAACCAGAGGTAGCTAGCTACAAGGGCCTTTTAAGAGGAGACAAGGGTGATTGTAGTTGAAACACCATTACGGCTGAGCTTCTTGGGAGGGGGCACCGATTTTGACAGTTTTTACCTGACCCACGGTGGCACCGTCCTAAGCACGACTATCAATAAACGTGTCTATGTCATCGTCAAAGAGAGATTCGACGATATGATTTATGTGAACTACTCTCAAAAAGAAATAGTGGACACCGTTGATAAGCTCCAGCACGAGCTGGTAAGAGAGGCAATGAGGCTGAGCGGGGTGGAGAGGGGCATAGAAATTACTACTCTCGCCGACATTCCATCAGAGGGAACCGGGCTTGGCTCATCGAGTGCTGTCACCGTGGGACTGCTCCACGCCCTTTATGCCTACCAGGGACAGATGGTCACTGCCCGAGAGCTGGCAGAAAAGGCATGCCAGGTAGAAATTGACACTCTGAGAAAACCCATCGGGAGGCAAGACCAATATATTGCCGCCTACGGGAATATGCGCTTTATTAGCTTCGGCAACGGTGGGGTTGAGGTTGAAAAGATCGAACTTTCGCCCGAAGACAGAAGGAGGCTGAATGACGCCCTCCTTCTTTTCTATACCGGCATAACCAGAAAATCAAGCCAAATCCTAGCCGAGCAGAAAGCGAACATAACTCAGCAGGCTGCCATACTTCTAGAGATGAAAGGCCTGGCCTTCGAGGCAAAAGAGGCTATTGTTAATGGTGCGTTTGACGAGTTTGGCAGGATTCTGCACCGGGGCTGGGAACTGAAAAGAGAACTCGCCAGCAAGATAACCAATTCCCAAATCGATGAGGTTTATCAAGCCGCCTGCAAGGCTGGAGCCATGGGGGGCAAGATCGCCGGTGCCGGAGGCGGTGGCTTTCTCCTTCTATACTGCTCCAACGGGAAACAGGATGAAGTCCGCCGGGCACTCAGAGGATTACGGGAGCTTCCCTTCCGCTTTCAGCCTGATGGGAGTAAGGTGATTTTTGATTACCGGGGCACCGAATGAAAGTATTAGTCACTGGTGGTGCCGGCTTCATCGGTTCTCACACCACAGACCTTCTTCTGGAAAAGGGGTACTCGGTTCGCGTTCTTGATAGTCTCGAAACCCCGGTGCACCCGCAGAAAAGAAAACCGGACTACATTCCCGAGGATGTGGAATTCATTCTGGGCGATGTACGCAACCGGAGCGACCTCAAGAAAGCCCTGAACGGGGTGGACTTTGTCTTTCACCTTGCTGCCTATCAGGGCTATCTTCCTGACTTCGGTAAGTTCGCCATGGTCAATGATGCTGGCACGGCACTACTCTATGAAATTATTGTAAATGAGCGTCTCCCAGTTCGGAAGGTTATTCTAGGAAGCTCCCAGGCAGTCTATGGCGAGGGGAAGTATGAGTGTCCGGAACACGGGACTCAATACCCCCCTCCCCGCCCCCTGAACCAGCTTGAGAGAGAGGAATGGGAAGTACGGTGCCCGGTCTGCCACCAGGATATGAAACCCCTGACCACTGAGGAGTTGAGAGTAAACCCTCACAGTCAGTACGCTATCTCCAAGTACTGCCAGGAGCTTTATGCCTTAAACCTGGGGAGAAGATTTGACATTCCGACAGTGGCGCTACGCTACAGTATCACCCAGGGGCCGAAGCAGAGTTTCCATAACGCGTATTCCGGTATCCTTCGTATCTTCACCACCCGCCTTTTTAGCAACCTCCCCCCCATTATTTATGAGGACGGTAAACAGCTCCGGGACTATGTTTATGTTGGCGATGTCGCCCGAGCCAACCTGTTGGCCATGGAAAATGCAGCGGCAGACTTTGAGGTGTTTAATGTTGGTGGCGACCGGGCAATAACTGCCCTTGAATATGCCGAGCTTTTCAACAGAACCGCCGGGGAGAACATTGAGCCCGTAATTCCGGGAGAATTTCGCCTAGGTGATGTCCGCCATATCGTATCAGATGTTTCCAAGCTCAAGAAGCTCGGCTGGCGGCCCGAGGTCCCCCTGGAGCAAATCATCAGGGAATACCTTGAGTGGGCAAAGGTGCAACCGGATGTCGCTAACTACCATGCCGAAGCGGAAAGGGAGATGAAACAAAAGGGTGTAATCAGGCTGGGGAGGTAGGTATGAACTCTAAGAACTCTGACATGATTAAGAATTATCTGACTGATATCAGCACCAGCTTAGCCAGACTACCGGTTGAGGCAATTACCCAAGTGATTGACGTCCTTGAAGAGGCACGGGAGAGGGGGAGGAGTGTCTTTATCTTCGGCAACGGCGGCAGCGCAGCTACCGCCTCCCACTTTGCCGGCGACCTGGCTAAAGGGGCCATCTGCCCCGGGAAGCACAGGCTAAAAGCCTTCGCCTTGACCGACCATGTCCCGCTTCTTTCCGCCTGGGCAAACGATTCAGCTTACGAGCACGTCTTCTCTGAGCAACTGGACAATTTTATTGACGCGGGAGATATTGCCATTGGCATCAGCGGCAGCGGAAGCTCAGCCAACGTACTGAACGGGATAAAAGCAGCCAAGGCTAAAGGGGCAACTACTATCGGTTTCATCAGTTTTGACGGGGGCAGCCTCAAGGAGCTGGTGGACATTCCGGTAGTGGTCCCGGTTCACAATATGGAGCAGTCAGAGGACATCCACCTGCTGCTGGGACATGTCATTACTACCTGCTTAAGGGAGGCCTCAGAATGAATGTCCTAGTCACCGGTGGGGCCGGATATGTGGGCAGTATTGTCACCGAGGAACTCATCAAAGGGGATTACGGAGTCGTTGTCCTGGATAACCTCCAACAGGGGCACAGGGGAGCCATCCCGCCCGAGACCAGTTTTGTCACGGCCGACATTTGCCATGCCGGAGCCCTTGATGAGGTATTCAGCCATTTCAAAATTGATGCCGTGATGCACATGGCAGCGGAGACCGTGATTGAATACTCCATGACCGACCCCAAAAAGTATTTCCGGAACAACATCATCGGAGGCATAAACCTTCTGGATGCCATGTTGAAACACAAAGTCCTCAAGTTTATCTTCTCCTCAAGTGCCGCCGTTTATGGGGAGCCTCAAAGTGTGCCCATAGAGGAAGACCACCCTCAACTGCCCCTCAATACCTATGGTGAATCCAAGCTCATGTTTGAGCACATCCTGCAATGGTACGGAAGGGCCTACGGACTTAAACATATCTCCCTCAGATACTTCAACGCTGCCGGGGCAAGCCGGCGCTTCGGCGAAGACCACCATCCTGAGACTCACCTTATTCCCAATGTGCTTAAGGCAGCCTCAAATAAGAACAGCCCGGTGGCAATATTCGGTGCCGACTATCCAACAAAAGACGGGAGCTGCGTCCGGGACTATGTTCACGTAATCGACATTGCGCGCGCCCACCTTTTAGCCCTGAAGAAAGTGGCGGAGCTAAGTGGCAACGCCTATAACCTAGGCAGTGGCGGGGGGTATTCGGTGTTTGCAGTAGTAGCCGCGGCCACAAGGGTCACCAAGACAGATATCCCAAGCCAGGTCCGCCCGCGCCGCCCTGGCGACCCGGCAGTCCTGGTCGCCAGTTCAGAGCGAGCCAAGGCCGATCTTGGCTGGAGCCCAGAGTTCAGTGAACTGGAAGCCCTTGTAGAGAATGCCTGGCGGTGGCTGAGAGAACATCCCCACGGCTACAAAGAGTGAACCAGGGACAGGATAAATGAAGGCGATGATCCTGGCCGCGGGCGAAGGAACAAGACTAAGACCGCTTACCCTAACGGTGCCCAAAGCACTCCTTCCTGTGGCCGGAGTGCCGCTTATTGAGCGCACCCTGCTATGGCTCGAGAGCCACAATATTGGTGAAGTGGCTATAAACCTCTACCACCTGGGAGAACAGATAGAGGATTCCCTCGGTGATGGTGCTCACTTTGGTGTCAAAATCGCCTATTCTCATGAGGCATCTCTCCTGGGCACAGCCGGTGGCGTAAAGAGGATGGCCCATTTCTTCGATAGCACATTCGTCGTGGTTTACGGTGATGTGGCCACTGATTTCGATCTCTCCGCCATGACCAGCTTCCATCAGCAGAAAAAGGCGATTGCTACCCTGGCTATTCTTCAGGTGTCAAATCCCTGGGAGGTAGGGGTTGTCGAGATTACCGAAGCGGGCCGGCTTCTCAGCTTCGTGGAGAAGCCGGCCCGTGGCTCGGAGGCCGGTAATCTAGGTAGTGGCGGGGTCTACGTTCTGGAAAAAGAGGTTCTCGATTATATTCCAAGCGAAGGATTCTGTGATTTTGCCCGTGACGTCTTCCCCAGAATCATCAACCTCGGGCTCCCGGCCTATGGCTACCTCCTGAACCACGATGACCACCTCATTGACATCGGCACGCTAGAAAAATATCAAAAGGCAAACGAGGAGCTAAGAGCCAGAGACACAAAGACAAGATATGGGAAATAGAGCTGTTTTTTTGGATAGGGACGGCACCATTGCCCGGGACGTCAACTACTGCCGCCGGGTCGAGGACTTCGAGATTCTGTCCGGTGTCCCCGAAGCAATCAGGCTCTTGAATGAGAGCCGCTTCAAGGTAGTGGTAGTTACTAACCAATCAGGTGTCGCCCGCGGCTATTTTACTGAAGAGACACTGGCTCAAATTCATAAGAAAATGATAGACGAACTCAAGCGGCACAAAGCGATGGTGGATGCCGTATATTACTGCCCTCATCACCCGGATGACGCCTGTGACTGTCGTAAGCCAGGAACGGCGCTCTTTCTCAGGGCGGTAAAGAAGCTGGCGATTGATCCCCGGCTTTCTTATGTTGTCGGTGATATGCAGATGGATATAGACGCCGGCAAAGCCCTCGCCTGCAAAACGATACTGGTAACCACCGGCCCCCAGGCAGGAAATAATATCACTGTCCCCCCCGATTACACCGCCCATAGTCTCCTAGAGGCGGCTCGATGGATAATGAAGGACGCCGAATGAAAAAGTCACGGCTTATACCTTCATAACCCACATAACCCAGACATTTAACACCCAGACATGCGTGACCCAGTCATCGGCAAAAGGGCGTGCCACATAGAAAGCCGCCGGATTAATGGCGTCGCAGTCTCACTATGTTGTATAATTTAACTATAATGATCGCCGATTGAAGGAGAGCAGTGATGGTCACAGCCCGGCATGCAGGGACAAGCACTTTAGCCGCCAGTAGAGTCAAGCACCTCCAGCCATACTTCGAACAGGGTGCCGACTTTCATGGTTACCTAAGTCCGGGGCTTGTTCTTGGCATCATAATGGTGGACCTGGCAAAGGAACTTCTCGGACCTCGCTACCCTATAGATGCGGTCGTGGAGACAAAGGCTTGTCTGCCCGATGCCATCCAGTTGATGACCTCCTGCTCTTACGGCAATGGGTGGATGCGTGTGAAGGACTGGGGTAAGGTAGCCATGACCCTCTATGATAAATATGAATTGGACGGCATCCGAGTTTTCGTCAACCTGGAACAAATCAAGAAATATCCTCTTATCGAGCGATGGCTGATGCGGGTGGGTGATGCTGATGAAAAGGCAGTGGCCCGGGAAGTGATGGCGGCGGGGCGGGACATACTGTCGTGGCAAAGGGTAAGAGTAGCCCCTTATAAGAGGATAAAGAAGGCTCCGCTGGTCACCTGTAACTCATGTGGCGAGACGCATCCGGCTAGGGATGGCAACCTGTGTTTAAGGTGCCGTGGCGACGAGAATTACTACGAGGTGTCGGATGACGCCTCGAAGACAAAGGCTTAGATTATTGACACACCCCTGATCGAGATTCTCTGCAAGCAGCGATAGTTAGACAGGACACCATGAACCAAGACTTGTCAATATGGATAATGGAACCGGAACTGGCAGAAAAAAGGGAGTTGGCGGCCACAAAACTGTTTAAAGCCAGGCACAACCCCTCCCCTGTCGCAGACACTATCCGCATCGAGGATATAAAGCAGCGCCTGAAGGAAATCCGTCAATATGCCAGCAACAATGCCAGTTTCCTCGCTGGGGAACTCAAAACCACTCTAAGCGAGCACCAACCTGGGATAAAGATAAAATCAGCCGTGGACAATGCCGACGCTGTCGCCTACATAACCGAGATCTCAGACGGGGCGAGCACCGTATCAATCAATAACTCCAGTATTGTGGCTCAAGAATTGAGACCATTGCTAAGAGACAAAGGTTTTGTGGTCATCAACTCCTATCTTAACGAATTTGATATCAAAGAAAAGAAATTACCCGATCACTGGGAGCTTCCCCCTCTATTTGATAGGAACCTCAGGGGAACCTTCGATGTGTCCACTAAGATGAGCGGTCTCCCCGATACAGAAAGCAAGAAATACCTCGCCGTCCTCGGGGTAAATGCCATATCCGCCGACGACGGCAAGGTATTCTTCCTGCAGCACTTCTCCAACATTGGCAAAGATTTGAGACTGGCGAACAAGGTTATCCTTGTCGTCGGCCTGGACAAGATTGTCAAGACAAGGCAGGAGGCTGCCTTCCAAACCCGGTGCATGGGTATATTCGGCATGGATAATGTTCTCTCGGGCAGCAGCGGACACCCCGGTGAAACACCGGCCATAGACGAGCTACCACTGCCCCCGGGCGCCGGGGAAAGGGAGCTCCACCTGATCATCCTTGACAACGGGCGAAACGAACTCCTTCAAGGCAAATTCAGGGACCTATTCCTATGTATCGGTTGCCGGGCGTGTAATAAGCACTGCCCCATCCGGCACTCCCTGAGTGATGGTGATTATATCTGGACACCGAGGAATTACCTCAATCAGTTTCTTTATGGAAAGGGTAACTCTATTGATGTCTGCCTTCATTGTGAAGGCTGCCGCATTGAGTGCCCGGTGGATATTGACCTGCCATACCTGATGTGGCAGGCAAAGATAGACTATATCGCCCGGCATGGCCGCCCCCTTAAACACAGGATACTGGGCAAGCCGGAGACACTGGCCAAGCTGGGGACTACCTTGGCCCCTATCTCAAACTGGCTGCTGGATGTGAATCTGGCAAGAGTCCCCGTGGAAATCATAAGCGGCATAGACAGAAGAACCAGGCTACCCAGATTTCGCTCCCAGACCTTCAGGCAGTGGTTTAGGCAACATGGCAGAAATACTTGACAAGAAGGTGGCCTACTACACCGGCTGCTTCGCCAATTACTATTATCCGCAAGTAGGCGAAGCCACCGTAAAGGTGCTGCACAAGAACGGAATAGAGGTGACGGTGCCCGACCAGGTATGCTGTGCATTACCCATGATAGCCAAGGGAAACCGTAATGGGGCATACAAGAACCTTGCCTACAATGCAAAAGTGCTCGGGCGGCTGGTATCGGCTGGCTATGCCGTGGTAACCACCTGTTCCAGTTGCGCCCTGTTCATAAAGAACGACTACCCCCGTCTGCTAGGTAGCGAGCAGGCGAGAGAGGTAGCGCAAAACCTGTATCACATCACTGAATACCTGCTGAAGTTGCACAAATCGGGCGAGTTAAAGACTGACTTCATACCCATATACCAGACTGTCTTTTATCACACCCCCTGCCACCTGAGAGCCCAGGAGATTGACAGCCCGACCGAAAAAATCCTGCGGCTAATCCCGGGCATTACCATAAAGCAGGTCAGCCACGAGTGCTGCGGGATGGGCGGCGCTTACGGCTATGAGAAGGCAAACTATAGACTGTCCAAGGAGATCGCCCGCAGACTATACCGTCAGATAAGGGATAACCCCACCGACCGGATAGTAACTGACTGCGGTGGCTGTAAGCTACAGATTGAAGCCGGTACCGGGCTCAAGGTAGAGCATCCCATCATCATAGTCCAGGAGGCTTACAATCTGTTGAACGGGAATCAGAAGGCAGCTGAGCCATCGCATTATGCTGCCGTCAGACGCTAAGAACAGGAGTTGTCCGGTAAGGGGAGCAACCAGTGACCCAACAGTCAGGGGCTAGATTAAGAGGTGCACTATGAGTGGAAAGAAGATCATACCGACCACATGCAAGAGCTGCCACGGCGGCTGCGGCGTGCTGGTGACCGTTGAGAACGGGATAATTACCTACATCGAAGGAAACCCGGCATCGCCGATGAAAGGCACCATGTGTGCCAAGGGGCTGGCCAGCATACAGCACATCAATCATCCCGGCCGCCTCACCTACCCGATGAAGAGAACCGGCAACCGCGGGGAAGGCAAGTGGCAGAGGATAAGCTGGGATGAGGCCCTGGATACCATCGCCAATAAGATCAAGGGCTACACTGAAAAGTACGGGGCGAATTCGGTAGCTGTAGGCCAGGGGACAGGGCGGGGATATAACAGATACACGACCCGCCTGGGCAACTCCATCGGCACCGCCCACTTCCTGGGCCCGGGTTATGTTTGTTTTATGCCCAGGCTGCTGGTATCCAGAATCACCGTAGGGAACCGCCTGTACTGTGATTATCACGGCTGGGGTGGAGAATTCCCCAAGACCCAGATATCGTGGGCCCGGCAACTGGAAATCAACAACGCCGACGGGGAAA
>CAZNSC010000024.1:0-6818 GCA_964575695.1 uncultured Dehalococcoidales bacterium
GGCCTCGGTATCTACCCATGCCTGCTCGAGTTGCTCAAGGACGTCAAACTTATCAGGGTTTGCCTCAGAGGTAGCAACCGGAGCCTCCTTTTGGCCTGTGGTGACAGGCGCCATGTCTGATGGCGTTTCACCATTGGTGGGCGACAGCTTTTTGGTTACCTGTTTGGATGGCTTACTCTCGTCCTCTGTCTGCAACTCCGTCGTCTGTCCCGCCATCTCTTCTAACCCGTTGGCGAGTTGGCTATATAGCTTTTGCACCGTCCCCTTAATTTCCTCTTGGACTCGCTGCCGATACTGCCCCATCGTGGTTTCTGCTTCCTGCCGGGCGCTGGCCCTGATCGCTTCTGCTTCCTGCCGGGCGCTGGCTAGAATCGCTTCTGCTTCCTTATTGGCAGCCGTCAGGATTTCCCCTCGCTTTTGCTCCATCATTTGGCGGGCCTCCTGTTCTGCCTGGGCTAGAATGTGGGTAGCCTTATCCCTGGCTTCCTGCTCCGCCTCCGCTTTCATTTCCTCAGCCAGCTTATCGGCCTCAGCTACCGTCCTCTCAGCGAGCTTGGTCAGTGAGCGCAGATGTTCCTGACGCTGTAATAGAGTATCACGCTCATCGACAAGCTTGGTGATGAAGCCTTCTACTTGCCCTTCATCTAGCCCTTCCTTGACAATTTCAAAATCTTGTCCGCACAGCTGCTGAACAGTTTTCTGCCTCATAGTCCTTCTCCCCCGGTTTTTCGGCTGTCAATATCAATTTTACCTTGTTCCTGTCAGCAGTAAATAGGTATTTAGTAATATATGCAGTAGGAAGATTGGGGGTCGCCGTCTGCTCTCAATCTTGAGGGATAGATGGCGATTATCGTTATTCCAACTTGGTTCAGAGGCTGCTCGGTGGCTCGGGTCTTTCCTCAAGGGAGATCCAGCCGTGGCGTATGGCTAGCACTACGGCGTGAGCTCTATCGTTGGCATTCAGTTTCCGCAGAATAGCACTGACATGGTTCTTAATCGTCTGCTCACTGATCTGGAGAATGTGAGCGATTTGCTTATTGGAGTTGCCCTGAGCAATGTAGCTCAGAATCTCTGTCTCTCTGGAGGTAAGGGGGGCAGTGATCGTCTCCATACCTTTTCCCATTGAGACCATTGCCTGAAATTGCCTCAGCACATGCTCGGCGACCTTGGGTCTGGTGGCAAGGCTATCGTTTATGGGGTATTCACTGCGGTTCGCCTGCCGAATTGTCTCAACTAGCCCTTGAGTTGTGATGTTTTTATCCAGATAGGCTACGGCACCGGTCTTGATGACTTCAAACAACTGCTCGTCGCTAGGATTGGGGGTCAGCATTATCACCCGGGCGTTGGGATAGTGCCTCACTATCCTCCGGCATAGTTCAAGCCCGCTCAGCGAGGGGAAGTCAATATCAAGCAGCACCACATTAGGGGCATAGGACTCGATTAGTGCCATCGGATCCTCATCGGGGGTACAATCTAACAGCTCAAGGTCGGTTTGTTGGGACAGAGCCTGGAGCATACCGGCTCTGGAAAAGGACTGTTTCTCAATAACGAGCACCACAATTTTCTCCACTAGCCCTTACCCCCTATTTTCGGTAATTACATAACTCTTAATTATAAAAGATAACATATCAGGGCTTAATTGTCCATATGTTTATCTTTATTAAACCTAATCTGTTGTAGAACATTGTTCTAGAACAGAATATCTTCCCATTGCGCCAGATATGTGCCATAGTCAAAAGCGGAGGCGGCATGATTTACCTGGCTTTTGGCATTCTTGGTTTCATAATACTTCACATTTTTGACATCGTTTCTCTAAAAAAAATCCCAGGGGTAAAGCCGGTTACCTGGTTAGCAGGTGGTGGTCTATTATTCTTTTCTGTGATAATGATGGCGCTTGCCCCCGGTAAGTTGGGGCTGCCCGTATGGGCAATTTGGCTGGGCTGGGGATTACTGCCTCTGGCCACCTTCTTGACAGTATATTCCCTATTCATCAACCTCCCGTTTCGCAGGACATATATTAACAGTGGCGTCGGGGATAAGCTGGTGGTGACCGGGCTCTATGCCCTCGTCCGCTACCCGTGGATTCACACCTTTGCTCTCATCCTGCTGTCCCTCATCCTGGTTTCAAGGTCACGTCTGCTGCTTATCGCCTCACCGATCTTAATCTTGCTCAACATCCTGCTGGCAGTCATTCAGGACAGGTTCTTCTTCGACAGGATGTTCTCCGGCTATGACCGCTACCGCAAGCAAACGCCGATGCTAATACCAAATAGAAGGAGCATAACGGCTTGCATAAACTCGTTAAGGCAGGCTAGAGCCTAATTTGGGCTAGGGGGGAAAGGAAATGTCTACCGAAATCGAAGGGGCATAAACGCTAACAACCACAAACGAAACTGGAGCCTGATTTCTGGCTAAAGGAGGGAGAGAGGAAATGACCACAAAGGCGAGACAGCATAAGGAGAAGGCCGCGGGAACTGAACTATCAGGCAAGGAAAAGACGGCCACAGAGCCTGAATCATTCGAGAGGGGAAGGGAAATGACTGCCGGCATTGAGCTATTGAAAGCCGGCAAATACAAGGAGCTGTGGCAGCGGTACTGCGGGTATATCGACCTCAGCCTGGATGAGATTATGGATATTCAGCGGCGGCTGCTCATGGAACAGATAGGGCTGCTCAAGAAGTGCGAGCTGGGCAGGGTAGTGATGCGCGGCGCTAAGCCGAGAAGCGTTGAGGAGTTCCGGGAGAAGGTGCCACTGACCACCTACAAAGATTACGCACCCTATCTGCTGAGGCAAAGGATGGATGTGCTGCCGAGAAAGCCAATACTGTGGCAGCATACCTCAGGCAGGACCGGGGAGTATGACTTCAAGTGGTCCCCAGTTACCCACCGGCAGTGGGAAGAGATGGAGAGTTTTTGCTTCACCGCTATGTGCTTCGGCACCTGCAAAAAGAGGGGTGAGCCTAATTTCAAATTGAATGACAAGCAGCTTTATGGTGTTGCGCCTCCCCCCTATGTCACTGGCATTGTGTGCCATTATGGTCTCAGTGAGATGTTTGACTTCCTGCCGCCGCTGGATGAGGCGGAAACAATGCCCTTCCAGGAGAGGTTTCAGAAGGGCTTCAAGATGGCTCTATCCGAGGGATTAGACCACTTCTGGGGCCTACCCAGTGTAATAGTGGCCGTCGGTGAGCGCTTCAGCCAGGGGGGTGGAAAGAAGGATGTCGGAGCGCTGCTGCGGCAACCAAAGATGCTGTTTCGGATAATGAGGGGGGTGCTCAGAAGCAAACTGGCGGGCCGTCCCATGTTACCTAAGGATGTCTGGACACTCAAGGGCTTATGGTCAGGCGGTTCGGATGGTTCGGTGTACCGGAAGAAGATTGAGGAGATGTGGGGCCGGGCACCGGTGGATGTCTATGCCTGCACTGAGGGTATGATAATCGCATTGCAGACCTGGGATCATGAGGGGCTGACCTTTTACCCCACTTATAACTTCTTTGAGTTCATCCCGGAGGAAGAAAGCCTCAGGTCCAGGGCTGACTCTCTTTACCAGCCAAGGACATTGCTTCTGGATGAGGTCAAGCCGGGAGGGAACTACGAGCTGGTGATTACCAATTTCCACGGCGGCGCTTTTGTCAGATACCGGCTCGGAGACACGATTAAGATAACAGCCCGGCGCAATGAGCAACTCAATATAGATATACCGCAGATGGTGTATCATGCGCGTGTGGATGATATGATTGACATTGCCGGCTTTACCCGGTTGACCGAAACAATAATCTGGAAGGCGATAGAAAACACGGGCGTAGCCTACGAGGACTGGACAGCGCGCAAAGAGTTCACAGAGAAACCAGTGTTACACCTGTACCTTGAACCCAGGGCAAGCAATAATCTTACCGCCGATGAATTAGCCACTCTGATCCATGAGCAACTGAAAGCACTGGACACGCCCTATTCTGAACTGGAGTCATACCTGGGTATTAAGCCACTGAAGGTCACATTAGTCCCTCAGGGTGCCTTTGGGAGATATATGCTGAAGCAGCAAGCAGCCGGTGCGGAGATGGGTCGTCTCAAGGTGTTTCACGTTAACCCGTCTGATGAAGTAGTAGATTTTCTGGTCGGGAGCTCTCCCGAACTGACAGTAAGCAGCCAGACAGGGCGCCGGCCAGAAACCGTCTCCACCAAGTAGATTGATTGTCTGTAAGCAGCCCTTGTGCCCCCCTCACCAGCAATGGAGAGGGGGGTATTTTATCAAAGAAGGCGGCGCCAATCTTGAAATTCCCCCCTGCCCAATTATTTATGTAAAGCGTTACCATATTCCTATTGACAAAGCCAAAGCAGGTCAGGCATAATGGTTGATTAAGATAAAGATAATATAACTACAAGAGAGGAATTTCAGGATGAACCCGTGGGCGGTAATACCGCTCGTAAGTTGTCTTACGTACGCCGCCTTGGCCATACTGGTCTTGTACCATGCCAGGAGACGAGCCGATAAGGTATTCTCTCTGTTTCTTGTTGCCGCCGGGTCATGGAGCCTTTCCTCTTTTATGCTCACCTCTGGTTTTGCTGGCTCCCCCCAGTCTTTAATTTTCTGGAACGGCATGGTTCTCACCGTGGCCGTGTGGGCAAACTTTGCTTACTACCACTTCGTCAGGGCCTACAGTGATAAGCCGGCTGGAATCGTGGCCTATATCGGATATGCCATTATTCTGACCATGCTGTCGCTTACTTTCAGCGGTCATATGGTCAGGGACGTCTATCTTGTTGATGGCTACCTCTACCACGATATCGGGCCCTGGCCTTACATTATGGTGGCCATGCTTTCCCCCTTGCTGATAATCACAATGTGGATGCTGGTGGGGAGATACCGCAGGTCAGCAGACCCCATTGACCGCAATCGAACCTTGTACCTGATGGTTGGCTGGGGTATAATGGCACTCTGGTCTGCGACCAATGCCAATGTGCCGCTTCTAGCCCTCTTACCGACTGACCACCTCGGTGCCCTGGCCAACGCCGTAATAATCACTTACGCCATCCTCAAGTTGCAGTTGCTTGATATCAGGTTCGTGGCACGGAGGGGATTGGCCTTAAGCATGGTGTTTCTCATCGTTGGCCTTGTTTACGCAGGTTTCCTGTTCTTTGTTTACCAGTTCTTATCTGGCCTGCCGCTTCTCATTACCATAATACTCATTACTCCGTTCATCGCAGTGGTGTCAATACTGTCTCGCCCGTTAAGGCATCTCATGGAGGAGAAGATAGACCGCATCTTTCACCAGGAGACCTATACTTATCGCCAGGCACTACTCAGATTTAGCACTAGGCTGGGCAGCAACCTTAACTTGGACGAGGTGGCCAACGAGATGTTGCCCACTATATGCAAGGCTCTCCGCCTGAGAGAGGCCAGGTTATTATTCCAGGAGGCAAGCAGCGGCGATTTTGTCACCCATTTCGCCTACCCTATGGCGGAGGATGGGAAAGAAGACGGGCTCAGATTCAGTGCTGATAATCCGGTTGTTGTCTGGCTAGCCAGAGAGGGCAGGCCTCTCGGTCTGGAGCAGATTCCCAGTATCCCCCAGCTGAGGGCGCTATGGACAGCGGAGAGGGAGGAACTGGCGGCATCGGGCTTGGAGCTACTGTATCCCATCAAGAGCCGGGGCAGGCTGATTGGTATTCTTGCCCTGGGTAGAAAGCAGACGGGCACACTTTATCACCCTGAGGATATAGAGCTGGTGACGGGCATGGCCAGCCAAGCCGGCGTTGCCATTGAGAATGCTCAGCTTTTCACTGAGGCGGAAATAAGAGCCAATACTGATGGGCTGACCGGATTATATAACCACCGCCATTTTCATGAACGCCTGGAGCAGGAGGTAGCTAGGGGCTCTCGCTTCGGCACCAAGTTCTCATTGATTATGCTGGACATAGACCATTTCAAGACTTATAACGACATTTACGGGCATCTTGCCGGAGACCAGATGCTGCGCAAAATGTCCGAGCATATTAAGAACTCCATCCGGAGCCTGGACCTGGCGTTTCGCTACGGTGGTGAGGAGTTCGTCATTATTCTGCCCGAGACCCGGCTTGATGATGCTTGCATTGTCGCCGAGCGCATCCGCAGGGCGGTAGAGAGGATGATGAGCTCCAAGGTAATGTCACTAACTGTCAGTGTTGGTGTCGCCAACTGGCCGGCGGATGGCGTCACCAAGGAAGAAATAATCGCTTGTGCTGATGCCGCACTATACCGGGCCAAACAAACGGGAAGAAACCGAACTTGCTCATCCTCAGATATCGTGAAAGTAGAGTCGCCGATAGCCAGTGCCGAGTCGACGGTGCAACGAGGCGCCCTGAGTGTAATCTATGCCCTGGCGGCTACGGTTGATGCCAAAGACCACTATACCTATGGCCACTCCAAGAAGGTTAGCGAGTATGCGGTCGCTACCGCTGAGGCACTTGGTCTGTCCCGGGATAGGATGGCGACCATTCGGGCGGCGGCCCTTCTCCACGATATTGGTAAGATTGGTGTCCCTGATTCGATACTCAACAAGCAGGGCCCTTTAACTGAGGCCGAGTGGGAGCCAATAAGAGAGCACCCCCAACTTGGGGTCGAGATACTCAGGCATGTAGTCGACCTGGTCAACTGCCTGCCGGCTATCCTGCATCACCATGAGCACTATAATGGCACTGGCTATCCCAGTAGTTTACAGAGTGATGATATTCCACTTGAGGCTCGGATTCTGGCGATAGCCGATGCCTATGACGCCATGACCTCGCTGCGGCCCTACCGAAGGCGCTTGTCCTCGAAAGAGGCACTGACGGAATTAAGG
>CAZNSC010000024.1:6828-29736 GCA_964575695.1 uncultured Dehalococcoidales bacterium
CGCTGTGCCGGGACCCAGTTTGACCCTGAGCTTGTGGAGGTCTTCTGCCAGCTTATCGGCCCGGCTTTGTCAAAAGAGCTTGAAATAAAGTAGACTGTGAGGCGTAGCCAATGGATATTCACCGTCTTCTGTTAATAGCAACGGAGAAGGGGGCATCTGACCTCCATCTAATGGTGCCGGCGGTGCCGACACTGCGCATTAATGGCGTCCTCATTCCCATAGAGGGTGAGCGGCCGCTAACACCCAAGGATACTGTGGAGGCTTTTGAAAGTATTACCACCGAAAAGCAGAGGGAAAAATTTTACAGCGAGCTTGAGCTTGACTTTGCCTATAGTGTCCCGGGAGTGGCGCGGTTCAGGGTTAATATTGCCTTACAGCGGGGAAGCGTCTGCCTCTCGCTCCGCTGTGTGCCCGTAGAGGTACCGACTATTGAGCAGTATGGACTTCCCGAGGTGTGTAAGACCCTGGCTCTCAAGACCAGGGGGCTGGTGCTGGTGACCGGCCCCACCGGCAGTGGCAAGTCAACGACGCTGGCCGCTATGATTGAGTACATCAACGAACGGGAAAGAAGGAAGGTCATTACGGTTGAGGACCCCATCGAGTTTCTGCACAAGAATAAGCAGTGCCTTATTATCCAGCGAGACCTGGGAGATGATACCCGGGCTTTTGCCATGGCATTAAAGCACGGCTTACGTCAGGACCCGGATGTCATTCTGGTCGGCGAGATGCGCGACCTGGAGACGATGAGCACCGCGATCACCGCGGCTGAGACCGGACACCTGGTGTTGAGTACCCTGCACACGATAGGTGCCGCCGCCACTATCGACCGCATCATTGATGTTTTTCCACCTTACCAGCAGCCCCAGATCAGGGCACAGCTGGCTCTGGTGCTCGAAGGGGTGCTATCACAGGTTCTTGTGCCTCGGGCCGATGGCAAAGGGCGGGTTGCTGCCTTCGAGATAATGCTCGGCACCTACGCTATTGGCAACCTTATCCGTGACTCACGTACCTATGAGGTCCCGGCGTTGCTTGAGGTGAGGTCTCAGGAAGGTATGCACACACTTGACCAGTCTCTAAGAAAGCTGGTCGAGGCTGGGCTGGTCACCCTTGATGATGCGCTGATGAGGGCCCATAACCCTCAGGAATTAAAAAGCAAGCTTCTCCATGCAACACAACGGGCAGCGAGATTCAAATAGCGGTCACTATCGACCGTAAGTGAGTGACTCTCCCCCGCGCTTCTTTTCTCTGTGGATGCATAAGACCGCCGTCTGGGCTGTATCCCCATGTGTTCGATGTCGCCGGTGGGGTGAGGTTGATGCATCCAAATCAGTTGACCGCTTGAATAGGCTTGTGCTAGTATTTAGATGTCTTGGCTGCGGGCAAGCAACTTGGGTCGGTGAGACCCTTTTTGTCATTCCTTACCTGTCTATTATGGTCCAAGGGAACAAATTATGCTGATAGATGAAGAGTTAGCGCGGTTATCCCCGGATAAGGAAATGGCATTAACCATCGGCGTTTTTGATGGCGTTCACCTGGGTCATAAATACCTGATTTCCCGGTTAAAGGAGCATGCCAAGCGGCAGAACTTGCTTAGCGGAGTGGTGACCTTTCACCAGCACCCCCTGGAGGTGCTATCACCCCGGGCGCGGCTATCATACCTGACTACCCTCACTGAAAGAACCAGGCTTCTCAGACATGAGAATATCGATGAGGTTATTGTCGTGTCTTTTACCCCCGAGCTGGCTGAGCTTAGCGCTCGGGAGTTCGTCAGTTTACTACAGAAATACCTGAAAATGCGGGGACTGGTGATCGGGCCTGACTTTGCCCTGGGCAAAAGGAGGGAGGGTAGTGTTAGTGCGCTGCGTGCACTGGCACAGTATATGAACTTCACGGTGACCGTCATCCCACCAGTGAGGATAAACGGCGAAGTAGTAAGTAGCACCGCGATCAGGAACGCCCTTGCTAACGGAGATATGAGGAAGGTGAATAATCTCGCCGGTCGTTATTTTTGTGTGAGTGGGCGCGTTATTAGCGGGACGGGGCGGGGTGTCGGGCTGGGCTTCCCCACCGCCAATCTGGAAATAGCCTC
Source organism: uncultured Dehalococcoidales bacterium (assembly GCA_964575695.1). Taxonomy (GTDB): domain Bacteria; phylum Chloroflexota; class Dehalococcoidia; order Dehalococcoidales; family W111; genus CAZNSC01. The sequence goes on from CAZNSC010000024.1 coordinate 8,918, forward strand.
AGTGAAAGCTCTTCCCCCGGATGGCGTTTACGCTACCCGGGCGCACATTGATAGCCAGTCCTATAAGTCGGTGACCAATATTGGCACGAACCCTACCTTTGGCGACAACCAGCGTTCCGTCGAGGTTCATGTCCTTGATTACCACGGTAACCTGTATGAGCAGGAAATTAAGGTCGATTTTATAGAGCGTCTTCGTGGTGAGCAACAATTTAGCACGGCTGAAGAGTTGGCGAGACAGATCGCCGAAGACATAAAACAGGGCAGGACAGTATTAGCCTCCCAGGGTAGAAACTAGGCATGGATATTAATCTCAACTATTTGCTGAAGCGCGGGGTCGCCGAGATCATAGTGGAACAGGAACTGGTCGAACTCCTCCGCTCCGGCAAACAACTACGGCTGAAAGAGGGTTTTGACCCCAGTTTCCCGGACATCCACCTGGGTCATATGGTAGCGCTGAGGAAGCTGCGCCAGTTCCAGGAGTTAGGGCACCAGATTGTTCTCATCGTTGCCGACTGGACGGCCCAGATCGGCGACCCAAGCGGGGTCTCTGTTACCCGCCCTATGCTCTCCCAAGAGCAGGTTCTGGCTAACGCCCAGACCTATATGGAGCAGTTCTTCAAGATAGTTGATAAAGAAAGGACAGAAGTCAGGTGGCAGAGCGAGTGGTTTGGCAAATTCACCCTCGCCGATGTTATTCAGCTTACCAGCAAGTTTACCGTCGCCCAGTTCCTGGCTCGCGAGGACTTCAGCAACAGATACAATGCCGGGCGCCCCATTGCCCTGACCGAGTTCCTCTACCCCCTGCTCCAAGCCTACGACTCGGTGGCTGTCCAGGCTGACGTTGAGTTCGGCGGCCTTGACCAGAAGTTTAACTTCCTGGTGGGCAGGGAGCTTCAATCCATGGTCGGGCAGCGTCCACAGCAATGCTTTATGACACCGCTGCTTGTTGGCACCGATGGCAGCCAGAAGATGAGCAAGAGCCTGGGTAACTATATCGGTGTCGCTGAGCCACCCAATGAGATATACGGCAAGGTGATGTCTATCCCCGATAACCTTATCCTGGACTACTTCACATTGTTGACCGATGTCCCTGACGAGGAACTGGACGGATTCAGAGAGCAGCTTGGACAGGGCACGGTCAATCCGATGGAGCTCAAGAAACGAGTGGCCCGGGGAATCATAATCCAGCTCTATGACCGGAAGGCAGCCTCGGAGGCTGAGGAGCACTTTGCACGAGTGTTTCAAAAAAGGGAAGTGCCAGAAGAACTAGAAGATTATCCTGTATCATTTGGGACTCTTCGTTATTCTACTGGAGAGATTGACCTGAGACGCCTGCTAACTGCAACAGGTCTGGTCGGTAGTGGCAGCGAAGCTGCCCGTCTGATTAAGCAAGGAGCGGTGGAAATAGACGGGGGAAAAGTAACCAAATATCAATTCCCAGTTCCAAGCGGCAGCATAATCAAGGTCGGCAAACGGCGCTTTGCTAGGGTGATTGATACTGATACCGTTGAAATGGTTCCCCCTACTGTACCCGGCGTCAGTGATTAGTAGCGATAGAAAACCTAAGAGAAAAGGGTGAATGCCGCAGTCTTAGATTAACATACTATGAATAATAAATGCAGGAGCGGGATCGTAGGCAGTCCATCCCCCTGACCCCTTTCCCTTATTAAGGGAAGGGGGAGGTGAGGTAAGAGAGGCACTTTACCCCTCTCTAGAATGTCCTCCCTTCTTTGAAGGCGAAGGTGCTGGGAGAGGCAAAGAGAGGCTGCGCCTCTCTTAAGAAAATCTCCTCCCCCTCTCCTTTTCAAGGAGAGGGGGAATGAGGGGGGTGAGGTTGATAAATAGACTAAACGCCACTTTGATAAAGTCATTAATACTGATAGAATTATTATAAAGGAGACAGATGGAGAATCTACGCATACCAGGACCTACCCCCCTGCCCAAGGAGGTGTTACAGACACTGAGCCGCCAGATGATAAACCACCGCGGGGCGGAATTCGGGCAGATGCTAAATGGCGTAACCAGTAAACTGAAACAGTTGTTTCAGACCAAGGCGGATTTGTTCCTGCTTACTGGGTCGGGGACTGGTGGACTAGAGGCGGCTATTGTCAATATGCTGTCCCCCGGGGATAAGGTGTTATCGGTGTCTATCGGGGTCTTCGGGGAGCGCTTTGCCACCATGGCTGAGCAATTCGGGGCTGAGGTGATGCCACTTCGCTTTGAGTGGGGCAAGGCGGCTGACCCCGATGTGGTGCGCCAGGCGCTTAATGCGAACCCGAAAATCAAGGCGGTGCTGGTCACCCACAATGAGACCTCTACCGGCGTTACCAATGACCTGGCCCTGATTAGCTCGGTCGTAAAGGAGTTTGATAAGCTGCTGCTGGTCGATGCTATTAGCAGCCTGGGCTCAATTGACCTTCCGGTAGATGACTGGCAGGTGGACGTTGCCGTTACCGGCTCCCAGAAGGGGTGGATGGTCCCCCCGGGTCTGGCGATGGTTAGTGTCAGCGAAAAAGCCTGGCAGGCGCACGCAACAGCCAAGATGCCACGCTTCTACTGGGACTTTTCCAAAGCCAGGAGCTATCTGGAGAAGAACCAGACGCCGTGGACACCGGCGGTCTCGGTGGTCTTTGCCCTATCAGCTTCCCTGGAAATGATAATGAAGGAAGGCCTACCGAACATCATTGCCCGACATGCCCGGGTTGGTAAGGTAGCCCGTGATGGGATCAAATCGCTCGGGCTTTCCCTTTTTGCCGACGAAAGCCATGCCTCCAATACGGTCACCGCAATAGCCGCTTCCAACGGGCTTGACGTCAATAAGATGCGCCAGATTCTGCGAGAGAAGCACCGGATTGTTGTCGCTGGCGGGCAGCAAAGGTTAGACGGCAAGATATTTCGCATCGGTCACCTGGGCTGGGTGAACGAGGCTGACATCGAATCAGTGATATCGGCGCTTAGGGTAGTGCTGCCACAGGCTGGATTTATGGGTGGTTGACAATGAAGGTGTTAGTTGCCGATCAGGTTGCTGAAGAAGGCATAAATGTCCTCCGCGGCTATGCTGAGGTTGATATCAGGCTGGGTCTCAAGCCTGATGAGCTGGTTTCCATTATTGGTGACTATGAAGCCCTGGTGGTGCGCAGTCAGACGCAGGTCTCCGCCCAGATAATCCGGGCCGGAAAGAAGTTGCAGGTCATTGCCCGAGCCGGCGTCGGGATTGACAACGTTGACCTGGATGAGGCAACTCGACAGGGCATTGTTGTGGTTAATGCCCCTACTGGTAATACCACCTCCGCCGCCGAGCACACCATCGCCCTTATGCTTGCCCTGGCCCGCAATATCCCGCAGGCTAACGTCGTACTCAGGTCCGGGTTGTGGCGGCGGAGCGACTTCATGGGCACTGAGGTAAGAGGGAAGAAGCTGGGTATTATCGGTTTGGGTAATGTTGGCTCGGGGGTAGCCAGGCGCGCCCGGGGCCTGGAGATGGAGCTTATTGGCTATGACCCGTTTATCTCGATCGAGTATGCCCGCAACCTTCAGGTGGAGCTGGTGTCTCTGGAGCAGCTATTCAGAGAAGCCGACTTTATCACCCTCCACATCCCGTTAACTGAGTCAACCAGGGGGCTGATTGGCAAAAAAGAGCTGGCTCTGGTCAAACCGACAGTTCGTATCATTAATACCGCCCGGGGCGGACTGATTGATGAAGCTGCCCTGGCTAAGGCAGTGAAGGAAAAGAGGGTAGCCGGGGCGGCTATCGATGTCTTTGCCACCGAACCCGCTACCCAGAGTGTTCTTTTTGAAGATGATAATATCATTGTCACTCCTCATCTGGGTGCGTCCACTGCTCGAGGAGATGAGGGATGACGTAGCCGCCCAGGCTATGGCGGCCAGGGATGTGGCGGAGCAGGTTATTGACATATTCAAGGGGCAGCCCGCCAGGTACTCGGTTAATGCCCCGTTTATCGCTGTCGAGACCATGTCAGTGCTGGCGCCGTTCCTGAAGTTGTCCACCACCGTGGGCAGGCTGGTCAGCCAGCTAGCCGAAGAGCAAATGAATGCTATCCGGATTAAATATGACGGCGAGATTTCTAATTATGACACCAACGCCCTTAAGGCGGCCGTTCTCGGTGGATTACTTGAGGATATAAGTGAAGAGCGGGTAAACCTGATCAATGCCAACATGGTGGCCGCTCAACGCGGTCTAACGGTGGTGGAGCAAAAGAGCACTACCTGCGAAAACTATGCCAGCCTTGTTACCGCCGAGGTTACCACCAGCAGCGGGGTTACCACTGTAGCCGGCACAGTGATACGTGGTGAGTCGCACATTGTCCAGGTTGATAATTACTGGGTTGATATTGTGCCCACCGGAGGCTATTTCCTGTTCAGCGACCACCGGGACCGCCCCGGACTCATCGGAGCCGTTGGCAAGATAACTGGTGATGCTGACATAAATATTAGTACCATGCATGTCAGCCGCCTTAAGCCCCGGGGGCAGGCGCTAATGATACTGGCCCTGGATGAAGCTCTACCTGAGGAATATCGGCAGCAATTACTATCCATCCCTGATGTCTATTCCGCCAAGGTGGTGAAGCTTTAGGCGAAGAATAAAGCCTGCACCCTTACACCAGCCGATAGAAAATCAACCCCGCCGGTAGCTTGGGATAAAAGTAGGTCGATTTACGTGGCATCCGGTCGCCGGCATCGGCAATAGCTTTAATTACGTCCACCCGAATCGGGCTTAGCAGAAAGGCCAACTGGTATTCCTGGTCTAAGACCCTTTGCACCGCGTCCTGCTTGTCATAGCTATAGCCGAGGATTGCCTCTTCGCTGCCACTTTCCAGTCCCAGCAGCTTCTCTAGCACGATATGGTCAACAATACTGACCGCCAGTCTCTTGTACAGTTCCGAATGGAAGTAAGGCATCATCTGGCTGATGGCGGCTGGGTCTCGCAACCGGAGCCGCAGAATATGCCCTCCGGCTAAACCAAACAAAATCAGCCTCACCTCGTCCGTCCCTTCAGCCAAGAAATCATCAACCTGCTGCCAGACGTCGGACGCGGCCGGTGGCAACTCGTCGACTTCAAAGAATGCTTCCAGCCCGGAGGGCAGGCCGCTCAAGGTAGTCCTCGATACACCACGAACCAGCCGGTGAGGCGGGAGCACAACAAGCCCCGGGTCGTCAAAATCTATCAGCGTCATCATCACAGCATTAAATGCCTCGTCCCCGGACAGTGCTGGCAAACAGGCAGACCGCTCGCGCTGATAGCTGAGGGCACTCTCATAGCGATGATGTCCATCGGCAATGTACAGGGGTTTATGGGCCAGGCTGCGGGACAGCTGACTTATAACCCCAGGCTCGGTAATTGCCCAAACATGGTGCCGTTCGCCCTGAGCACTGCTTAGATTAATTATGGGCTGGCTTCGCTTCGGCTCGGCTAACAACGAGGAGACTCGCCGTTCCCGGTCTTCAAAAAGTGCCATAATCGGGCTGGTATTGGCTTGGAGCGCCCACAACAGGCTCAACCGGTCGCTTGAAGGTTCGGTCAGTGTGCCCTCGTGAGGGCGGACCACCATCTCATCCCAGCTCTCCAGTCTCACACAGACAGTGATACCCTGGCGCTTGAATTCCTTTCCCTGGTAGGTGAAATAGTGGTCATGTAGATAAATAGCGGGCAGGTCATCGACCTGAAGAATGCTCTGCTTCAACCACTGCTCCAGGGTGGCTGCGGAACGAGTATATTTGCTATCCACGGCTGTATCCTGGGGTGACCCCCAGCCGTCCTCCAAGCGGACAAAGTTATACTCGCTCTGGTGATACAGTTCCTGCCGCATTTGTGGGGTAATAATGTCATACGGGGGGCAGATAACGGCAGCCAGGTCTTTTATCAATGATTGGTTGTAACGTACACCACGAAAGGGGCGAATCTCAGCCACGCTTGTTACTGACCTCTTTTGGTTTCTAGCTATCTAGTTTAGCGCATGCGCCTCGCCTCGTCAAACCTGATGGGTAAGCAACCTGAGAGGTGTTTACCGGGATTGTTTACCAACCTATGCCCCCTTCCCTTCGCAAGGGAAGGGGGGTGGAAATAAGAGAGGGGCTTTGCCCCCTCTCTGGAGTCTCTTCTCCCCCCTGAAATATTTTGACCCGTCCCTGGGGTGTCTCAAAGGGGCGCTAGCCCCTCTCACTTCATTCCCCCTCTCCTTGTCGAGGAGAGGGGGATAAAGGGGGTGAGGTTAGCCAGCAATCTATTAATCCAAGCACCGTGAGATGTGTTCACCTTTGGTGAAATAGACTATAATGTTAGGTAGTCTGTTAACAAGCACTTGTTGTGTTGAGGCGGTAAGATGGAACTGGCGGAAGTAAAGGAAAGAATCGAGAAACTGAGGACGGAGATTAACCACCACAACTATCGCTATTATGTGCTGGATAGCCCGGAGATTAGCGATGCCGAATATGACGAACTGATGAGGGCGCTAGAAGGGCTGGAGGAGGAGTACCCCCAGTTCCTGACCCCAGACTCGCCCACCCAGCGAGTTGGCGCCGCTCCTGTGGAAGCCTTCGGCGTCGTGGAACACCCGCTGCCGTTATTGTCCCTGGGCAATGTCTTCTCTACGGATGAGCTGCTGGCCTGGCATACCCGAACCTCGAGGCTGCTGGGGAGCCGGCACTTTGACTTTGCCGGTGAGCACAAGATTGACGGGCTGGCGGTTGCGCTTACCTATGTTGATGGTCAACTGACTACCGGGGCTACCCGGGGTGACGGCTTCCGTGGTGAAGATATCACCCAGAACCTGAGGACGATAAGGAGTATTCCCCTATCCGTGGCGAAAAAAGCACCTTCCCGTTTCGAGGTGCGGGGTGAGGTCTTTTTGCCCAAAGCTGGATTCCATAAATTGAACGAGGAACGCGCTGCTGATGGGCTGCCCCTGTTCGCTAACCCCAGAAATGCCGCCGCCGGCTCCGTGCGCCAGCTTGACCCCAGGGTTACCGCCCGACGCCCGCTGGATATTTACGTCTATGCCCTGGGCTATGCTGAAGGCGGGTCAATGCCACCAACTCACTGGGAGACCCTGGAGTATCTCAAGTCTCTTGGCTTTAAGGTTAACCCCAACAATCGTCTGCTGGGCACCATTGACCAGGTTGAGGAATATTACCGCACCTGGGTGGAGAGGCGGGCAAGCCTGCCCTACGAGGCTGATGGCATAGTGGTCAAGATAAATCAGCTTGACCTTCAAGAGCAACTGGGAAATGTCGGTCATGAGCCGCGGTGGGCAACTGCCTATAAGTTCCCCGCCATCCAGGGTACCACCCGCCTGCTTGACGTCGGCATCAGTGTCGGCAGAACCGGCACCCTTAATCCCTATGCTATCTTGGAGCCGGTCTCGGTGGGTGGGGTGACTATTCGACAGGCAGCCCTGCACAATGAAGATGACATCAGACGCAAAGACATCCGCATCGGTGATACGGTTATTGTGCAACGGGCGGGCGAGGTAATACCGGAGATAGTCGGCCCGGTGGTCAGTCGGCGCACCGGTGAAGAAAAACAGTTCAACCTGCTGGAGAAGATATTTGACGAGCAGAGAAAGCGCCCGGCGTGCCCGGTGTGTGGGGCTGAGGTGGTCAAACCCGAAGGTGAGGTCATGTACTACTGCTCCAGTGCTACCTGCCCGGCTCAGGTTCAACAGCGGATAGGGCACTTCGTCTCTCGCGGGGCTATGGATATCAGAGGAATAGGAGAAGCACAGAGTGCACTGCTGCTGAGAGAGGGGCTGATCAGGGATGTTGCCGACCTCTACGACCTGAAAGACAGGAGGGAGCAACTATTGAAGCTGGAGAGAATGGCCGAGAAAAGCGTGACCAATATGCTCAATGCTATCGAGAAAAGTAAGCAGGCCGTGCTACCCAGAGTTATCTTTGCCCTGGGGATACGGCATGTTGGTGAGGAGATGGCTGAGGTTCTGGCCACGCATTTTGGCAGCGTTGATAGACTGGCTGATGCCTCGACAGAAGAGCTGATGTCTATTCCCGCTGTCGGCTCCAAGATTGCCGAGAGTGTTGTTGCTTTCTTCCGGCAGGAAGAGAACCGCCGCATAATTCAACGGCTGAAAAAGGCGGGGGTTAGGCTCGCAGCAAAAGAGGTCAAGCCTGAGGAATTGCCCCTGGCGGGCATGGAGTTCGTTATCACCGGCAGGCTCGATGCCTTCAGCCGAGAGGAAGCCGAGGCACGAATAAAGGCCCGTGGTGGCACAACCAAAGACAACGTTACCCGGAAGACCACATACCTGGTGGTGGGAGCCGAGCCCGGCTCAAAACTTGCCCGTGCCCAGGCTCTAGGCATCGGGCAGCTCACCGAAGAGGAACTACTCCACCTTCTGGGGCAGGTGACTTGATATGAAGCTGATCGTGGGTCTGGGTAATCCCGGGCGTACTTACGCTAATAACCGCCACAATGTGGGCTTTATGTGCCTCAGCCACTTCGCCAGGAGGCATGGTATCTCATTTGATAGAAAACAGGGCAAGGCCCGGGTTGGTAGTGGTGATGTTGCTGCCATTGAGGTAGTGGTGGCCAAGCCGCAGACCTATATGAACCTGAGTGGTCAGTCAGTAGAATTGCTGGGAAAAAGCTTTAACATAAATCTAGATAACATCATCATCATCCACGATGACCTTGACCTTCCCCTGGGCAAAATCCGCATCAGCTATGATGGTGGCTCTGGCGGACACAAGGGGGTAGATTCTATCATCGCCGAACTGAAAAGCCGGGATTTCATCAGGCTCCGGGTCGGCGTCGGGCGCCCAGGCGATATTGAAGGCACCACCGAGGCGGATATAACCGGCTATGTACTGAGTAATTTCACTCCTGACGAGAAACAGGTTATTACCCGGGTCATGCCCGCGGTGAGCGATGCCATCCTCTGCCTTCTCACTGAAGGTCTGGCCGCCGCCATGAATAAATACAACTAGCAGAGCCAGACCAGAGATCATTTAGCAACCAGTCGTCTAATTCTCTTCACTTAAAAATGAATAGGAGAGGGAAGGTCGGTATAGAGAAGCTCTCCTCTTCAAAGTCTTTTCCTCATCTTTCGATAATCTGTAACCCGCTAACAAGGGGAAGGATTTGCTCTTAAGAGGGCTGACGCCCCTCTTAAACTCCTTGATTCCTGAACCTGCCCAGGAGAGTCAGAGAGAGGCGAAGCCTCTCTCTTTATATAAGAACTTCCCTCTCCCCTTGGTAAGGGGAGAGGGACAAAGGGTGAGGGGTCGGTAAATATCTCAAACCGGCAATGAAGGATATTTATGCCGCCGGAGCAAAATCAAGGGCATGGCGGGCGATGGCCAACTTCTGTATCAAGGGAGACCCTCCATACTCGGTAGCCTCAGCAGCATCGCGGAAATACCGCTCTAAGGGGAAGTCCTTCCCGAAACCATAAGCACCGTGGAGATGCATGGCATCTGTTCCCGCCCGGATGGCGGCGTCGGAAGCCAGATATCGCGCGGTCGCCAGTTGCCGGGCAAACGGTTGCCCGTTACTCTTGAGGGCGGCTGCCTGATACAGGACGAGCCGGGCGGCTTCGGTACTGATAATCATGTCCGCTATCGACTCCTGGATCATATCAAACTTACCTATCGGCCTGCCGAATACCTGTCGCTCTTCGGCATACTTGATACTGGCATCAAGACAGGCCTGAGCGGCACCAACACAGCCGGCGGCCACGCTGAAGTGTATTCCCTGGAGCAGGCCTTCCGCTATTTTCTTGCCATCCTCGATGCTTCCCAGCAGGTTTTCTGGAGATAACCGGCAATCCTGGAGATAAATGTCGGCGATATTGCACGCCCGCAGCCCGTTCTTGGCGACTATATCCTGGCTGGAGAAACCCGCCGTGTCCCGGGTAATTAAGAAGGCGCCGGCGCCCGGCTCACCGTTTTTGCTGGCGGTGGTCACCGTCAAGGTCAGGCCTGATACCCCGCCGTTGATGACAAACACCTTCTCGCCATTAACCACCCACTGCCCCTGGCTAAGCTCAGCCTTGCTGCTAAACTTGCTGACATTTGTTCCGACACCTGATTCGGTTAAGGCGCAACAACCAAATAGCTCTCCTTTACACATCGGCGGGAGGTACTGTTGCTTCTGTTGTTCACTGCCCCAGGCCGTCAGCGCTTCCTCGACGACCGAGTGAGCGCCAAAAACACTCATCGCCAGTGATAGGGAAGCACGGGCGATCTCTTCGGTGACAATAACCTGGCAAATGTAATCGAGACCCAGGCCACCGTATTCCTGAGGGACTGACGCCCCCATGAGCCCGAGCGGTCCCATCTGCTTAACAATCTCCCCCGAAAAATGCTCACTCAGGTCATCATCCTTGGCAGCCGGCTCAATGTGACGCTGGGCAAACTCCCGTGCCATGTTCCGGAACATAACCTGCTCATCAGTCAGACTAAACTCCATCGGCCTCCTCCTTCAAAATCTTATCGATGTAGAAGCTCCTTGCACTTCTGTATAAGTGCGGGTAATGCCTCCTTGTAGTCTCCCACCACTCCGTAGTTGGCTACCTTGAATATGCTGGCCTCCGGGTCTTTGTTTATGGCTACGATTTTCTTGGAACCAAGGCAGCTAACAATGTGCTGTGCCGCACCAGAGATAGCCACCGCGATATAAAGCTCAGGACCTATTACCTTACCTGTTTGCCCGATTTGATGGCTTGTCGGCACCCACCCCTCCTCGCAGGGTGTGCGTGTCGCCCCCACGGCACCGCCAAGTACCTTCGCCAGCTCCCAGATGATATTGAAGTTCTCCTTGATTCCTATTCCCCGCCCGCCGGCCACCACAATCTGGGCGTCTTCCAGTTTTGCGCCCGCCGCCTCCTCTTTTACCCGTTCCACCACCCTGTATCTCAGCGCCGAGGCATCTATTCCCGCCTCCAGAGCGATGATTTCACCCTGCCTCGAATCGTCGGCTTCCAGGGCAGGCATTGACTTTGGTCTCACCGTAGCTATTTGAGGGACTGTTTTAGAGACCATAACCGCATTGGCATTGCTGCCATAGACCAGGCAGGTTTGTGCCAGTAGTCTGGTCTCCGGGTCAATATCTAGCCCAATACAATTAGTGGCCAGTTCTGCGCTTAACCTTGATGCCAGTCTGGGCGCAAGGTCACGACCGATGTCAGTCTGCCCCAGGAGCAGAATCGAAGGGGTTACCTGCTGACAGGCCCTGGTGACGACTGTGGTATAGGCGTCACTGTGGTAATCAGCCAGCAAGGGGTCATCGGCAATATACGATCTATCTGCCCCATAGACGATAGCCTGTCTCCCGATATCGCCTAGCTCGTTGCCAAGTATGAGTGCGCTTAATTCCTCACCTAGCCCATCGGCTAACTTTCTGCCCGCCCCCAACAGTTCACGGGTAGTGGCACTAAGCGCTTTGCCTTCGACCTCACCAACAATTAGCACTCCTTTATATTCAGCCACAAGCCTTTACCTCCCAAGAGATTTAGATTACCCCGTCCTGTCGCAGCCTGCTAGCTAGATTAGCCGCCGCCTCAGCGGTACTATCACCGCTTATGATCTCACACTTCCGTTCTCGAACCGGAATAAATAGCTTGCGTAAATCGCTACGGGCGCTTGAAGCACCGACCTGTGAAGCTTCGATCTGGAGGTCACTCGCCGTCCAGGTTGGGATCTGCTTTCTGGCGGCGGCGATGATTCCCCAACCCGAGGGGAGACGGGGCTGGCCCAGCTCGTTGCTGACCGTGATCACTGCCGGCGGCGACACCTCAACTACCTCATGCCCCCCGGTCACTACCCGCTCCACCTTCAGTGCCCCATTAACCACCTCCACCTTCTGGGCAAGGGTTATCACTGGTATCCCCAGGTTTTCAGCAATGAGAGAGCCTACTGCCCCTATATCCCAGTCTGCTGCCTGCCGGCCACAAAGGATCAGGTCGTATTCTCCTATCTTCTGTATTGCCTTGGTCAGAACATAGGCGGTAGCGAAGCTATCAGAACCCTCCAGTGCCGCGTCGCTGATAATAACCCCCTCATCGGCTCCCATTGACAGGGCGTGCCTGACCACGTCCACTGCTGAACCACTCCCTACAGTCAGGGCAGTTATTTTACCGCCCTGTTGGTCCTTAATTCGTAACCCGGCCTCCACCGCCTGCTCATCAAAAGGACTGATCACCGGGGGTATCCCCTCGGGGGGGACAACCTTATTTGCTTGCGGGTCAATCCTGAATTTGCTCGGCGGTATCTCTGGGTCGGGCACTTGCTTAACGCAAACAATCATGTTCATGGCATCCTCACTCCTCGACAACTAGTCACAGGCAAGGCCTGACCATCTTGGAAACAGGTTGTGGTCGATTCCAAAGATATCCAGTATCTTGCCAATGGTATGGTCAATAATATCCTGAATTGTTTGGGGTCGGTGGTAGAAGGCCGGCACCGGAGGGAAGATAATCGCTCCCATCTCGGTCAATCTCTCCATGTTGCGCAGGTGACCGAGGTGGAGTGGCGTCTCTCTCACCACCAGCACCAGTTTGGCTCGCTCCTTGAGGGTGACGTCCCCGGCGCGGATGAGGAGATTTTCGTTATACGAGTTGGCTAATGCGGCCATGGTCTTTATGGTGCACGGGATGACAATCATGCCATCCCTCTTGAATGAGCCACTGGCGAGGCGAGCCCCGGTATCATTAATGTCATAGCAGAACTTTGCCAGCGACCTTATATCTTCAATTGCCCAGTCGGTCTCATACTTGATATTTGTCTCGCCGGCTTCGGAGATTACCAGATGGGTTTCAATGTCCTGCCTCGCTGACAGCACCTCTAATAACCTGATGCCGTAGATCACTCCGGAGGCGCCACTGATGCCAATTATTAGTCTCATCATTCACACCTTGCCCCGTCGGGACTTGCTAAAAAGACCTACCGAAGTAGTTGTGCACCGACCGTAAGCCTCAGTATGTTTCGGGTTCCTTCAGTGATCGGGAAGGCACGTGAATCGTTTAGATACCTTCTCAGGGAAACATCCTTCGGAAAGCCAAAACAGCCATAGAGCTTCATCACTGTCTCGGCCGCCCTCACCGCTGCCTCAGTGGCAAAGAACTTGGCCGTCGGGACATCAATTGGGGTTTCAGTGCCCCGGTCCTTATTGGCGGCAGCCTGATAGACCAGTAGCTTGGCGGCTTCATAGTCAATGTGCATTTCGGCAACTTTGCTTTGCAGCATCTGCAAGTTCTCAACCTCTCGTCCACGCCCCTTGATATAGTTAATGGAGTCTTCCAGGCATGCTCCGTGAACGCCGACCGCCCGGGCCGCAGCGCAGAGCCGGGTATTTGCCAGCAGTTCCATTAGATGCCCGTAGCCGCCACCCAGCTGCCCGAATAAGTTTTCCTTTGGTATCTTGACCTCGTTGAATGCTATTTCTCCTACCTCGTCGCAGGCCAGCCCCAGTTTCTCTATGGCGCTACTGTAGACTCCGGGAGTAACTCTCAGATCGATGATGAAGCACGAAACTCCGCCTCTGAGCCCCTTTTCCTTATCGGTCCATGCCCAGAACAGACCCATATCGGCTTCGGTGGCACCTGTTGCCCAGGTCTTGTTTCCGTTCAGGACAAAGCTGCCATCCTTTTCCACAGCCGTCATCTTCATCAGGCTCAGGTCGGAACCAGCATCAGGCTCGGTAGAGTAAAACCCGCCGAAGATATCACCCTTGGTTAAGCCGGGCAGGTACTTGTCCTTCTGCTCCTTTGTCCCCAGTCTTAGCAGCGCCAGTCCCGGTCCCACGGTCTGGCTCGCTGGCATCATAGAGTAGGAAGCGCTTATCCGGGCAATCTCCTCGACAACCAGTATAGTGCTCAAGAAACCAGCTTCAGTCCCCCCGTACTCTTTGGGGATTACACCGCCAAAGAACCCCAGTTTACCCATTTCGCGGGCAATCTCTTTGGTATGGAATTCCCCGGTCTTCTCCCCCTCTTCCTGCACCACCGCGATTCGCTTTTCCGCATAGTTTCGAGCGCCTTCTTTTATCGCTTTCTGCTCATCGTTCAGCTCAAAGAACAAATTTACCACCCCCTTTTCATTACCCGTATTCGAAGCATACCCCGAGGCCGCCCCGGGGCAGATCCCACTTAATAGCTTCCTTGCCACACACAATCCGGCAACTCCCGCACTCCAGGCACCCCTCGTAGGAAAAGGCGATGTGTCCCTCAGTCATCTTGTAGCAATCTGCCGGACAGGCATACAGACAATAGTGCAATTCACACGTCTGGCAGATGTCTTCATTTATGGTGATGTGGACATCGCGGTCTACATCATACTTATTAACCGCCAGCTTATCTTCAATGGAGGTCGGATTCATATGGCTCTCCTTGCCTTCATTAGGTCGCTGGCTATCTGCAATACCGAAACCCTGCCTTTCATCGTCTCCCGGAGCAGCTGCCATGTCCTCTGTCTCGGCTTGCCATCGTTGGTGAACAGCTTCTCTGCCAGATCACAGGCAAACCCGGGATAGACGCTGTAAATCCGCGGGTTTTCCAGAAAATGGGGTGCCTTTTTGAAGGCTCTCAGGTCTTTAAGGACAAAACTCTTCTCTAATAGCTCCTGATAATAGGCGAGGGAGGTCGCTGAAAAATCCGCCTTCTGCTTGGCCCTTATTACCGTCTCCGCCGCCGCCAGACCGGAGGCAATGGCGAAATTCGCCCCCTCCAGGATTAAGCCAGTGCCGAGAACGAAGGCACCCGCGTCACCGGCCACCAGAAGCCCGTTAGTATAGAGCCTGGGCATCATCGCTACACCGGCAACCGGTATCAGGTGTGCCGAGTATTCTACCAGCGTACCCCCGGCCAGCAGGTCGGCAACCGCGGGGTGCTTCTTGAAGTCCTCAAGCAGGTCGTTAGCCGTAAGTCCCTTTTCAACAATAGCGTTTAGCTGAACCACAATCCCAACCGATAGGCTGTCCCTGTTGGTATAGATGAAGGCGCCGCCGGGTAAACCCCCGGTACACGAACCAATGAACTCCCAGGCTATACCCTCGTTACCCGCTAGGTTGAAGCGGCCCTCCAGCAGCTCCCGCGGGAACTGGATGACCTCTTTCACTCCCTGCTTTACATCCTGAGGTGAAAGCTCCCCTCTGAGCCCAGCCTTTTGAGCCAGGATTGAATTCACGCCGTCACAGGCGATAACCACGTCAGCCGGTAGCTTATCACCGCCCGCGGTTACTCCCACCACCTGATTCCCATCCCAAATGAGGCCGTCGGCGTGGAGCCCGGTGGCAACGATTGCCCCTGCCTGCTGAACCTTGGTGACGAGCCACCGGTCAAACTTGGAGCGCAGAAGGGTGAAGCCGTTATAGGGAGGCTGGCTGAACTTAGGTGTGCTGAAATCAATGGACAGGCTTGACTCGTCAGAGAGCAAGGAGATTCTGCGGCGAGCGACATATCTCTCTACGGGCGCCTCTTCCCAGAAACCGGGTAGTAGCTCGTTCAGGTCTGGTCCGAAGAAGGCGCCACCCCACATATTCTTTGCCCCGGCGAACTTTCCCCTCTCCACCACCAGGGTATTCAGGCCAGCCTTCGCCAACTTATAACCGCAGGCGCAACCTGCCGGCCCCGCCCCGACGACTATAGCATCAAATCTCTGCTCCATAGTTGTATCTTGTGCCCCGTCGCTGGGTGGCTATCATTTGATCCCGTATTTGGCCCAGTTCTGCCGCACCATTTTCATGGTATCGTCATCGGGGTAAGCGACCTTGGCAAATCTCTCCCCAAATAGCTTTTCCGAGCGTGGTCGCAATATTGATTTGGTAGCATCAATCAGGAGCTTTGTTCCCTGGTTACCCCCGGCAGTCAGTCTCTTCACGTCGGGATGGGCAATCGGGTCAAGAGCGTGTATCCAGTGCGGGAATTGAATAATGTCATCAGGTGGGTCAACCCTGTAGGCTATAGCCCAGAAAACCTCGTTGAGATCATATATATCAATATCGGGATCGGTTACGATGATGTTCTTGCCTATCTGGTGAGACCCCATCCAACCCCAAATATTGGCGGCTACTGCCTGGACCTGGCCGTAAAAGCTATTGTCTATCGCCACGATTACGGTGGGATAGGCTGTGCTGGGGTCATTATTCACGGCGACAATCCCGGGCATCCTTGAATCAAGCATGTCCCATAGCATGGCACTGTGGGAAATCGAGCACACCATGTGGTCTTCGACGATAGGCTTACCCTCCAGCGTTCCCCGAAAGATGGGGTTGTTTCTATAGGTAATGCAGTTCACCTTAAATACGGGTCTCTGGCTTGGCGCACCGTAGTAACCGGTATACTCGGCAAACGGACCGCAATTCTTAAAAGTCTTCAGGTCAGTTATAATCTCACCCTCGAGGACAATCTCAGAAGATGCCGGAACACGAAGGTCAACTGTTTCACACTTGACCAGTTCCACCGGTTCCTGCCTTAAGGCTCCCATGACATCCCATTCGTCCACATACTCCAGAACCGGCATCGCCGAGACTGCTGGCATAACCGGGTCACCGCCTATGGCAACCGCACAGGGCATGTTCTGACCCTTTGGCCGGTACTTCCTCCAGTGCATCCATATGTGCTGGCCCTGGGCGACGGACATGCTGGTGCTGTTCTTATCGTGAATGACCTGCCGGTACATCCCCATGTTTTCCCATCCCGTCTCCGGGTCTTTGGTTATCACCCCGTGAAAGGTACCTATGTATCTGCCAATATCAAACTTATGCCAATGGGGAGTGGGGAACTGGAACAAGTCAACCTCGTCTCCTTTCAGGATATTCTCCTTGCAGGGGCCGGTATCGACCAGCACCGGTTTAACCGGTTTCTTACAGCGTTCCCGCCAGACCTGAATCAGTTCCTTGTATCCCGTGTCCTTGGGAAGGCCTAGCATCAGGGCAATTCGGGCACGGGTTCCCACTCCTCCGGTGAACAGCTTGGTGCAGATGGTATCCTTGTAGTCCTTTATGTTTTCAAAGAGCAGGGCCGGTCCCCTTTTATCAACAACCTCCCGCGCTATCCCACCAAGCTCCAGATCCCAGTTTACCTCCTCCTTAACTCTGGCTAGCTCTCCTTCCTTCTCCAGTATATTTAGCCACTCTCTTAGGTCATTGATTGCCATCATTCTCCTTTCCCTATTTGATTTACCTGAACTTCGAGAAGTCTGCCTTTCTCTTCTCAGCAAACGCCTTTTTGGCCTCTTCGGCCTCTTTGGAAGCCCAGAACATCCGCACCGCAGCCTGCGACCATGACTCAAAGCCGTACTGATGGTCGGTCTCAGCATTGAAGGCAATCTTGCAGAACTTAAGAGCCGTCGGTGATAGAGCCAGCATTTCCTGGCACCACTTATCTACCTCTTCCTCCAGCTTGTCAGGGGGTACTACCTTGTTCACCAGGCCCATCTCTAGGGCTTCCTGAGCTGTGTACTGGCGGCAGAGAAACCAGATTTCCCTGGCTTTTTTCTCACCGACAACCCTGGTGAGATAGGAGACGCCGAACCCGGCGTCAAAGCTGCCGACTCTGGGACCGGCCTGCCCAAACCGGGCGGTTTCCGAGGCGATGGTGAGGTCACAGATTAGGTGAAGGATATGACCGCCGCCAATGGCATAGCCATTGACCGCAGCAATCACCGGCTTGGGTATGCTCCTGAGCGCATGGTGTACCATGCTGTGCCAGTAGTCCATCTCTTTGGAGTAGCCCCCCGACTGTGATGCCTCCTTCAGGTCCCCGCCGGTGCTGAATGCCTTATCACCGGCGCCGGTGAGCACGACGACACCAACCTCAGTGTCAACGTCGGCATCGGCCAAGGCCTGGGCTACCTCCCGCAGCGTGTTGGTGGTGAAGGCGTTGTAAGCCTGGGGACGATTGAAGGTTATCTTGGCTACCCCACCCTTCTTCTCATAAAGGATGTCTTTAAACTCCATAACTAGCCCCCTTGTCCGGTCAGTTCTAGCGTCCCTTGAATACTATCGGTTTCTTCTCCATGAAGGACTTTATCGCCTGGTTCCAGTCCTCGGTGGCACCGCATTTGCGCCACTGCTCCGATTCCAAATTCATCCCTTCCTCTAGGGGAAGCTCATAACCCTTGACAACTGCCTCCAGAATCAATTTTGATGCTATTGGGCCCTTCTGACTGATCACCTTGGCAATTGCCAGCGCCGTCACCATTAGCTTATCCGCGGGGACTACCTTTTGTACCAAGCCGAGGCGATAGGCTTCCTGAGCCGGGATACTCTCGGCAGTGAGGATGTGATATAACGCGGCTCCCTTGCCGATTAACCGGGGCAGGAGTTGTGTCCCACCGGCACCGGGGATACCCCCCAGTCCTACTTCCGGTAGCCCCATGATTGCGGTATCAGCGGCAACCCTTATATGGCAGGACATAGCTAGCTCGAAGCCTCCCCCCAATGCGATGCCATTTATGGCGGCAATTGTCGGTTTGGAAATGTTTCTGATCTTGCCAAAGACTCGATGGTCCTCAGCAGAATCAGCCGCCATTCCATCACCACCATTGCCGATGAACTCAGGGATATCTTTCCCCGCCCCGAAGGCTCGGCCGGCACCGGTAAAGATTACTACCTTGACGTCGTCTCTGGCTTCGACCTCATCAATAGCACGCTCCAGTTCGGCCCTGGTCGCAATGTTGAGGGAATTCAACACCTTGGGCCGGTTGAGTGTTATAATCTCGGTAGTATCCTTCACCTCAGTAAGCAAATTTTGGTAACTCATAGTCCCTCCCTCCGTAAATCTTACTCAACTGACAGTAGAAATCGGGGTTATCTAGAACATCTTATTAATGCCTATTTTGTTGCCCTGCTCGTCATAGACGTACCAGCCCTTGCCTGACTTCCTCCCCAGATGACCGGCTTCATATAGCTTGACGAGGCGGGGAGGAGGGGCATAGCTTTCATCATGAAGTTGCTCGTAGACCGTCCGAAAGCCGTTTACATTAGCATCATTACCGAACATATCCATGAGTTCAAAGGGGCCCATCCGATGTCCTAAGCCCAGCTTCATTGCGGTGTCAATATCCTCGACAGTGCCCAGCCCGAGCTCCAGGGCATTAATGGCACGAATCAGAAACGGGAAGAACATATAGTTTACGATGTAACCCGGTGAGTCCTTGCACTTGATTGGGGTCTTGCCCAGGCCATCCTTCATGAAACTCATTACGAAGTTTGTCGTCTCTTCACTCGTTTGGACCGCCGGGGCCACCTCTACCAGGTTCATGAGATGGGCCGGGTTACTGAAGTGGGTGCCGAGCACCCTATCTGGTCGCCCCGAACCCGCCGCCAGGGCAGTGATCGACACCAGAGAGGAGGTGGTGGTGAAAACGGTGTCTTTGGAGCAGAGCTTGTTCAGCTCGGCAAGGTTCGCAATCTTCAGGTCTAAAATATCGGGTACGGCATCAATTATCAGCTGACAATCCTTAAGGTCGGCCAGTTCGGTGGTCATGGTGATCTGGGTAAGTGCTACCTCTTTTTCGACTTCGGTGATTACATTTCTCCTTACCAAGGCAGGAAAACACTGGGAAATAGTCTGGAACCCCTTATCGGCTAATTTCTTGTTTACTTCCTTGACTAGCACTGAATATTTTGGGGCTATTGCGGCGGCTATGGTCGGCCCCATAACACCGCAGCCGACAATGCCTACTTTTTTTACATCCTCTGTCTTCATTATTTAATCTTCACCTCCTACTTTTTTGGACAGACTATTATAGAATCATAGTCATACCATAGATACACCTCCGAACTGGTAGTGGGATTGTTCACCCTGATTACAGCCGTAAGGAAGTATAAACTACAGGCGGAATTAAGTCAATAGCGTGTGCCCGAGATTGTTTACCAACCCCTCACCCTTTGTCCCTCTCCCCTTATGAAAGGGAGGGGGAGAGAATTTGTTAAAGGGGCTTCGCCCATTTTGATCCCTTTACCGAACGACCTTTGTGCCGCTTCAGACTTCATGGCAAAAATGGCAGGCTTAAGGCCACTGTGATACAATCTTAGTAATAATTTGTTGTCCGGGAGATAGAGCCTTGCCCTACTCTGTTCGGCTGATGTGCCGAGAAGACATCGCTCAGGTGGCTGAGATTGACCGTGAAGCCTTCCCCACTCTGTGGCCACCGGTAAACTATCATCACGAGTTACAAAATGCCCTCGCCCACTACATTGTCGTCCGTGATGACCAGAAAACAGTTGAAGAGACACCGTCGCTGCCCAAGAGAGGTCTCTACAGGGTGATTACCCGGGTGCGGGAGTTATTTCACCGGGGCCCCCCCTTGGCTGACGCATCCCCTGTGTTAGCCAGGCAGTATGTTGTCGGTTTTGCGGGCTTGTGGATTATGGCTGATGAAGCCCACATCATCAACATTGCCGTCAGGGAGTTCTACCGCCGTCAGGGGATAGGGGAGCTGTTACTTATTTCCTCGATAAACCTGGCTGCCGAGCTAAGGGCTCGTATCCTTACTCTAGAGGTGCGTGCCTCAAACACGGCGGCTCAGGCCCTCTACAGCAAATATGGCTTCAAACAAGTGGGGTTACGCCGCGGCTATTACATAGATGACAAAGAAGACGCCATTTTGATGTCCACCGAGGATATTAGCTCAACCCCATTTCAATCACAGCTTGAGCAGCTAAAGGAGGCACACTCCAGAAAGCTGGGTGTCGCCCGGTATGAGATCGCCCGGTAGCACCGGCTTACGGCCCGAGCCCGGCCAGGCGGCGGATAATCTGGGGTATGATATAGGTCGCCAGAGCCCGCCCCGACCCCCCGCACAGGATAGCAATCAGCCTTCCATGACAAACGCTATCGGCT
>CAZNSC010000025.1:0-23338 GCA_964575695.1 uncultured Dehalococcoidales bacterium
AATCTTGACCATGCCGTTAGTTCGCGCCTCCACTCCCTCCTTGAAAGGCAGTACCCCCTGTTTTTCCAGCCAGTGCCCTGCCGGCCACTGTGTGTGAAGCTTCAGCTCAATAGGTGCTGGTGATGGCGATGGCGATGGGGTCGGTGTTGGTGATGGCGACGGCGATGGGGTCGGTGTTGGTGATGGCGACGGCGCCGGAGCTTTGCACGCACCGAACAAGAGTGTGACTGCTATCGCCCCTATTAAAAAAATGCCTATTAGCAGCTTTAACCTGCCATTCCTTCTACTCATTAGTAGTAACCTCCCTGTCTGTTGTTGTAGTATTCGTTTGCTTACCTGATCTAGCCCATGTTCGCACCTCCGAATTCCAAGCATTCAACGCAATGCCTTCCACCTTGACCAGCCTTGGTTCTACCGCTAGTATCATTTGGGAACCAAGGCATAAGTTGTCAAGCATATGGTAAGGATAACACCCGATCTGCAATTTGTCAATTGGCATAATAGGCGGGGATTGTGCATTTTCATATCTACTTCTTGACCGCCGCTTGGGAAGAGACCCCAAAAAGCTGACCGCAGCCACCTCTGAGATTTCGCCTGCTTCCTTATTTTACTGTGATTTTGAGGAGAAGAAGACCCAGGTATTCTGGTAATAATTAGACCTGATTTCGCCGATATGCTTCTCATCCCAGGCGGGATCCCAGCCTAGGCCCAGGTCTTCATTGACAAGGATCACAGATAAGTCGGTATTTAGTGGCCTCTTTTCCATAATAACAACTATGTTGCAAATTCTGTCTGGACTATCACAGTCATTACATCGGCCGGTCACAGCACAGGGTGTATTCCGTTCCTTCCGCTTAGCATGGGTAGGAGCGATTACATTCCTGATGCGATCAATAGCTCCGTCGATATCCTTCACAATTTTATTTTTACCCACGGCCAATATGACTTTCGGTGCGCCATAGATCATCCCGGCGACTCTATTGCCAGCACGGTCTATGCTCACGATCTTACCATCCTCGGTCACAGCATTACCGCTGGTCAGGAATACGTCACTGCTAAAAGTCCTCCTAATCGTCTCCAAGAACAGCCTTTGTCTAGCCGGATCCTTTCCCATATCCTGAGTCAACTCACGAGTAAACGGGTTTATCACCTCAGACCCGCGCCGAGTCAGCTCCTCCAAGATGCCTATTTGCTTTAGCGTCGCTGAGTCGGCAACCCCCACACTAGCGGTTAACGGGATCATCTCCAGCATCATTTTCCTGGCTTCAACCACCGTCTGGGCAAAACGGGCATCAAAATGGTTCGCCTTCAAGTGTTTCAAAGCTGCGTCTATATCCTTTGGTGTGTCCGTCATCCCCGCGATACCTCCTTGAATAAGACTAGAGTCAACATATTCATGTTGATGCAAATTTTGACAATCTCAGGAGTCCTGGCCATCTTTTCATTCAATGCAAGCCATATTCCTTATTATACTATTGCGTATCATAACACAAACGCGGAATCACATTCTTACCAGCCCGGCATCACCTGCTGACTTAAGGTTGAAGATGACATTAACCATGAGTCCAACTGCTTTCCCCCGACTTTCCTGCCTGGGGCCTTACCCTATTTTTTTTCACAGATATTTCCCCACAGAACTCACAATAGAGCCCGGTAGCCTTGACTACAGCGCCGGGTAGCATTGACTATAGCACAGATTGGTGTTATTATAATACGGGTTACTTCAAATCTGCTGGTCTCGTCTTCGAAGAGGCACTGTATCGTGAAGGAAATAAGAATCCATGGTAGGGGCGGACAGGGCGCTGTCATGAGCGCTGAAATAATAGCCTCTGCCCTCGCCCGGGAAGGGAAATATGCACAGAGTATCCCCCGTTTTGGGGTCGAGAGAAGGGGGGCTCCCACCAGTGCAAGCATTCGTTTTGGAGACGAGCCCATCAGGGAAAGAACCCTTGTATATTCCCCTGATTGCCTCCTGGTTGTGGACGCTTCTCAACTGGCCTCTCCCCAGTTATTTGCTGGTTTGAAACCTGGTGCTATTCTTGTACTAAACACCGTGGAAACTCTGAAGACGAGTCCTCACCCGAATATCAAACTGATCGGGGTTGTAAACGCCACCCGAATTGCCCTGGAAGAGCTTTCAAGACCGATACCAAACACCTGCATGATGGGGGCTTTTGCTGCCACCACCAACTGGCTTACAGTTGAGGCTATTGTCTCAGTCCTAGGAAACTACTTCGAGGGGGAATCTCTGCGACGCAACATCAGGTGCGTCGAGCGGGGCTTTCAAGAAGTTCAAACCAAAGAGTAGCCATCGAATTTGGTTGCACACGGAGGTAGCCATGAAATCTGAAAGCTGTTTACCGTGGGTAATCTCACCAGATTTGGCGGTTAACCCGTTGAAAGGCTGGCGTGTTGAAAGACCGGTAGTAAAGGAAGACAAGTGCTGTCAGTGCGGTCAATGCTATCTCTATTGCCCAACTGGTTGCATCGGTTGGGAGGGCGGCTATATTCAACCCAACCTTGACTACTGCAAGGGGTGTGGCGTTTGTGCCCAAGTGTGCCCTGTTGACGCTGTGGCTATGGAATACGAAATACAGGTTTGAAGTATGGAAAATAAAATAAAGCTCAAGAGCCAGAGAATGTTGTGTGACGGGAATACAGCCGGGGCGTATGGCGTTATGTTAAGCCGACCTGATTTGATTGCTTGTTATCCCATCACCCCTGCGAGCCCCCTGATAGAAAGACTCTGTCAATTCCATTCAAAAGGTCTGCTTGATGCCGACATAGTGGAGGTAGAAGGAGAAAATACATCTATGAGCGTCGTGACCTCGGTTACCGCCGCGGGAGGACGAGCTTTTACTGCGACTTCAGGCGCGGGGCTGATGTTCATGTGGGATGCATTCCGCTGTCCCCCTGCCCTCAGGCTCCCCGTGGTAATGGTCAATGTTAGCCGGGAAGAGGTCCCACCGGGCATGGTCTCGAGCAGCGAACAGGATATTTGCGGCGCTAAGGATCAGGGATGGATTCAAATCCACGCCGAAAGCTGTCAGGAAATCCTTGATTCTGTGATTATGGCCTACAGGCTGGCAGAGGACACAGAGATTCTTCTGCCGGTTATTGTTTGCATGGATGGCTACTATCTCTCTCATGTTGGAGAAGTAATTGACATTCCTGACCAGGAGGGGGTGGACCGGTTTATGGCTCCACTGGCCAGCCAGGCCCGTCCCAAGCTGACTACGGAGCCTCAAACTATCTGTGGGGGGTCATTCGTAGAGCTCGATGTTGTGCAAATCCGCTACGACTATTGTGCTGCTATGGAGAGGGTCAAGACCAAGGTCATGGAAATAGAAGAGGAGTTTACGGAGATTTTTGGCAGGAGTTATGGCGGGCTGATTGAAGAATATAGAACAGAAGATGCCGACATAGTCCTGGTAACCCTTGGAAGTGCCACCGGCACAGCTAGAGTGGCAATAGATAAGAAGCGTGACCAAGGACTAAAAGTCGGCCTAGTGAAAGTCAGAGTGCTTCGGCCTCTTCCCCGTGAGAGGCTCAACGAAGTGCTTAAGGGAAAGAGAGCTATAGGTGTACTTGACAGGAGTGTGTGTTTGGGCCAAAGTGGCGGTCACCTTTACGTGGATTTGAAAGCCTGTCTCTATGACCTAGAGTCTCGCGTTCCATTAGCAGCCTTCATCGATGGGATCGGCGGCGTTGATATCTCCCTTGAGCATATCGAAAGGGCAATAGATATTACTTATAAAGCTTCGCTAGGACAGTCTTTCAAAGAGGTCACCTGGTTACCTCTAGAATAGGTTGGTAATGAGAAGGCACTTAATAATAGGTTGTGGCCCAGCGGCTTTGCTAGCTTCAGAGAAGATCAGAAGCCTAAACCAACAGGATGAAATCAAGCTGGTAACTATGGAAAACTGCCTGCCTTACTCTCCGGCTGTTCTTCCTTACCTCCTCTCTGGCAGGACAACGGAATCCGACATTTGCATAGCCGATGAGAGTTACTTTGGAAAGCTAAGGGCGTCCCTCGTTACAGGTAAAGAAGTGGTTGTGGTTCTTCCCGAGAAGAAAGAGGTTATTTACAGGGATGGGGGTAAAGACAATTACGACACTCTTCTTATTGCCTCTGGTTCCGAGCCGATGGAACCGAAGATAAAAGGCTTAAGAGAGACCGGATTCTTGCCTTTCCGCACGCTGTTAGATTGTAGAGAACTTATCTCTCGGATTGAAGGCAAAAGGGACATCGCCATATACGGTGGCGGGTTCGTTGCTATGGAACTGGCCATAGCCCTCTTGGAACGTCAACTTAGAGTTAATCTGATAGTGAGAAGCCGGATTTTGCGTCTGTACTTTGATCAAGAGGCAGGACTTCTTATAGAGGATATTCTCCACAGGGCGGGTGTTCAGGTGCACTCAGGCCGCGAAATAAGCGGAATATCCAGAGAGAAGGATAGGGTAAAGATAACCCTGAGCGATGGCAGCTTATTAGAAACTGATGTTCTGGTGAGCTGTACAGGGGTTACACCGAGACTCTCCTTTTTGAAGGGATCTGGCATCCGTACCAACACGGGTATTTTAGCCGATAGGCACATGAGAACCAATGTTCCTGACGTCTATGTTGCCGGTGATGTTGCTGAGGCCCCGGACTTTTTCGGTGGTCAGCCGACAGTAAGTGCCATTTTGCCAAATGCAATCAGGCAGGGGCAAGTTGCGGCAGCTAACATGGCCGGCTCAGAAATAGAAGACACAGGCGCCATCTCGATGAATGTTTTTAGATTCCTTGGGAATATGATCTGCTCTCTAGGGTTACCGGATACCGGCTCAAATCAGGTATTGAAGGAAAGAGACGATGAGGAAAAACGGTTCAAGGAGCTTGTTTTCGATGGAGATAGACTCGTGGGGGCAAGGTTTGTGAACATTGATATAGACCCTGGAGTCATTCTGCACCTCATTGAAAACAGGGTGGACATAGGTAATTCTAAAGAGACACTGCTCAGGAGTACAAGCGAAACGGCGAACTGGCTAATGCGAGAAAGCGAGAGGCCAAAACCCAAATTTTAGCCGCATTAAGGAGAAGATAGAGGGATGTCAGGTTTTCATGATTCTTTAGCCATACGATATGGGGAGTGTCCCGCTGATTGCCGTGCTTGTATAGATGCTTGTGCCCAGCGGAAAAACGGAGGTGGGGTAGCTGCAATAAAGCGATTCCCTGTCCTTGGAGCGGATTTTGGCAGTGTCATAACCTGTAACCAGTGCCGCCAGCCCAAGTGTATGGACGTATGTTTTGTTGGAGCCATAAGTAAGAGTGAGTCCGATGGTGTTGTCCGGATAGACCAAGAAAAATGTATTGGTTGTGGCCTGTGTACCCTGGCCTGTCGTTATGGCGGCATATCCTACAGCCCGGAGAAATCAAAGGCGTTCAAATGTGATACTTGTGACGGGAACCCGAAATGCGTGGAGGCTTGTCCAGAGGGGGTCCTGTCATTCATTAGTAACAGCAAGGTACTGGGATACCTGGGTGAGGACAGGTTATCCCCCTCGATAGGTGCCTGCCAGGGCTGTGGGGCCGAACTGCTTGTGAGAGCCAGCCTAAAGGTTTTGGGGAAGGAGGCTGTCATCTTTACCGCCTCCAGTTGCCTCCCGATGATGGTTTCAAACTTGGGGAGTGATAAGGCATTTCAGCGGAACACCCTGTACTACTGTCGTATGACCAACATTGCCTCCTCCATGACAGGTATAAGAAGATATTTTCGCAGGATCGGTAAAGATGCCTACGTGGTAGCTTTCGCGGGGGATGGTTCGACGGCTGATGTGGGTTTCCAGAATCTGTCGGCAGCCGCCGAAAGGGGCGAAAACATAATCTACATCTGTTATGACAACGAGGGCTACATGAATACGGGCATTCAGCGCAGCAGCACCACGCCACTCAGTGCCTGGACGACAACCACCCCTGTTGGGGGGATTGACCGGGGAAAGAGCCGGCCGCACAAAAACATCCCCGCTATCCTCGCTTTTCACAGGGTTGCTTACGTGGCCACAGCAACTACAGCTTTTCTAGAAGACTATGTCCAAAAGCTAACTAAGGCAATGGCTCTCAAGGACGGAATGGCCTACATCCATTTTCTTAGCCCCTGTCCCACGGGATGGAGGGCACTGCCTGAGAATCTTGTGGAAGTATCTAGGATGGCGGTAGAAACCAATGTCTTCCCTCTGTGGGAAGCCGAGAGGGGAAAGTTCCGATTCACCTACCAGCCCAAAAAGGTGAAACCGGTCGCGGAGTATACCCGGATGCAAGGCAGATTTGCACATCTATCACAGGAAGAGCTGAGTCAGCTTCAAACGATGGTTGATGCTAATTTCGCCCTTATTGAGGGTTTGACTAATTTGGGGCAGTCAGTGCCGGTGCTCTGACGGGAAAATCCAAGATGACATTTTGCTTATCTATCCTGAGATTACAGGAGAGAAGCCCCAAATTAGCCAGCAAAAAGAACCAACCTTTTTAAGGCGCTTTTGCGTAAAAACCAATCTCGATATGGAATGAGCATCAAAATAGTGGCCTAATTCAGCCAAGAATGGGGGGGCAGATGATCCAAAAAAACAAAGCGGCCAGTGAAGTCAGGGATGATGTGTGGATACCTACAATGTGTAGCTTATGCTATGCTAACTGTCCTATTAGAGTGCATAAGGTTAACGGCGTGGTGGTAAGTATCGAGGGTGAGCCGCGCTCGCCCGCGACTAAGGGCGGAATATGTGCCAAAGGTAAGTCCGGCATTCAGGTTCTCTATGACCCCAACCGCCTGAACTATCCGGTCAAGAGAACAAATCCAGAGAAAGGCATTGGTGTAGACCCCAAATGGCAACGTATTTCTTGGGATGAGGCTCTGGACACAATAGCGGAAAAACTGCGTGAATGTTACAAGACAAACCCGAAGCAGTTCTTCGGTCAATTGACACCGGTCGCTGGTGCTGGGTCTCATATTGTGACCAATTTTGCCCACGCCTTTGGAGGTAGCCAGCAGTCAGGGGGAGGAGGAACGTACTGTGGGAATACAACACACCTCCTCTGCGGTGTGATTCATGGGGCGTGGTCCTTTACCGCTGATTTTGAGCACTGCAATTATGCTCTGTACTTTGGAGGCAGCAAGGGACATGCCGCCGGGCATTCTGCGCTTGAGATGATGCGGAAGGCCGCCGAAGCCAAAGCCAGAGGCATGAAGATGGTTGCCTTTGACCCTATAGCCCTGTTCGCCGGAGGAAAGGCAACAGAGTGGATCCCTATTATTCCGGGCACCGATGGCGCTGTGGCGCTGGCGATGATTAATGTCATCCTGAACGAGATAGGCATCTTCGATGTCGAGCATATCAAGACGAGGTCAAATGGGCCCTTCCTGATCGGACCGGACAAACATTATGTAAGAGATAAAGACAGCGGTAAGCCGCTGGTCTGGGATGCTCAGGAAGGAAAGGCCAAGCCCTTTGATGACCCGAATATTAAGGATTATGTAATTGAGGGGAAATATCAGGTCAATGGGGTCGAGTGTCAACCGGCTTTCCAGCTCCTCAAGGAGCATGTGAAGAAATATACCCCTGAGATGGCGTCTGAGATAACTACTATCCCGCCACAGACAATTCGCAGGATTGCCACGGAGTTTGCCCAGGCGGCTAGTATAGGCAGCACAATTACTATTCAGGGGAAGACTCTGCCTTTCAGGCCGGTAGCAGCTATCCTCTTCCGGGGCACCAACGGGCACAAGAATTCGTTTAACACTATTGGTGCCATATACCTTCTGAATGAAATAATGGGCGCCAACGATGTCCCTGGTGGCGCAATAGGTTGGCCCACTCGCTCTGAGGGGTTCCCTGAGACAGGTCACCCCAAGTGGGCTCCTTCGGCAGATGAGGAAGGTTTTTTGATTTCGGGGTGGTGGTGGGGACCTAGCCATAGACCAACACGGAAAGGAGAACCTAGCCTGCCCTGTACTACCCCGCAGCTATCGGAGCTTTTCCCCTGGGTCACGACACCGCCTTTCCCGTATGCAGCCGACCGAGAAGAATGGTGGCAGAGAACGGGGGTGTCCACTAAAACAAAGGTGCTCATGAACTGGGGGGCTAATCAAATGATGTCTCACCCCAATCCAGATTCAGTGGCGAGCCACCTTAAGGCGATCCCCTTTGTATTCTCCTTTCGCCTGTACCTGGATGAGTTCAGTGATTTTTGTGACATAGTTCTCCCTGACACATGTTACCTGGAATGGCTGTACCCGCTTTGCCTCTATCCGGGATTTAACGGGCCGACGGGCATGACTGACTGGTACTATGGAATACAGCAGCCGGTGGTGGAGCCGATGTTTGAGAGGAGAAGTGCCATCGAGGTTGTCCTCGAACTTTGCCGCCGGGTTGACCCGAAACTGTTAGAATCAATGTACACGGTGGAAAATCGTGAATTGCATATCAGGGCTCCTTACCTATTGGAACCAGACGCGTCGAAGGAATATAGCTGGGAAGAAATTTCCGAACGAGTTCTTAAGAGCCACTTTGGTGAGGAGCGTGGCCTGTCCTGGTTCAAGGAGCATGGCGGTATTGGCTGGCAAAAGAGGGTTGAGGAGGCTTTCTTCAGATACTTTGAGAAGAACTTACGGATACCCATCTACTATGAGTGGGTGTTGAGCTGGGGAGAGAAAGTGAGGAGAGTAGCGGAGCCTGCCGGGATTGAACTTGATTGGAGACACTATACTCCTCTACCTGAGTATTTCCCCTGCCCCCCCCATGAGGTGAAAGACCCAGATTATGACCTGTACGCTATTACCGCCCGGGACATCCTGCACCAAGGTTCCTCCTCTCTGGAAATCCCGTGGCTGGACGAGGCCTCAGAAATGAACCCATACACGCACACTATTCAGATACATGAGGAGGTAGGAAAGCGAAAGGGCCTGAAAGATGGAGACGTGATATGGGTAGAGTCCTCTCAAGGTTCAGACCGCAAGACCAAGGCAGTTGTTAAGCTGATGCCAGGAATACACCCTCAGGTAATAGGGATGTCAGCTTGTGCTGGTCACTGGTCACCAAACCTGCCGATCGCTAGAGGCAAAGGGCCCCATTTCAATGATCTGGTGGTATCGAAGCGGGAAAACTATGACCCCGTGAGCTTTAGCCTGGAGGTCTGCGCCAAGGTCAAGGTATATAAAGAAAAGAGGAGTTGACAAAAATGCCTAAATGGGGAATGGTCATAGATCTGACAAGGTGCATCGGTTGTTACTCCTGTGTGCTAAGCTGTAAGCAAGAGCACTTTCTACCTCCCAATGCCTTCTGGGCCAGATTAATTACGACACAGATAGGGACATATCCCCGGGTATCCAAGCAGATAGTACCTGTGTTGTGCAATCACTGTAGTGAGGCACCCTGCCAGAAAGTTTGTCCCACCGGAGCTACCCAGACAAGTGAAGATGGTATAGTGTGGGTGGACTACGATAAGTGCATGGGGTGTAGATATTGTGTAATTGCCTGCCCTTATCAACACCGAACCTTCCTGGACCATAAGGCTCGCAAGGAGTACTTTCCTGGACAGGGATATACCCCGTATGAGGTCATCGGGCGGCAGCTTTATCCCCTTCAGGAAGGAACAGTGATTAAGTGCAATTTCTGCATGGAACGGCTTGAAGCGGGGCTCAGGAAAGGACTCAAGCCTGGTGTTGACCCAGAAGCCACCCCGGCCTGTGTCATAGCCTGCCCGGCTAAGGCCCGAGTCTTCGGCGACTTAAATGACCCCGAAAGCGAGGCCTCTCTCTGGATAAAGGAAAGGAAGGGGTTCCAGCTTCATCCTGAATTTGGTACTGACCCCTCGGTATATTACATTCGATACTAAAGCGGGGGAGATAAGATGGAAATAGAGACAAGACCTTATGAGTGGATGGTTAAGTTTACTCCGCAACGGGAGTGGATAGAAGGGCGAGGCAAACTCTTGTGGCTTGCCTTCTTCTTCGGATTTGGGGCTGGCTTATACCTGGTTTCGCTTTTCTTCGATAGTCTTTGGGGCGAATTTATTGGCTGGTTGATCATTATCTTTGGCTTCGGCGGCCTGCATGTTCTGTACTTAGGCAAGCCGCTCAGGTTCTGGCGAGGTATTCTCAGACCACAGACCTCGTGGATTTCGCGGGGTCTAATATTTGCCACCCTCTTTATCGGCGCCGCCGGTATTCAGATGGCGCTTTCTACATGGGCTCCGGGCCTGATAGAGACAGCCTTCAAAGTGATCGGCGGCATAACAGCATTTCTGGTGTGCATCTATACCGGCTTCGCCATGAATTATGTCCGGGCTATTCCCTTCTGGAACAGTGCCCTGCTGCCGGTGCTGATTGTCGTCAGCGAGATACTGGGAGGCCTGGGAATTGCTCTGGCCATCGGCCTGACAATCGGTGCTGGCATGGATATTCACGCAATAGAATGGGGCATCAGGATACTACTCACTGCCGGTGCCATTCTCCTGGCGATATACCTGTGGAGCTCGACCTATGCCATGAGCGGGGGCAAGGAGTCAGTATTCGCCCTGCTCAAGGGGCCGGCAGGTTTTTCCCTTCCCTTCTGGCTGGGGCTGGTGCTTATAGGCATCATAATACCCCTGATCTTCGCCTGGCTATCTTATGGTGCCGCTGAGTGGTCTACTGCGCTTCTTTTTACTGGCATCATATTTGAGTTCATAGGCGGTCTGTCCTTGCGCTATTCCCTGTTGAAAGGCGGTCTCTATCGCCCGCTTCTTCCCCTGTGAGGAGGGCCGTGCATCGGACGACACTGAAGGGGCCAGGCCGCTTACGAGGCGGTGCTTGGGTGCTATTGTTTACTTGACTCCACAATGAAACAACCACTGCCTGTCCTCGATACACACGAACACCGATAGTCTGAGACGAAATTTGGTGCCGCACTTTTGCCCGCACAGGGAACCTCTGTTTGCAGCAGTATTCATAATACTATGGAAGAGCCAACTTACCTCCAAAACAAATGGACTATCCGATGGCACCTTATAGCTTGTCGTGCAAATAGAACAAACGAACTTGACCGCAGATGTGTTATGAACTATTATGGAGCAGAACGGAGACCAAAGCTCTAGGACATTGACAATCAGAAGGGATTGTAGTAGAACTGCCCGGTAGGGTTTGGTCTTCAAATCGCCGGTTGCTTCTCGAGCGAAAGTGCCCACTTTTACAAAGTACATAAATGACTGCAGATCGTGGGGGTAAATAATGCGTACCGATCTTGGAGCAAAACACGAAGGTGAAAAGACTGTCTATACCACCTGTCGCTGCAACTGCGGCAATACCAGCCAGTGCGTCTTCAAAGCGCACGTGAAGGATGGGGTAGTTGTCGCCGTTGAGCCAGATGACCGATATAACAGGGGTATAGGTAGGGAAGATGAGGTATTATCGGAGGAGGACCTCATAAAGACCCGTTTGCAAAGAAGGCCGTGCACCAAAGGACTGGCTTTCCACAAGTATATATACCACCCTGAACGGATTCTCTATCCGTTGAAAAGGACTCCCAATACTAAGCGGGGAGAAGGGAAATATACCAGGATATCCTGGGACGAAGCCCTGACTACCATAGCCGAAAAGATGAAGGAAACCAGGGAAAAGTACGGACCTTATTCCATCATAACTCCCTATATGCCCAACGATACCGCGGAACGCCTCTTCTCATTCTGGGGAGCAGGGGTGGATAGCTGGGGCTGGTGTTCAATCGATTCGGCAAGGATGATGTCTCACATCGTAGCCGGGGTAACGGGGTGGGACTATGCCGGGTATTCGTCAGGCTCAGCGCCGGATATGCTAGCCAACGCAAAATTAATCGTTATCTGGGGCTTTGACCCAACTATGGGCTCCTGCGGTCCTGGCTACCAGTTCGCCTGGTTCCTAAAGCTTGCCCGTGAAAGGGGGACGCCAGTCATCATCATCGAGCCAAGGTATACAGTATCCGCCGAGGTAGCAGCTGACCAGTGGATACCAATCAAGCCAGGAACGGATACCGCCATGTATATGGCGCTGGCTTATGTCCTCTTTAAGGACGAGGCATGGGACAAAGAGTTTGTTGCCAAATATGTTGAGCCACTGGGGTTCAATAAGTGGAAGGACTACATCCTTGGCATACAGGATGGCATCGGGAAAACGCCAGAGTGGGCCGAGAGTAAATGTGCTGTGCCCGCTGAGACTATCCGAGCCCTAGCCCAGCTGATTGAAAGGATAAGACCTGCCTTTCTGCTGAGCCACTGGAGCGTAAGCAGGAAGAGCCACGGAGAATCGACGGTCAGAGCCTTTGCTGCCCTGCAGGCGATGCTGGGCTATTGGGGTACCCCCGGAGCCGGGCCCGCATTTGTGGCCGGCCCGTGTCGGGGTATTCCTCAATCGGCTTCGTGGGGGCCGGCAGGAGAGTACAGAGTCCCCAAGCTGTACAGGAGCCACTACTGGGCGCAGGCGGTCCTTCTTCTGGACAAGGTGAGAAGCGGCAAGCTCAGTGGGGAAGACTACATGAGAATGATTGGTTGGAGAGCCGACCCTTCCCTGCTAAAGGACTTCAACCCCAAGATGCTTTTCTGGGGAGGTGGACATAAGCCGCATGCATCTGATTATGTGGTTACAGCATGCGAGTCATCTAATGACCAGGTGAAGGCTATAGCAAAGATGGACTTTACCGCCACCATGCACAGTATAATGACCGCCACCGCAAAATATGCGGATATTATTCTTCCGGCTCAGGATTGGATGTGGGAAGAGAAGAATATTACCCAGAGTGCGTATGGTGGTTTTGAGTGTATAAACTACTGCCCGGGGGTTGTCAAACCGCCAGGCGAGGTTAAGCCCTGGGTCTGGGTCTATACCAAGCTAGCCGAGAAACTCGGCATAGACCCCAGGAAGTATTTCCGCTACTATACAACCGATGATAACTGGGACAAAGACTGGGAAAGATACCAGATGGACTGTTATCAGCTTGTTATCGACTACTACAAGAAGCGCAACATCGAAGTTCCCTCCTGGGAAGAGTTTACTCACGGTAAGTTTATCAACTGTGATGAGCTGGATGATAAGCCATTCACCGGCTGGGATTCGCAGATCAGGGAAGGTAAACCGTTCCAAACAGAATCGGGCAAGATAGAGTTCTACTCAAACTATATTGCCAGTGAAATCAACCGGGGGAAGGGCGAGCATTGTGACACCCTGGGCCGTGTTTATGATAATCTGGCAAGTGACTGGGGGTCTCTAACCCCTATCGCAGTCTATCAGAAAGCGGTCAGGGGGATGGATGACCCTCTGGTAAAGAAGTATCCTCTGATGTTGCTGGCACCACATGCCAGATACCGGGTTCACTACCTATTCTGGGAGCACCCCTGGCTGAAAGACCACGTTTACCGCCATAGGGTTTGGATAAGCACCACGGACGCGAAAGCCAGGGGGATAAGAGATGAGGACATGGTCCAGGTATACAACGACCGGGGGAAGGCAGTAATGCCAGCTTATGTCACATCAAGACTACTACCGGGCATGGTCGTTATACACCACGGGGGAAAGTACCTCCCCGATGAATCTGGAGTTGACTTTGGCGCCTCACCCTCAACACTACTTGGTGGCGATTACGAGAGTTGCATAACGCCGGCAAAAGCAACAAACCTCGTTCAGGTAGAAAAATACCGAGGAGAATCAAAATGACCCAATATGGATTTTTTGTTGATCTCAGCCGGTGCATCGGCTGCAACGCCTGTGTCATTGCCTGCAAACAATGGCATGATATCCCGCCAGGTCCAGTCAAATGGATGCGTGTTTACCAATGGGAGGAGGGCAATTTCCCGGATACCAGAATTAATATCCTGCCGATTATGTGCTATCATTGTGAAAATCCCGTATGTGTCAAAGCATGCCCCAATAGGGCAATCCATAAAGAACAGAAATACGGTGCTGTCCTGGTAGATGCTGACAAATGCCGAGGAACACGAAAATGTTGGATGGCCTGCCCTTACGGCGCACCCCAGTTTGAGGGAGACGAAGCGGGCCTGATAATGTCGAAGTGTGATATGTGCATCGACCGCCTGGAGGAAGGGCTTAAGCCAATCTGCATACTGGCCTGCCCAATGAGAGCCTTAGAGTTTGGTGCACTCGATGAACTAAGAAAGAAATATGGTGACCTGAGACGAGTCGCGGGCATGCCCAAAGACACAATTACCCGTCCGGCAGCCGTCTTTAGACCCCCTGACCCTAGAAAGCCGGTTGTACCGTGGGATTACAGCCGGGCCCTCGAGCTGTGGCAGAAAAGAGAACCGCAGGAAGGGGAGCCTTTGCCCGATATTTTTGCCCAAATATCTGATATCACCCAAGCACCGCAAGAAATTGTCGGCCGAAGCAAGCTGGTGCTAAAAGCAAAAGACAGCCAGGAGCTAATGTACTACACAACAGACGATGAATAGAAGAAAAAAGTTACTCCTCTACAGCAAATGGACACCTTGCACAATAGAAAGGTAGTACCCCATGAAAGAGATAGATGCTGTGCTTTCCTCTTTTAGAGTTCTGGACTTGACCGATGACAGGGGTTTTCTCTGCGGCAAGATACTCGGTGACCTTGGCGCTGATGTCATCAAGATAGAAAAGCCGGGGGGAGATACCTCAAGAAATATCGGGCCCTTCTATCATGATATTCCCCATCCAGAAAAAAGCCTCTACTGGTTCGCTTACAACGCCAATAAAAGGGGGATAACCCTCAACATTGAGACACTCGACGGACAAGAGGTCTTCAAGAGGCTGGTTAAGACCGCCCACTTTGTCATTGAGTCCTTTCCCCCTGGATATATGGACGAGCTGGGGCTGGGCTATTCCAGACTTAGTGAGATTAATCCCAAGATCATCCTGGTATCCATCACACCCTTTGGCCAGGCAGGCCCGTACCGGGACTATAAGACCTCCGATATTGTTGGTATGGCCATGGGCGGGCATTTGTTCCTTACCGGTGACCCTGACCGGGCTCCTCTGCGTATCAGCTTCCCTCAAGCATATCTGCATGCCTCGGTACAGGCGGCTGTCGGCTCAATGGTAGCCCACTACCATCGGGAATCGACCGGAGAAGGGCAACACGTTGATGTCTCGATACAGCAGAGTATAGTGGCGACCTTGCATAACAGCATTTCTTATTGGGTATTAAACGGCGTAATCTTAAAGCGGGTGGGACCCATGCGAAGTGGACTAACCCAAGGGGCTGTCCAGAGACAGATCTGGAACTGTAAAGATGGTCTTGTCACCTACAGCATATATGGGGGTGCTGTGGCGGCGAGGAATATCCCGCCACTGCTAGAGTGGATAGATACAGAAGGGCCGACTGACAGTTCGGTGACTGAGTTGAAGGAAAGAAATTGGGAGACCTTTGATATGGCAAAAGTCAGCCAGGGCGAGATAAGCATGATTGAGACAGCAATCGAAAACTTCTTTATGGCCCATACCAAAGCCGAGCTCTATGAAGGGGCATTGAAAAGGCGTATCATGCTTACCCCTGTGAACACCGTCAAAGATATAGCCGAAAGTCCCCAGCTTAAAGCCAGGGAATTCTGGGTAGACATAGAACACCCCGAATTGGAAGCGAGCATTCTGTACCCCGGTGCTTTTTGCGCAGCATCTCAGACCCCACCGGGAGTACGGCGCCGGGCACCACTTATCGGCGAACATAACCTGGAGATCTATGAGCAGGAGCTTGGTTTCTCCAGAGAGCAGCTTATAACCCTGAAGCAAGGTCATATTATCTGACCTTAGCCGGAGAAGTCGGAAACAGAGATAAACGGAGGAAGGATGACGAGAGGCGTATTTGACGGCGTGAAAGTCGTGGATTTTACATGGATAGCGGCCGGGCCTCTGGTCACGAAGTATCTTGGAGACCAGGGGGCGAAGGTGGTCCGTATAGAGTCCTGTAAAAGACTAGATATGCTGAGGACATCGACCCCCTATAAGGATAAAGTACCGGGGATAGACCGGAGCGGTTCTTTCACATATGTCAACCCAAATAAATACAGTATGGCTCTTGACCTAAACCACCCGAGAGCTCCTGAGGTACTGGAGAAACTCGTGGCCTGGGCCGATATTGTGGCGGAAAACTTTGCCGCAGGCACCATGGAGAGAAGAGGGTTAGGCTACGAGGACTTGAAGAAGATAAATCCCGGGATTATCATGTTCCGCAGCTCCAACCAGGGGCAAACAGGCCCGCATGCCAAGCACTCCGGGTTTGGTGCCCAGCTAGTAGGACTTTCGGGTTTTGTTTCCCTTGTCGGCTGGCCAGACCGAGAAGTGGTACAACCTTATGGCGCGTATACTGATTTCTTTTCTTTCTGCTTTGGGGCAATCATGCTGATCGCAGCACTGGACTATCGCCGCAAGACAGGCAGGGGACAATGCCTGGACCTATCGCAATATGAAACCAGCGCGCACTTCCTGGCACCGCTCCTTCTGGACTACACATTGAACGGAAGGGAAAGCACAAAGATGGGCAATGCCTGCCCCTATGCTGCTCCCCACGAGGTCTACCGCTGCCTGGGAGAAGATAGGTGGTGTGCTATCAGCGTGTTTACTGATGATGAATGGCAAGCCTTTTGCCAGGTTATTGGCAGTCCTAAATGGACAAAGGAATCCAGGTTTGCCACCCTGCTGAGAAGAAAAGAGAACGAGGGTGAGCTAAATAGGCTGGTAGAGGAGTGGACGGTAAACTTCTCCGCTGAAGAGGTCATGAGACGAATGCAGGATGGTGGTGTCGCTGCTGGAGTAGCCCAAAACCCGGCAGACGTGTATCAAGACCCTCAATTAAATCTGCGCAACACTTTTTATGACCTTGAAGTGAGCAATGTCGGCTCTTTTCCCCATCTAGGTCAGCTATTTGAGCTTTCGAGAACTCCTCCCGAGATGCGAATGGCAGCACCCTGTTTCGGTGAGCACACTGAATATGTCTGCCGGGAGTTATTAGGTATGACGCAGCCGGATTTTGACGAACTGCTTGTCGCCGGTGTTTTTAGCTAGCTTATTGGGTATTCATTTGCTGAAAGAGGAGGCCAGCAGGTTATTTTATTTTTCGCATAACACAGGAGATGTCAGAAGCTGATGGTGAATTCAGGCGAGTATGATGTCATAGTGGTGGGTTATGGGTTGGCAGGAGCAATAGCGGCTATTGAGGCGCACGATCATGGTGTGAGAGCACTGATCGTAGAAAAGGGACAACATCCCGGCGGCCTTTCCATACTGAGTGGTGGGGCTATACTTTGTGCCCAGGATGCGGAAGACGCCAGTAATTATCTGAGAGCAACTTCGGGAAACAGGGTAGATGAGAGTCTCATCAGCCCGATTGCTCACGGCCTGAGGCAGAACGAGCAATATCTTAACAGGCTGTGCCTAGTTAATAATGCCAGAACCCAGAGGGAGGCCAGCCGTGATCCTGCTGGTTATCCATTTCCGGGAAGGGACACCTTCTATATTGTTAGAGTAAATGAGATACCAGGATTTGGCGGCTACCCCTGGGTCCAACGTCTAGCCCCAGCCGGAGTCAATCTTATGAAAGTAGCGATAGACAATGTTGACAGACGTGATATCGATGTCCTGTTATCATCGCCCGCCAAGAGGTTACTAACAAATGCCCATGGTATCGTAACCGGAGTGTTGATAGAACACGACGGGATTGAAATCACCATCAAAGCCCGCCGGGCAGTAGTTTTGGCGTCCGGTGGATTTGAGCAGAACCAATGGCTGCAAATGCAATACCTGCAAGGAAAACCTTTTTACTCAATGGCTCCTCAGACTCATACAGGAGACGGCATTATTATGGCCCAGAAGGCCGGTGCTGCTCTATGGCATATGTGGCATGTTCATGGCTCATATGGTTTTAAATTCGCAGATTTTCCATTTGCTTTCCGGCACTCCATTCCCGGCCCACGTAATCCGAAGCGAAAAATGCCCTGGATAGTGGTTGATAGGGTGGGGTACAGGTATATGAACGAGTATCCGCCGGCTTCTCAGGATACAGGACATCGGCCCATGGAAGTCTTTGACCCTGATATGCCAGGCTACTCCCGTATACCTTCATACCTTATCTTTGATGAGGAAGGAAGAAATCGAGGGCCGATTGCCCACCCGCTAGCCTCAGGCCAACTATCATACGAATGGAGCAAGAACAACCTTAAGGAGATCGAGAAGGGATGGATCCTGGCTGACAACACAATAGAAGGCCTGGCACTAAAAATAGGCAAAACGGCTGATAATGATGGGAAAATGGACCCTGATGTGCTAAAGGATACTGTTTTTCAATGGAATAATATTGTCGAGAAAGGTCACGACCCCTTAAATAGGCCTGCAGCTACTATGATGTCTTTGGTGTCTCCTCCTTTCTTTGCCGCTCCTGTACAGCCGATCATAAGCAATACGCAGGGAGGCCCACAACATAATGCCCGGCAGCAGGTGATAGATTCATTTGGAGAACCAATTCCGCATCTTTATGCCGCCGGTGAACTGGGCTCGTTCTGGAGTCATCTCTACCATCTAGCCGGTAATTTGGGTGAGTGTCTGCACTCAGGCCGTACAGCCGGTATTAATGCAGCAGCCGACGAGCCGGTAGTCTAGCAGAAACTTTTGCTCTCCTAACAAAAATTCTATGACCCGGAGACCGACCTTCTGTATAAAACCTGGCCCGATAATCCCAAATAGACCACCCTCAATTTCCCGGCACACCAAAGCTAATCGGAAGTCAAATAACGGCGCCTGTTTCATATTGTGCGCGAGCCCGCTTTTGGCTTCGGCGTCGTCGCCATGATCAGCAAAGCCGCAAAAATGAGAAAGGTGAGAACTAGCCATGCCACATGGTAGCTACCCCGGTTATCGAATACCCATCCGGCAAAAATTGGGCCTACGAGAGTACCGATTGCCACCAATCCCGCCATGGAGCCAAGAATGGTGCCGAACTTGGCCCTGCCAAAATATTCGCTCAGCAGGGCTGGCCTCAGCGTAATATTGCCACCCCAGCCAATACCAAAAAGGATGGCGAAAGGTACGAGTAGCCACACCCTTTCGCTGCTGGCATAGTCGAAAAACAACAGTCCTACCCCACCCACAGCCAGGCACCAAGATGATACCTTTTTCTTACTGAATCTATCACCAGACCAGCCAGAACCAAGGCGGCCAGCAACGCTCACCAGGGGAACAACGGTTGCCACCAGACTTGATGCCGACCTCGTGAAAGCAACGCTACTTAGATAAGGCATCACGTGTACAACCACAGCATTTGTCGCAATAGCCTGAAATGTCATTGCCAGTGCAATGTGCCAGAAGGCTCGGCTTGTCAGAGCTCGCTTGGCTCCGATATCAGCGTCGGGGGTTCGCGTCGTGTGAAGACCTTCGCCAGGAACCGGAGGTTCACCTTGCTCACCATCTGGCAGGTAGCCATACTTCTCCGGTTTGTGCCTCACCACCAATGACAGCGGTAAGCCTGTAACCCACATGCCGACAGCCAGAATTAACATAGTATTTCGCCAATCATATACATCAATAAGCCTGACAATCACCGGGACGAGCAGGCTACCAAGAGGAAAGCCGCAGGCCATGATACCAACAGCCGTAGCTACCTTTTTTCGGAACCAGTTGACCACAGCGGGCATCGTGACGGCATAACCAGTAATACTGATGCCCGTAGCTATTAAGGCATATACCGCATAGAACATGCCGAGAGAGGTGATACGGCTGAGAAGCATAAAGCCGAGACCGGTGATAATGACTCCACAGATAATCAGTTTTCTCGGCCCCCAGCGGTCAACGAGCAATCCCACAAATGGGGCAAGAAGCCCTGACTCCATGCCAACAATTGAGGCGGCCAGCGAAACCTGGGTATAGCTCCAGTTAAAATCATTGGCAATCGGCTCAAAGAAAGCGGTAAACCCTAAGATGACCACTCCCTGTATTAACAGCATAAGCAAAAAACAGGCGCTGACAACCCACCACCCGTAGAACACTGTGAAATGTTTCCGATTAAAGGGCATTGTGTGATAATGTCTGTCTGGTATATTCAAGAAGCCACTCTTTTTTCTATAGAAGATATCATAGAGTCAGTGCATTGACCTGATACCAATATTAACATCAGGGCGTGTAATTTGAAAAGTCCACGGGAGCTTATCACAATATCCCTCCATGCAGGAGGGCCATGATTACCTTCCAGCCTGTACCGTCTCGAATATAGACGCATTTAATAATGCCCTTATACTAATTGTGCAGCACTATTATGCTTGTCGGCCGACAACAAGGTATCAATCAAACGCCCTATTTTACATCGGCCCCCATTTCCGGTTAATTATTTGCATGCGAAAGCAGGAACGAGCAATAATACCAACAGCCACCGTTACTAACTTAAAAGGCGATGGAGCTTATGGGAATGAATCAGGTAGCTATTAGTAGCTGCGTTCAATAATTATCACACCGAGGGGGATATGATTATGAAGATTAAGCAGTTAACTCCCAATGTCTACGTGACTTATGGTATGCGGGGATGCAATCCTGGATTCGTGACAACCCGTCAGGGCAATGTCATCATAGATAGCCCTTGGATGCCCTCGGAGGTAATAAGGTGGCA
Organism: uncultured Dehalococcoidales bacterium; assembly: GCA_964575695.1. Classification (GTDB taxonomy): domain Bacteria; phylum Chloroflexota; class Dehalococcoidia; order Dehalococcoidales; family W111; genus CAZNSC01. The sequence continues at coordinate 20,614 of CAZNSC010000025.1, forward strand.
TAAGGAGATTGCTAGCATGGGCGAGGTGCGCTATCTGATTAACACTGAACCCCACCCTGACCACTGCACTGGCAACGGTTTCTTGCCCGGTATCGGGGTCGCTCACCGAGGCATTAGAGACGCTCTCTTACTAAGGAGCCTAGAAGGAATAGAAAGGCAAATCAAAGATATGGACCCTCAGGGTGCTTATTTGATGAAGGAATACAAAATGAAGCTCCCTGAGATCACTTTTACCCAGAGGCTTAGCCTCCATCTTGGTGACCATAGCTTCGAACTACTTAACCTTCCTGGTCACACAGCAAGCCAGACCGCGGTCTATATTCCTGAAGAAAGGGTGGTATTTACCGGCGACAATGTGGTCTACAAAGTCAAAACATGGCTCGCTGAGGCAAAACCGTATCCATGGCTTCAGTCTCTTAAAAGGATAGAGGAATTACCGGTAGACATCATAGTCCCGGGGCATGGCGATGATGTCTGCCACAAGAGCTACCTCAAAGAGCAGGCTCGAATAATAAGAAGATGGATTGCGGCAATCAAGCAAGCCATAAAACAGGGAATGAGCCAAGAGGAAACTGAAAAAAGAGTAGGGCTTTTACCCCCCGACCCCTACCCTCCAGACGGGAAAACGGCAACTTCGTATGTAGATAAGCTCAATGTAGCCCGTTTGTATGAACTCTGGTCTCCCACAAGATGACGAGAAAACTGCGTGCCCTTATTTATGTTACCGTACGCGTCCCGAATTATGTTTCTATTGAATTACCGCTTTCTTCTTACTTGCCCGCTGCCAGAGTGTGAAGACAAAAAGAAGCCCGGCTCCTATGACAAAAAGCAGGTAGGCCTGGCCAAAGGCGTTAATGGAACAGGCAAACAGGATAAGTCCGATTAGTCCCGCCATCCCACGACTCGCCCAACCGAGTGCGGTCATGTACTGCCCAGATAACGCTGCCGCCAGAGGTATTATCGCTAATCCGAAGCCTATTATAGTGACTGTCGCATAAATCGGATCCCCAAACGTCGTTAGAAAAGCAGGGTTATACACAAAGACATAAGGGATAATAAGGGCAACGATACCGATCTTGAAAGCCTCCACGGCCGTCTCAAAGTACTTTGAACCAGCTAGTGCCGATGCCGGTAGCGCTGCGGTGGCCACCGGGGGAGTAAGCGTAGAGAACACTGCAAAGTAAAAACAGAAGAAATGTGCCGCCATCAGCGGCACATCCATTCTGACCAGAGCCGGAGCCACCAGCATTGCCACCAGGATATAGGCTCCCATAGTTGGCACGCCACAGCCAATAATCAACGAAACAATCATCGTACCAATTAAGGCAACCCATAGAATACCATGGCTCCATAATCCTACAAGTGATGAAAGCCTGACGCCCAAACCGGTGGTTGTCACTGCGGCGATGATGAGCCCGATGCAGCCAACGGTTGTCGCTATTTTGGCACCTTCGATGGCACCCTGGGAAAAGCCATCAACCCATTGCCCTACGGACGGTCGTTCTTTGGTGACGAAGCCAACAAGATTGGGCGTGACGAAAGTGGCGATAATAGCCCAGGTGGCAACATACATCGGGCTGTGTCCCGTAGCCAGAAGCCAGAATATCACCGCAAGGGGAACGATGAATATCAACCCTCTTTGCGCTATCAATTTCTTGTCCACTGGTTCCCGGGATGGGGAGACACCCGCTTTTCTTGCTCTCAGCTCTACAGCAACCCCGATAGAAAAGAAATAGAACAGCGCTGGGATGATCGCTAGGATGCATATATGCCAATAGGGTGTCAAGGTAATCGCTGCCATCATGAAGGCCGACACCCCCATTATTGGTGGCATAATTTGCCCGCCGGCAGAGGCAGCGCATTCAATAGCACCGGCTTCATGGGGCGGGTAACCTACCTTCTTCATCAAGGGTATGGTGAAAGAGCCGGTGATGGGAACGTTGGCTATGGCACTTCCAGTAACGGTGCCGACGAGGGCACTGGACACCACAGCAGTCTGTGCGGCACCACCCACTAATCGCCGCCCGGCTAATTTGCCGATCTCCATAAAAAATGGAAGCACTCCTGATACCCGCATAACGCCGCCAAACAGGATGAACATGAAGAGAAACTTGGCGGATACGCCCATGGCCGTATTGCCGTAGACCCCGTTAAACCCTGTCCCGATCCAGGATATCAGCCGGGCCGGCTTCAGTGCCATGTGACCAAGGGGGCCCGGAATATATTGGCCCAGAAATAGATAGCTTATGAAGACCAAAGAGATTATTGGTATGATATAACCAAAGGACTGTCGGGCAGCTTCAAGCACTAAAAGTATTAAGATGATGCTGACGTAGATATCTGGTATGGTGGGGTAGCCGACGCGGATTTCCAAATCATCGTACAATATCCCGATATATAGTGTGACGGCAAGTGACGCCATGATAAGGAAACAAAACCATGGCCACAGTTTTGGTCTTCTTTGCATACCCAGCAAAAATACCAGAACCAGAGCAAACGCAAGGTGGGTATTCTCATGGCGTAGAGAAGCGTATATCAAAGTCTGGCTATATACCAGATGATATATAGCCATCACAAGTGCAATAACCGTGATGACCCGGCTCAGCCATTTTCCCACTTTACACCCACATCACTCAAACTAATCTGCGTGGGTCTAGAGTTGAGGGGGGGGGGGGGCCGGGGGGGCGGGGGCGGCGTTTAAAGGGGTTGTGTGAATGGGTGAGGG
>CAZNSC010000025.1:23348-29590 GCA_964575695.1 uncultured Dehalococcoidales bacterium
TCGTTGGGCGGGCCCCCCGCACGGGGCGCCACGTCAACTCCTATAACAGGTGATGTTCCAAGCTAGAAGGGCGCTTTGCCGCCTACCCAAACCGGGATATTGTGTTCTTTGTAGTACTTCAAGGCACCGGGATGGACGTCTGCCTCTGTAGGCGCGATCAACCAGGCGACCGTTCTCTTATTTAGGCCCTTACCCATGGCGTGGTATTCCGCGAATTCCGCTGCATGCTCGGTCATTATGCGGGCAATTTCATAAGCGACGTCATCATCCATATCATAGGCCGCCCAGTTGAGCAGATTCGTGGCCGTCCCGACCGCATTGGGCTGTTTTTCTCCCAGGGAACCCGGCGGTACATTGATGAAACCGACCGGTATATTCCCCATGGCCGCCTTGCCCTTCTCAAACTCTTCCTCAGTGCAACCGATAAAGTGCGCGCCCGGCTTCAGCTCCCACGGCTGACTTATCGAGGCATGCACACTGAATGTGGGAACGCCATCCTCTGAAACCAGGATCGGCATAATACCCGCCATGGCATCTATCGTCCCGTCCATTATGCCATCCGTCGACTGACCGAAACTCAACCATACCGGTTTGTATTTGCCCTCAAGCCCCCAGATGTAATCCATGTAAAGGCGAGTGAAGGTGTTAATACCGCTTCCCCTGTCTCCCATGCTAACCGTCTTGCCAATCAAGTCCTGGCCGGTCTGGAGTTTGGGGTCAACGGCAAACATGCATTGTGTAGGAGCAAAAAGCAAAGCGATATATTTTAGCCCGGTGTACTTCTGGTCAAAGGGCTCGACCCCGTTCTCCGCCGCCCAGACTGCCGAAGAGTCAACGTTGCGCAGGGCAAAGCGCCTTGCGGCGGGGTCATCGTAGTTCAGTTTTATGTTATCAAATGTGCCCCCGGTCTCGAGAGCTGTGGCCCTGAGCCATTCCGAATTCTTATTGATAATCTCAGTCAGCGCCGTTCCCATGATGTAAGAAGCACCACCGAACGCCGCTGAATATATCGTAATTTCTACTTGCTCGTGTGGTGCGGGGGTTGGGCTTGGGGTTGGGGTTGGGGTTGGAGTCGGTGACGGCGTTGGCGACGGCGATGGTGCTGGTTTGGCACAGGCGGCAACCAACAATAGTGCTATTAAGGCTAGGGCTAAAAATGTGCTGACCAATGACCCTGAAAATCTAGACTTCATTGAAATCCTCCTTCCTAAATTCTAGGTCGTCGCTAATATTTGCGTTATCTCATTTTCCCTCACCCCCCAGGTACTTGTCATTATAACACCGCCTGTATAACCGACCAATCCAGTAAAGGCCATATTTTATTAAGCGGTATTCTATCAAACCCAAGACTCCAGGTCAATCCCCTTACCAGTATCTTCTGCTAGTAAACCAAGATAGTGCTCATTGGCTAAATTTATACGGAGTTTTTTAAATCTACTGAAGTTGTGTTAGAATCGTTACAAAATGTGGCCCAAAAGTTGATAGAAGGCGCTGAAGCGCAGACTATCCACCCTGAACCGACTACTGGAGATAGTTTTTCTCAGGTGGTCTTGAGACCAAGAGCGCTTCATACACTGGTCAGTTATAGTCTGTTAATTCATCAATAGCGGGAGATGCCATTCACCAGTTAATGATGACAGCAATGGACAGGTGGTTATCTTGGCAGATGATTTAAGCGCCAAGCACTCCTATCCGTTTTCTCTAGTATCTATCGACGTTTCTCCTAAATATCGTTGAAAGCCACGAAGAGGGGGGAAAGGATGGTTGACATGACCGGTGGTAGTCAGCATCAAGCTAGATATGGCTCTGATCTGATGGCAGATATGCTCCGGCATTTGGACATCGAGTATGCAGCTCTTAATCCCGGTGCCAGTTTTCGCGGTCTTAACGACTCTATAGCTAATTATCTGGGCAACAAGAAACCAGAGCTAATCCTTTGTTGCCACGAACTGGTGGCCATTGCCATGGCTCACGGGTATGCCAAAGTTGCCGGCAAACCAATGGCGGCTATCGTACATGACGTGGTGGGACTGCTTAATGCCACCATGGCCATATACAATGCCTGGCTGGATAATGCTCCGATACTGGTTTTGGGCGGCACGGGGCCGCTGGCACTCGAAAAGAGACGACCCTGGATAGACTGGATCCACACTGCGCTTATTGAAGGCAGTGTTGTACGGGATTACGTGAAATGGGATGACCAGCCATTCAGCCTGGCCAGTATCCCTGATTCTTTTGTTCGCGCCTACCAGATAGCGACTACGGAGCCCCCGGGACCGGTTTATGTCGCATTGGATGCGGGGTTACAGGAGGAGCTGCTTACTGATAGAGTGCCGCTATCTCCGGTGGCACGCTATCCTAACCCTTCGTCACCGGAGGCTGATGCCACCGCCATTGAACGTGCGGCGGCACTTCTGGTGGGGGCCAGAAATCCGGTAGCCATCGCTGATTACGCGGGGAGAAACCCGCAGGCAGTGGGGTTCCTCACAGAGCTGGCTGAACTTCTGGCGCTGCCCGTCATCGATGCCGGCGGGCGGTTCAATTTCCCCAGCACTCACCCCCTGGATTTTACCGGAGCCGAAAACGATGTACTCAAAGACGCAGATGCAATCCTGGCCCTTGATGTGCATAATCTGTTCCATCAACTGGCCAGCGCAGACTGGATAACCAGGCACAGCAGCTACCTCATCCCTGAGGATTGCAGGCTAATACATATTACCCTTGAACACGCGCCTTCTAGAAGCTGGTCTCAATCCTTTGGGAAACTGCTCAAGGTGGATATACCGATAAATGCCGATACCACCCTCGCTCTACCAGCCCTGACTGCCGCTTGTCGCAAAATGCTGCCGGAGAAACGGGCTAAGGAGCTCCAGCAAAAATTTGCAGCTTTAAAGACTAAGCACGAATTAACCAGGAAGCAGTGGCTGGAGGTCGCCAGGAACTGTCAAGATGACAGACCTATCTCCATTCCGTGGTTACTGGCACAAGTTTGGGAGTTGATACAGGATGAGGACTGGGCCCTGGTGAACCAGGACCTTAACGGTTGGGCCCGCCGCCTTTGGCATTGGGAAAAACCCCACCAATATGTCGGGTCGTCAAGTTTGGGGTGCGGACTGGGACATTCTCTGGGAGCAGCATTAGCCCATCGGCCTGAGGAACGTCTCTGCATCGACCTTCAGAAGGACGGCGATTTCCTGTTCACTCCAGCCGCGCTGTGGACGGCGGCTAACCATCAAATCCCGTTACTAATCATAATGGACAATAACCGCTCATACAGCAACAGCGAAAGACACCAGGAGATGATGGCAAAGACGAGGGGAAGGGCAACCGGGAACAAGTATATCGGTACCCGTATCGCCGGACCAGAAGTTGATTATGCTGAACTAGCCCGCTCCTTCGGGTTATACGCTGAAGGTCCCGTAGAAAGCCCCCACGATCTGCGCCCGGCTCTTGAAAGAGCCATAAACATTGTCAAAAACAAGAGGCAGGCGGCTCTGGTTGATGTTGTTACCCAACCAGTAAAAGATAGGCCTCGCCGTTAGTGAAATATATTATAAGTTGACACCAACCTAATGCTTTTGCTCTTTCCATCCCTTCCGGACAGGAGCCTGAGCCTCAAGCCCAGACGCCTTCCTGGGTCTCCGCCTCATCATCTCGGCAGTGGGTATCCCGATAACGCTTTCTTCTTCCAGTTTCCTGGTTTCGTCCTCGCCGTATCCTAATTCCTTAAGTATTTCCTTGGTATGTTCTCCCAGGATAGGTGGTGGCTTGACACTTGCTTGGGGTATGGCACTAAACCGGGTCGGGCAGCCAAGCAAGGTGATTGAGCCATCCCGGGGATGCTCTACCTCGACCAACATGTTGTTTTCCTTAAACTGCGGGTGGTTGATAAATTCGGCATAGTCGAGGGCGGGGTCACAGCGGAGCCCGTGTTCTTGAAATATTTTTTGCCATTCGGCGCGGGTCTTTTTGCTAAAGGCCTTGTCCAGGATAGGATACAACTCGAACTTACGGGCCACCCTCTTGGCATGGGTATCATATCTTTCGTCAGCCAGAAGTTCTTCAATTCCCAGGATGGAGCAAACAACGGGCCATTCGCCATCATCCTGACCAAAAATAGTGACCACATCGCCATCTTGGGCCGTATAGGCACCGAAGGGAAATAGCCCCCGAAATCCCCGGCCCACCTTCTTATGCAGTTTGCCATCAACCAAATAATCACTGATCTCGGGTTGTTGCAGAAATGCACCCGCATTCAACAAATTGAGAGTCAATTCCTGCCCGATTCCCGTACGCTCCCTTATCAGGAGAGCTGCGGTGATGCTAAAAGCACACAGGGCCGCCCCGACGTGGTCACATACTGCCGGGCCCGCCATATAAGGAGGACCATCCGGGCTTCCCTGGAGCGCAACGATTCCCGTCATTGCCTGGCCCCAGGGATCACCGCCGCGACGGCGAGACAGAGGGCCCTTATCACCGTACATATAAGCCGAGCAATAGATTATGCGCGGGTTAATTCTGCTTACCGCCTGATAATCCAGGCCAAGTTTCTCCATAACGCCGGGACGAAAATTCTGAACTATTACATCTGACTTTTCGACTAACTTCAGGATAATATCAACCCCTCTACTATCCCGCAGATTAAGTGACAGGCTCCTCTTGTTGACATTGGATTGTAGAAAGCTGGCACTGTCACAACCTTCGCGGGCAGTAAGCCTTGTCAGGTCTCCCTCCAGAGGCTCTATCTTAATGACGTCCACGCCCAGGTGGCTGATAAGCTCCGTCGCCACCGGGACAAAGAAGGCTTGCCCAAAATCCAGAATCCTTATGTCCTGTAGCACCCGTCTCCCTCCTAGATAAATCTGCGCCAGACTCTCCCAAATACCAGACATCTTACCCGCAAACAGCAGGTACTGCTGGAATGAACCAGCGCTAGCCTAGATTTTATCACTCTGTCTGTCCTTCTTTCAACCTGACGAGGAGTGGCACAGGTAACCTCACTTATATCTTGCTAACCTGAACCAGGGCGGTATTACAGGGGTGGGCTCCCCCCGGGGAATGTTCATCACTGGTCAGAACGTTTGGGCATCCCCCCCAATCCATACCCTGCTCGTCAGGATCATACCAGGCACCCTCGCTGACACTCACCACCCCGGGCATAATCCTCTCGGTGACTCTGGCAGGAAGAACCATTTTACCTCTACCGTTGAAGACCATAACCTGTTCACCATCACTGATTCCCCTATCCTGAGCATCGCTTGAACTTATCCACACCTGTTGGGGCTCCAGTTCTTTGAGCCATGGCACGTTGTCGAAGACCGAGTGTGACCTTGACCTGAAGTGCGGTGTGATAAGCTGCAAAGGGTACTTCCCGGCTATGGTGTCTCCGAAGCCTTCCCACATTTCAAGGTATTTCGGCACTGGCGGAATCAGCGGGCTTCGCATATCAGCCAGTAACTTAGAGTATATCTCAATCTTGCCCGAGAGTGTCGGGAATGGGTGATTCTGCGGGTCCTCAATTTGTTCTTTGAAGGAGACTATCGGCTCAGAGAGCTTTAGCTGTAGCTTACCCCTTTTTCTGAACTCGTCATAGTCAGCCAAATCAGGGCGATCTTCGGCTATTTTTCTCAGCCGTTCTTCCTCATCCCAGACACCGTAATCGATATCCAGGCGCCTGGCCAGATCAACACATATTTCCAGATCAGTCCTTGATTCGGGCAAAGAATCAATAACTTTGTTCAGGTAGAGATAATAAGGCTCACCGAGCCAAGCTGAGGCAATGTCACTCCTCTCAAGGAAGGTATTAACCGGAAGCACGATATCGGCAAACTTGGCGCTGGGCGTCATGAACTGATCATGTACCACAATGAATTCCAGCTCTCTGAGTGCCTGAATGCCTTTGTTAATATTTGGCATCGAGTTCAAGGGGTTGGAGCCCACCAGATAGAGCATCTTAAGATCGCAGGGGTAGCCGCCGGCTTTCCCCTGGAGGATGGCATCCCATATCTTGGCAGAATGTATCCGAGCACTGCTGGGATTAGTACCGCCACGAAGGGCGTGGAGGCTATACTTGCGAGGTGGAGCCCCTTCGCCTACCGGGTTGCGTCCTTCGCGCTGCCGGGGCCTTTCCCGGCCAGTGTAAGCCCGCATCATGCCCGCAGCAAATCCTCCGTGAACACCGATGTTGCCCGTCATTGCTGTCAACACATTTGCTGCCCGGTGGTACTGTTCACCCAAAGCAC
>CAZNSC010000026.1:0-4822 GCA_964575695.1 uncultured Dehalococcoidales bacterium
TGATAATCCTGTGGCCGAAGTGGTGCTTATCATAAAGTCGGTGGTCAAGCAGCGCGTTGTGGGCACCGTCCTGGATATAGATGAGGATGATATGACGCTAACGATTGAGCCGGTTGACGAGACCAGGGACGATGAAATTACTTTTGGCTATGATGATAGCACCGCCTTTGTCCTGCGGGGCACGCCTTCTCTCGAGGAGGGCGTGAAGGTGCTGGTCATCTATGTGGACACCGGCGACGGCCTGCTGGCTAAGGAGGTGACGATGCGGGTGCCGCCGCAGCCAGTTGAGTAAGTATCAGTAACCTAAGGTGAGAATGGGGGAGCTTCTCGTGAGGCTCCCCCATTATTTTGCCCAAATTCCCCTGCCCGCCTGTTTTGCCTCGGTTTCCAGTTCCTCGAGATAGGCATGGTGTTTGGTATCCGGGGGATAGGCTCGGACACGGGCGAGCCCCTGTCTTACCAGCTCAGCGTTGACAAATATGCCATCAACATATACGTAGCGCAGTAGCCGACCGTATCTATCGGTGTCGGAGACGTCTCTCTCCAGGCGGATTGTCTTGCCCTCTACCAGCCTCCGGTTAGCTTGCCACGCCTCGATGCCAAATGCTTCCCGCGTGGGGTAAACCTCGGGGGTGTCAATACCAATATATCTCACCCGGAAGCCACCGGCGATTACTATGGTATCGCCATCAATAACCTGAGTGACTCTGGCGGTATCTGGCGGTGACTGGCAGCCGCTCAGGGTCAACAGTAAGAGGATAATCGCCCAAAGCCAAGCCGTGTACTTCATGCAGTAAGTCCGTGGTTTAATCTCCTGCGAGTCTCGTATCGCCCTTGCCGCTAATAAAGTCGCTACTATTTTATCTGTCGTGGGGTAGCATCGGCAACTGCTTATTTCATGAAAAGCAGTTTACCCCTCCTCTCCTTTGATAATTAGGTTACTACTTCTCTTGTTTCTCATCCACTTATTAGGGGAGAGAAAGTCTTGTTTCAAGAGGTGCTAGCGCCTGTCTAAGCCTCCCTGATTACTACTCTGGAGTGGCGAGAATCAAAGAGAGGCTTTGCCTCTCTTCTAGTATATTTCCCCGTCTCCTCGGATAAAGATGAGCTATTTAATCACGGTGTCTAAGAGGGGCTTCGCCCCTCTTTTAATATATATCCCCCTCTCCTTCTCAAGGAGAGGGGGATAAAGGGGGTGAGGTTGATAAACAATCCCATTTCCATTTCTGTCTGAAAACAGGTAGAATACTCAACGGGGGAGACACTTATGAAGACGGAACAATATAAGGAGCTTTTTCTGTTTGCCGCTAAGGCAGGCGCTTTGGAGGGGTATTTGTTTCGAAGACGGAAGGTGGAACCTCTCGCTAACTGGGTGGATAACATCAGCCGGATGTACGGTGAATTATCGCCTGAGGTAAAGAGGGAGGTAGCCCCGGTTCTTGCCCCGGTGCTGGAGAGGGTATTGAAATACGGGGAACGGCTGCTGGAGTCCGGGCTTATGGAGAAACTGCAGCAGCTGCTTGTGGCCGCAGGAAAAGTCGGTTAAACACTGCACTTCAGCTAAAGATATGCCTCTATTTCTACGAGGTCGCCGTCGCTCAGGGATAGGGCTTGCTTTATGTTTTCCGCAGAGATAATTTCTAATTGCATCGGCGGGTAGTTGGCGACCTGGGGGATGATGGCGGCACCCTTAATCCGGCCGCCGACTGAAACTGCGAAGCCGCTGGCGGTGCAGAAGTTCTCGTCCTGGGGAATTATGTCTATTCCCTTCGCTTTCCGAAGGGTGTTGAGTTTTTCTCTGTCCTCGGCCAGAACGGTGATGTTGAAGGTGCCGGGATAAGGGTTGATGCCCAGTTTGCCGATGAACTGCTCCTTAACCCACGGGATTTCGGTGAAATACTTTGATTCCCCGATGCCGCTGGTAACTATCCCGCGAAGCTTGATGACTGCGGGGTTGTGGGCACCGTCTGGTTGGCGAATCATATCACTTATTAAATTAACATAATAATTGGCGTTGAGTCAACTCACTATGTTCACTGTTTCCTTATCAAAGGAAGGTGGTGTGAGGTGGAGAAGGCTTCGTCTCCTCTCTGAGGTCTCTTTCCCCTCTCCTTGAGAAGGAGAGGGGATTAAAGGGGTGAGGTTGAAAGCAATCTTAACGGTGTTGCCTGCCTGTTCGCCAATACCGGGGTTGACTGAAGCAGTGGTGTGGTTTGCCAATGTCTTGAGGCCGAAGGTTTTTGGGTGCGGGGGTGGGTAAAAACCTATCAAGCGGGGCTTATTCCCAGGCTGGACTGGGCCACGGCTAATTTGTGTGTCGATAGCGACCCCCCATACAGTATTGCCATGGTTACATCCCTGAAGTATCGCTCCACAGGGGTCCGCTTCTCATATCCGTAACAGCCGTGGATCTGGATGGCGTGGTTGGCTGCCTGGAGCGCCGTCGCGCCTGCCAGGTACCGGGCCATGGACAGCTGTTGCCTGAGTGGCTGGTGGTTGTCCCTGAGGCTTCCCAACTGGTAGGTCAGCAGCCTGGCGGTCTCGGTGCCGATGACCATATCGGCGATCATGTCCTGAATCATGCCGAAGTTGCTGATTGACTTTCCGAATGCGTGCCGCTCTTGAGCATATCTGATCCCGGCATCAATACATGCCTGACTGGCTCCGATACAGCTGGCGGCGACGCTGAAGTGTATGCCCTCCAGCAGGTGTTGGGCTATCCTGGGGCCATCATTGATCTTCCCCAGCATGCTGTCGCCGGGTACCGGGCAGTTTTGTAGGTGAAGATTGGCAATATTGGCGGCGCGAAGTCCGCTTTTGCCTAGAATATCCCGGCGGGAAAAGCCGGCGGCATTGCACCTGACAAGGAAGGCACCGGTACTAAAGGGCTCATGGTTGCCGCCAGTCCTGGCTAAGACCAGGGCCAGGTGGGAGACACCGCCATTAATGACAAAGGTACTATCACCGTCAACAAGCCACTGTCTATCACCAGACGAAGCTCTCGAATTGATGTTGGTTGTTTCCCTCCGTGGTTCTCCCAGGGTATGGCAGCCCAGTATTTCGCCCTTAGCCATCAGCGGGAGGTATTCTCGTTTCTGGTGTTCACTGCCCCAGGTTGCCAGTGCTTCGGCAACAGGTGAATGACCGCAAAAAACGCTCATGGCTATTGCCAGTGAGGCGTGAGCAATCTCTTCAATAATAACGGCATAGCTGATGTGGTCAAGCCCTGAGCCACCATATTCCTGAGGGGTCATCGCCCCCAGAAATCCCAGGCCGGCCATCTCCGTAAGAATCTCTCGGGGAAAGTGCTCATTGCGGTCATCATCCATAGTGACCGGTTCAATGGTCTGGGTGGCAAATTGCCGTGCCATATTGCGAAGCATGACCTGTTCCTCGCTCAAGCTGACAATCATCGGTCTTTCCTTTCTCCAGGTGGTGAGGGCAGTGCTAGCTGCGGAGCGCATTGCGCGCGATAATTAGCCGCTGTACCTGCTGAGTTCCCTCCAGGATCTGATAGGCTTTGGCATCCCGCATCATCATCTCCACCGGGAAGTCCTTGCCGTAGCTGTCACTCCCCAGGAGCTGCACGGCGTCCGTGGCATTACGCATGGCGGCTTCACCGCAATAGAATCTCGCTACAGAACCGTACTTGTCCAGACTGGGGTCTTTGTAGTCCCGGTCAGCCAGTGCTGTCACCTGGTACAGTATCGAGTGGGCAGTCTCTGCCCTGACCACCATTTCCGCGATTACCTGCTGGATCTCTTCCAGCTCAGTGATCAGCCTCTCCAGCCGGAACCGGCTCTTGATATAATTTATGGTGCAATCCAGAGCACCGCCGGCAATACCCAATGCCACGGCGGCGTGCCCGGTTCGTGCCAGCGGCAGGTATTCTCCTAGGATGGGGCGTGCTTCCTCCTCTCCCCCGATCAGGTTTGCCTTGGGGATCAGAGCATTGTCCAGGATAAGCTCGCCGCCGCCGCCGCCACGAAGTCCCAGCCGGTAATCACGGCTAACATGCACTCCGGGGCTATCTGTTTCAATCAACAGGATTGACAGCCCGTGGACTCCCTTCCTGGGGTCGGTCTTGACCAGTGTAAACCAGCCGTTCCAGAAGCCGGCTCCACTGGCAAAGGTCTTGGTGCCATTCACGACGTAGTGGTCTCCGTTGAGGACGGCGGTGGTTTCGATGCCGGCGATGTCGGAGCCGACATTAGGTTCTGTGGCTGACAGACCGAAAATCTTCTCCCCGCTGGCTATCGCCGGGTAGAGCCGTACCCTCTGTTCTTCATTGCCGAGGAATAGCATACAGCAGGCATGCATGGCGGAGTAGGTCATCTGGGCGCAGGAGGCTGAAGCTTTGGCGATTTCCTCGTCTATGATGCATGCACTGGTAATGTCGCCACCCTGCCCGCCATACTTCTCGGGTACGAGTGTGCTGAAGTAGCCGAGTTCGGCAAAAAGCTTGCGCATGTCGTAGGGATACTCATCGGCGGCGTCAATCTCGGTGGCGCGCGGTGCCACTCTTTCCTGAGCCACCTTCTTTACGCTCTGTTGCAGCCTCCGGTGATGCTCGCTAAAAGTGGCTATCATGTCGGCTCCTTGTGCTTATGCCAGTAAAGAATATTCGCTAGGGAGAACATCAAATAAGCCGATATTTGGTGCTGGTCGGGCCTGGTCGTATTCAGAGAAGCGTTTCATGCCTCTGTTTTGTCTATTAGCAATACTACATTGCCAGCTAATTTTTGTCAATCGCTGCCGCAGCTTTATTAATCTGGCATTTGGGGCAGAAGGTTAGCAGAACCTCAGCGCCGGTCGAGCTGGC
>CAZNSC010000026.1:4832-14081 GCA_964575695.1 uncultured Dehalococcoidales bacterium
GCAGAAGTAGGTGCCACGGTGGCGCAGGGCAAGGCGCTGGATGGGGGTGCCGCAGACCGGACAGGGTTTACCACCCTGGTGGGCAACCTGAAATTGAAAATGGGCGGTGCCACGGTCGCCGCTGGGGCGGAAATAGGTGTCGGTGCTGGCACCTTTGTTGCTGATGCCTGACCGTAACACCGCTTGAATAGCGCGATGAAGGCGCCCAATCTCATCTGGAGACAGACTGTCGCCAGGTCTTAGAGGATGGATTCTGGCGGCAAACAGGGCTTCATCGGCGTACATGTTGCCAATGCCCGCGACAAAGTTCTGGTCGAGGAGGACGGCCTTTATCGGTGCCTTTCGCTTTGCCAGACGCTGGGCGAGAACCTGAGGGGTAAATTCTGGCTCCAGCGGTTCTGGCCCAAGCTTACCGACAACAGCATGGCTGTCCCCCACGAGCCACATTGCCCCGAACTTACGCGGGTCGCGAAAGAAAATCTCGGTCCCGCTATTCAGATGAATTATGGCGCGGGTGAACCGATCCGGTGACGCCGAGGCGGGCTTTAACAGCAGAGAGCCGCTCATCTTCAGGTGGATAATCAACAGGTCACCACTGGTCAGGCTTAAGATAAGATACTTACCGCGCCGGGTCACCCCGGTTATCTCTTGCCCGATGAGACGGGAGTAAAACTCTTTGACCGAGGGGCGGCGTACTATACCCTCCCAGAAAAGGGTGATACCGGTGATGCGATGTCCAATTACATAAGGGGATAGCTCGTTTTTGACCGTCTCAACTTCGGGAAGCTCGGGCATATCTATTCCATATCCCCCCAGTTACCGCCGGTCTTGATGTCCACTTTCAGCGGGACACTGAGTTCCAAGGCACCGGCCATTATCCGAGGAACGAGTTCGCACATTGCCTCCAGTTCTGCCTCAGGCACCTCGAAGATGAGCTCGTCGTGCACCTGGAGCAGCATCTTGCTGCTCAGTCGGCGTTTATTCATCTCCCGTTCCAGGTCGATCATGGCCACCTTGATAATGTCGGCGGAGGTGCCCTGCACCGGCATGTTTATTGCCATACGCTCGGCGGCTTCCCTCACCTGCCGGTTGGACGAGTTAATTTCGGGGATAGACCGCCTTCTGCCAAGTATGGTCTGGACATAGCCCAGCTCTCGTGCCTGTTTCTTGGTGTCTTCTAAATATTGCTTGACCCGGGGATGTCTTTCAAAGTATGAGGCGATAAACTGAGCCGCTTCCTCCCGTGATAATTCTGTTGCCTGCTCCAGGCCGTAGTCGCTCATGCCATAGATAATGCCAAAGTTGACTGTCTTGGCCACCCGCCGCATATCCGGTGTTACCTGTGACGGCTCCACACCGAAGACCTGGGCAGCAGTAGCACTGTGAATATCTTCACCCCGGTGGAAGGCGCTGAGCAAGTTCTGGTCTTGAGAAAGGTGGGCCAGGGCACGGAGGTCAATCTGCGAGTAATCGCCGGCGAGGAGGTGTGAGCCGGGCGGGGCGATGAAGGCCTGCCTGACCTGCCTGCCGATCTCACCGCGCACCGGAATATTTTGCAGGTTGGGGTCGCTGGAGGAGAGCCGGCCGGTAGCCGTCCGCGTCTGGTTGAAGCTGGTGTGCACCCGGCCTGTCTTGGGATTGATCAGGCCGGGCAGGGCATCAATGTAGGTTGACTTGAGCTTGGATAGCTGGCGGTACTCCAAAATAAGCCCTATTGCCGGGTGGACTCCGCGGAGTTCCTCCAGGACCGAGGCTTCGGTAGAGTAGCCGCTCTTGGTTCTGCGGGGTGCCGGCAGTTTTAGCTCTGAGAACAAGACCAGGCCCAGTTGCTGGGGCGAGTTTATCTTGAACTGGTGCCCGACATTATTGTATATGTCCGCCTCAAGTCTGAGCACCTGCTCACCGAGGCGGTGCGACATCTGCCGCAGTAGCTCTGTATCCAGGGCTACGCCATTTCGTTCCATGTGAACAAGTACCGGCATTAGCGGCAACTCGACCTCGGTAAATAGCTGCCACAGCCCCTTCTCGTGAAGCTCTGCCTTTAACAGGTCGGTCAGTTGCCCGGTGATGTCGGCATCGGCACAAGCGTACCCGGCGGCCCGATCTATATCAACCTGGGACATGGAAATCTGCTTCGCTCCGGAGCCGATGAGGTCAGTAATCGGGGTCATTTCGATGCCGAGCTTGCTGAAGGCGAGGGCTTTCAAGCCTAGCGATTTCTCACCCAGCAGGTAGGCGGCAAGCATAGAGTCGAAGGAGAGGTTATTAACGGTTACGCCGTATTCTGCCAGCACCGTGGTATCGTATTTGCCGTTGTGGGCGAGCTTGGCGAGTGCCCGGTCTTCCAGGGGCAGTTTAAGCCGGTCGATGACCTGAGTGAGAGACAGTTCCTCTACCTGTCCCCAGCCGACGTGACCAACCGGTATGTAGTAAGCCTCACCCGGAGACGGCGATACGGAGATACCTACAAGCTGGGCTAACATGGCATCCAGGCTGGTCGTCTCCAGGTCAAAGGCAAAGGATTTGGTTGCTGACAGGCGGTTTAGGAGGTCATCAAGGGCTGAGGTGGTATTGATAACCTGATACACTCCCTGCGGCCGTTTCGTCTCAACTCGAGTGGCTGGAGCTTCTTCTGTTTCTATCTCAGGGAGTTTTGGCAGCAGGCTGTAGAATTCAAGTTCACGGAAGAGGTCGGTCGCCTGATGGCGGTCATACTGGCTCACCCGGCAGTCGTCCAGGTTAAGGGTAACCGGCGTTTGAGTAACAATGGTTGCCAGCTCCTTGCTCCGACGTGCCAGGGCTTCATTCTCCCGCAATGTGTCTCGGAGCTTGGGTGGGGTGACTTCGTCAATATGGGCGTAAATTTGGTCAATGGTGCCAAATTGCTGGATGAGCTTGGTGGCGGTCTTATCACCGATGCCGGGGACTCCAGGGATGTTATCCGAGGGGTCGCCCTTTAATGCCTTGAGGTCAGCAATCTGCTGGGGATTTATGCCATACTTCTGGATTACGGCGGCTTCATCATAGAGGGTGGTGTCACTAAAGGTTCCTCTCGGTTTCGGGTAAAGCACTTTTACCTGGGGTGAGACCAGCTGCATGGCATCAGCATCGCCGGTGACGATGATAGCCTCAATGCCCCGTTCGCTTGCCTGGCGACTGAGGGTGCCCAGAACATCATCAGCCTCAAAGCCGTCCAGCTCATAGATGGGGATACGGAAGGCTTCTACCAGCTGTCTTACCCGGGCCAGTTGACCGACCAGTTCATCCGGGGTCTTTGGTCGCTGCGCCTTGTACTCGTCAAAGAGTTCGTGTCTGAAGGTAGGGGCTGCCCGGTCAAAGGCAATGGCATAGTGGGTTGGTTTTAGCTCGTTTATTGCCTTGAGCAGCATCAGAGCAAAGCCATAGACGGCGCTTATCACCTCACCGGTCTTGCTTACCGTCAGCGGTTTAGTAGTCTCAAAGGCGTGAAAGGCGCGATGGACGATGGCGTTACCGTCAAACAGAACCAGCCGTGGCTTTTGCATGAGTATATTATAGCAGAGCGGGGTGGGCAGAGGACAGGTGAAGAGGCTGAAGTCTGCTTAGCTACGGTTCATCTGCTTCTAATCGGTGATAAAGAGAGGCGGCCACCAAATCGCAAGCCGATTAAAGTCATGGCAAAGATTGATACGGTCCTATTGCTTGGTTGCAGTCCTTCGGCTTCCCATTCAACAATCCCGCCTGACATATTGTAGACTTCCCTGAAGTTGAGTTCTTCCATTATGTCCAAAGCTTTTCCGCTGCGATTGCCACTTCGACAATAGATGAGATAGGTTTTGTTCTTGTCCAGCTTATTAAGCTCGTCCCGGAAGGTTTCAGAATAGTAGTCCAGGTTGATGGCATTTCCTATATATCCTTGGGTAAACTCTTCGGGGGTGCGCACATCAAGGATTGCAAAATCTGGATTATTCTGGTTGTCCTGTATTAGGGTAAACGCCTCTTGCGGGGTGATATTTTCAATTATCTGAGCCGGTGTTTCCTGATTTGGGGGGGCAGTTTCACCACCAGCACAACCACCGGTTACGACAACTCCAATAACCAGCAATGCTGAGAGCGCCAGCAACTTTTTCATAGTTTCATTATAACAGACTACCGGTATGCTCGGTAGTCACACTTCACAGGGGTGCAGGTTGTTCGGTGAGCAGACCAACCTTGGGGTGTCCGAGAGAGGCGAAGCCCCTTCAAAAATGAGACTTTCCCCTCTCCTTTCTAGAGGCGTTTAGTTTTGCAAAGCCTCAATTTTAGCTTCAGATTTTGGGCTTTTCTGCCTGATCACTAACACCCTCACCCCCATTATCCCCCTCTCCCTTGAGGGAGAGGGGGAAGATTTTTGGTAAGAGAGGCTTTGCCTCTCTTTGACCCTCCTCAGAGTAAAATAGCCGGGTGTTGAAGAGGGGCGCTAGCCCTCCAAACCGCCCGTTGCTAGCGGGATAGACCTATATACAGGGTGTTGAAGAGGGGCGCAGCCCCTCTTATAAAACAAATTCCCCTTCCCCTTGCTAAGGGGAAGGGGATAAAGGGGATAGGGTTCTATAATAACAAATAAGGGGGGTTAGGTTGACTTATGATGGCTTATATACTACAGTGTAAGCGGGTCAAGTAAACCGGGTGACCGCCCGCCATAGGCGGGAGGAAAGTCCGAGCTCCACCGGGCAGGATGCTGGGTAACACCCAGGAGGGGCGACCCTACGGAAAGTGCCACAGAAACATACCGCCCTGTGTTTAAGCAGGGTAAGGGTGAAATGGTGAGGTAAGAGCTCACCAGCGGCTGGGTGACCAGCCGGCTGGGTAAACCCCATCTGGAGCAAGACCGAATAGAGGGACAAAAGGACGCCCGGCCTGTCCCCGGGTTGGTCGCTTGACCCTGATGGTAACATCAGGGCTAGATAGATGGTCACCGCTTCGGTTATTTCGAAGTACAGAACTCGGCTTACAGGTTTACTTGGCCTGTTCTGTTTGGCGTTGCTATCTGTCATCATAAGCGCCCGTCCTCCGGTCGCTCAACAATGTGCCGGGATTATGGCATATAACTAATCGCAAATAGGTGTTACAGGATTTTCTATCGCCATGTTGCTCAAACGGTACCCGAAGAGCAACATGTAGAGCTCATAGCGCGAAAGCCATTGGTTTGCGAAGCCGACCTTCGTTGTCGGAGTCGTGTTATAATGAGGCGGCCACCGACAAACGAAGGTTCTTAGAAGCCTCAATATGAAGGAGTTTCACCATAGCTAGTCAAGAAGCCTGGCAAGATACCCATGCGGAACAGAGATTTTTCTATGGCTATATCGTGGTCGGGGCTGCCTTCATTGCGATGGTGGTGATCTACCTCGCATACTACGCCTTCGGTGTCTTTTTCAAACCGGTGCTGGAAGATTTTGGCTGGACCAGGGCACTTACCTCGGGTGCTTTCTCGCTTTCCTGGATTGTGCATGCTGCGCTGGCTATTGCCATGGGGAGCCTCAATGATAGGTTTGGCCCTCGCTTAGTGGTAACGTTGAGTGGCTTGCTTTTGGGCCTGGGCTATTTGCTCATGTCCCAGACTAGCGCCCTCTGGCACTTATACCTGTTCTATGGCGTGATAATAGGTGCCGGGATGAGTGGCGGGTTTGTCCCGCTAACCTCGACTGTAGCCAGGTGGTTTGCCAGGAAAAGAAACATAATGACCGGGATCGTTGTCGCCGGTACAGGGGTGGGTGCCCTAATTGGACCTCCGTTGGCTGCTCGTCTTATCTATGCCTACAATTGGCGTACCTCGTACGTCATACTGGGTATTATAGTCTTGGTGGCTGTCGTTCTGGCTGCCCAACTGCTGAAGCGTGACCCGGCCCGGGTGGGACAGCGTCCCTACGGTGAAATCCGGGGAGAAGCAAACGAAATTGAATTGGAAGCCAGGGCATTCACTCTAAAACATGTGGTCTGTACCGGGCAGTTTTGGGTTGCCACTGGCGTGTTTCTGTGCTTTGGATTTTGTGTTTTCGTTATCATGGTGCACATTGTGGCGCACGCCACGGAGTTGGGAATCACACCCACCAGCGCGGCCAATATTCTGGCTACCATTGGCGGACTGAGCGTTGTGGGAAAGGTTGTTATGGGTAGCGCTGCTGACAAGATTGGGAACAGGCAGGTCTTCATGATTGCCTTTGCTCTGATGTCGGCAGCCTTGTTCTGGCTGCTGTCGGCCACCCAGGCGTGGATGCTCTACCTGTTCGCCGTTGTCTTTGGCTTTGCCTTTGGGGGTTGCGCGGCCTCGGAGTCGCCCTTGATAGCTTGGCTCTTTGGGTTGGCCTCACATGGTTTGATCTTGGGGGTCGCTAACGTCGGCTTCTGCCTTGGAGCCGCTATCGGCCCGTTTCTGGCTGGTTATATATTTGATGTTACCGGTAGCTATGGGCTGGCTTTCCTGATCAGTGCTTGTGTTGGTGTTGCCGGTCTGATACTTAGTGCGGTTTTAGCACCCATCGGAGCCAAACGGGGTAAGAGCGAGGCTGCCTAGGGTGTATTTGCTATATGTATTGCGCCGTATAGTTGCCGGGCAAGCTCCGGTAGGGATTCTGGCGAGGGGGCAGAGTTGTGGATGGTGCCGATACTCACACAACGCCGCCCCCTGAGAAGTCGAAGTCCAAATCAGAGGAGATGGGCTCGACTATGGGAAACAGAGAACCCGAGTCAGTGACCAGTCATCAGGCGGCACGGCAGCACATTTGCCGCGTTGTATATCTAGTATTTTCCCGGTGTCGGCATGTTCCTCTTTCCTGTTTCCTAGCGGACAAAAGGCTCCTCTATCCCCAGTTTCTTGAAGCTCGATTCAAGGTCGGCCAGCGCCTGTGTTGCCGGTAACCCTTTTGCCTCTGTAGTCTTTATCCACTCATCGTAGGCCGGTGCCATCAGCTCTCTAATCTTGTCCCAATCAGCCTCTGAGAAGGATATTACCTCTCCTCCAAGCTTGGCAAAATCCTCTTTCGCTTGCGCGTCACGGGTATCGTGTTCCTTACCGGCTATATAGGAATACTTTTCCGCTACCTCCTCTATGATGGTCTGGACATCAGCCGGTAGCTTGTCCCAAGTCTGCTTATTCATAGCCAGGGCAAAGGGGAAGTAGATGAGGTCAACAGGGTTAAGATACTTGGTAATCTCGATTGACTTCCAGGTAACCATCCCGTTCCAGGGGAAACCTACCCCGTCCACTATGCCTTTTTCCATCATACCGTAAACCTCGGTTACCGGCGCCTCTACGGGGACAAGGCCTAGTTTTGAAACTAGACCTGACCAGTAGCTGGTAGCAGACCTGATCTTCAGTCCCTTTAAGTCGGCCAGTGAGGAAACCCGTTTATTAGTCCACTGAAACTGGATGGGAGACGTTGTCCACACGGCAAGGAGTTTGGTTTCATGGAATTCCTCATCAAAATAACCTTTTTTCATCAGCTCCATTAGCGCCCTGGTTGTAGTCTCGCCTGAAGGGCAGCGAATAGGAAGCTCCGCAACCGATAGCATCGGGAAGCGGCCCGGCGTATAGGGAGAGCCGATATAGGAAATATCAGCGACGCCGGTGACTGCCAGGTCATATTGTTCCTTTGTTGGCCCGAGAGCACCTGCCAGAGCGTGCTCAAAGGTGACCCGCCCTCCGGTTTTCTCTTCTACTTCCTCGGCAAATGGTACGAAAACTACAGCCGTTGTTCCCGAGGGCGGTTCAAAGTGCGAAAACATAAGTTTTACGGGCTGTGGAGTGGGTGTTGGTGTGGGGGGTGACGGCGTTGGTGTTGGCGGCGATGGTGTTGGTGTTGACGGTGTTGGTGTTGGCGTTGGTGTTGCCTTACACGCTGGCAGCAGTGTAAATACAAGCACCAGGGTGGCTATGATGGCAGCCACAACCACTATTTGTCTTCCTTTAATCATTTCTTTCCCCCTTTTAGTTTCTATTTGATACTTCGTAAGATCGATTTAGTTCACATAGCCCACCTCTTGTGCAAATCCCCTGTTTCTCCTGACGACTCCCATTGCGTTGGCCCGGTACTGCTTCAGCCTATCGACATCCAGCTGATCATCCAGTATGTTATGGTTTCACCTCCTTTGAATTATTAATACTTTCCCAATTTAAAAAGGGCACCGGTCATTTCTGTGTTTCAATTTCAGCGATTCCGGTACCCTTACCACACTCATTGCCCCCCCCAATCCCCAATTCTCGTTGTTTTAGGGCAATCTCACATATTAGGACTTGAATTTAGCTCAACAGCAAGACTTTGTCAATACCCTGGTAACTCTAGAGTCGGTGATTCGCGTCCGCATTCACAAGCTTAGCAGTTTTATCTATTGTCAAATGACATGAGCTAATTGGTTTCTGAAGCAAAAGGCAATGTTAGCATTATTCGTTGTGGTATAATCCTATTGGGGGTTGATATGGCAGAAGAAAACTTACAGAACAGAACTGGCATAAAGTGTGACTCGGCTTACAGGTTTACTTGAGCTCTTAGCTTTTATGAACTCCAGACTACTATCTCTGTGGAGGATAGATGAGCCGACTTATAGATAAACTTAATCAGTCATCGCAGGCCGCATCCCAGACAATGGGGTTTCGGACAACGCTGGCTAAGCCATCGAAGGAGAAAATGTTGATTATCGCCAGTCTGGCTGATTTTGACGGCGTGGCTGACTATGTGACCGGGGCTGATGCCGGGCTGCTGCCCATCTCTGGATTAAGCTCAGGGGCTGAGTCCATCAAGAGGGTTTTGCGGGCTGTGCCCGATATTCTGTGGGGTGGGTGGTTAAAGGATGTTGTCGGGGGTGAGATGGCCCAGCTCGCGGACGCTGGTTGTGATTTTGCGGTTTTTCCGACGACCAGCGCCGCACTGACGGCGCTTCAAGATGACGGAGTGGGCAAGATTTTGGAGGTGGAGTCGTCTCTTAGTGATGGCCTGTTGGCTGCGGTTAATGAGTTGCCGGTAGATGCCGTGCTTGTCAATGGGGGACAGGGACAGTTCCTTACCTGGTATCACCTCTTGCGCTTTCAGCGCTGTGCCACCTTATTAGCTAAACCCCTGTTAGCTTCGATACCCTTTAAGGTGACCGGGAGCGAGCTTCAGGCCGTCTGGGCGGCGGGGGTGGATGGCGTGGTGGTAGAGCCATCAGCCGGCGGGCTGACGGAGCTACGTCAGATGATTGATAAGTTGAGCTTACCGGCACCACGCAAGCGTGGGAAGCCAGTGGCGTTAGTGC
>CAZNSC010000026.1:14091-16570 GCA_964575695.1 uncultured Dehalococcoidales bacterium
TCCCGTAACTGAGGAGCCAGGGGAGGAATAGATTTGCCATCGGGTGGCCGATCAGAGAGAACTATGTGGCCACCAGGCTCTTTATCAGGGTAAGCTCGTCCCGAACCAGCCTTGGTAGTAGGAAGTTAGCGGTGATGGCCTCTTTGCCCATGCGGCCCAATCGGTTGCGGAGGGCAGGATTACGGAGCAGTTGGACGATTTTCTCGGCGCACTCCTCGACACTATCTACCAGATACTGGCCAAGTTCACCGGACATCTGCAGGGGAATACCGCCCGTGTTGCCAGCGATGACCGGGGTCTCTTTCCACAGAGCCTCGGCCACGACTAGGCCGAAGCCTTCCCGGATCGACTTCTGGATGACCAGGTCGCTAGCTCTCTGGAAGGCATTAACCTCCATGTTGCCGACTCCGGTCAGGTTGGAAAAGACGAAGATGTCGTCATCCCGGTTTGCTTCTTCATTAATGGCGGCGTACATTTCCCATGCCTCGGGGTCATCACCAGCAAAGCTGCCGACGAGAGCTAGCTGGAGCCCGGGTATTTTCTCCTTGGCCAATAAGTAGGCGGCTATCGTACCAAACGGGTCTTTCCAGCGGTCGAAGCGGGATACCTGTGTAATCAACATTCGGCGGCGGTCAATGCCGAGGTTCTCCACTAACTCCCGGCAGACGTACCGTTTGATAAACATATTTTTGGAACTGAACGGGTCGATGGCTGGCGCCATAGCCGCAATTCTGTCGAGATGAATCTCTTTTGGGACAAACTGCTCGAGGGTGAAAATAGCCGCGTCGTACTCTTCAATATAGGGACGCAGGAATTGCCATACTGTCTCATCCGGTTGTGAGCTGTCAACGTGGCAGCGCCAGATCCACTTGGCCTTGTTACCGGAGAGATAGTGGCGCATGACCGCAGGCTGGGGGTCATTGACGACAAAAACATCGTAGTCAGGGTCGAGCTGGGCGGCATTAGCTTTATTTATGGATAAATATAAGTCTCGCCATGCATATGCCCGGCCGCTTTGAAACCTGGCCCCCTGTAATGAGTTGTGGAGACCTTTAGTGATGGTAAAGAAACGGCGGTCACCACGGATAATCTGCCAGTCGGCATGAATACCCAGTGAGCGCAGGAGCGGGATATAGGAAACCAGGAGTTCGGCTACACCGCCGCCGAAGGGTGTGGAGTTGATATGACACAGACGTAGCCCCTTTAGCTCTTTGGCCAGGTTCACCACTTCATCGATGACCTCTCGGGGTTGAATCAGACGGTACTTATCAATATTGCCAGTTCCAAGGGAGATTTTCTGAAGCACTTAAGCTACCCCTGTGTATCGGGATTGATTGTGAGACAACGCCCTGGCAGCTAGGTTCGTGAAAGCTGCCACGATTTCCCTTCAGTGGTTATCGCCGGAGCAATTACCATCTCGACCTGGTGCATTTCTTGAACGTTGCTTACCCCACAGACGCCCATTGCTGTCCGTAGAGCTCCGACCAGGTTTTGACTGCCATCGGTGACTTCAGTCGGGCCGAAGAGAATTTGTTGCAGTGTGCCGGTAGTACCAACCTTGATCCTGGTTCCCCGTGGGAGTGTTGGGTGCTGTTGGGACATCCCCCAGTGATAACCGTGTCCTGGTGCCTCCTTAGCCTGAGCCAGGATGGAGCCCAGCATTACGGCATCGGCGCCTGAGGCGAAGGCTTTGCACAGGTCACCACCATTGCCGATGCCGCCATCAGTAATTATCGGCACATAGCGCCCGGTTTCCCGCAGGTATTGGTCTCTGGCGGCAGCACAGTCCATGGTGGCGGTTACCTGGGGAATACCGACCCCAAGAACCTGCCTGGTGGTGCAGGCGGCCCCCGGCCCTACCCCGACCAGAACCGCAGAGATTCCGGTTCTCATAATCTCGAGACAGGCGCTATAGCTGACGCAGTTGCCCACAATAATTGGCATCGGTATCGACTGGCGGAGCTCCTCGAAGATCAGCCCCCGGTAGCTTTTGGATGTATGCCGGGCAGTGGTAACTGTTGACTGGACAACAAATATGTCGACCTTGGCCTCAGCCGCAATCGGGGCGAAGCGTTTAGTATTGGCCGGTGCCGTGGAAACGGCACATACCACCCCCGCTTCTTTGATTGACTGTATTCGTTCGCCGATGAGGTTCTCTTTAATCGGTTGTGAATAGACCTTTTGCAGTAGAGAGGTTACTTCGGCATTGGAGGCTCGGGCGATTTCCGCCAGTATCTCCTCAGGATTATCATATCGGGTTTGTACCCCTTCCAGGTTGAGGACCGCCAGCCCACCCAGCTTGCCGAACAAGATAGCAGAGTTAACATCGGTCACGGCATCCATTGCCGCGGCCATGATAGGGATGGAGAAGGTAAGGTCGCCTACCTTGAAGTCAATATTTGTCTGGTCTGGATTGATGGTTGTATCTCCCGGGGCGATAGCCACTTCATCAAATCCGTAGGCACGGCGCAACTGCTTA
>CAZNSC010000026.1:16580-28901 GCA_964575695.1 uncultured Dehalococcoidales bacterium
GGCTTGAACTCAGGAGTGGTCATATGGTCTACCTCCTTAACTAGAGACTATATCAAAAGTGAAGGCTGGGCGTCAACAAATTTTAGCTCGGGCATGTTAATCAACCTCACCCCCATAATTCCCCTCTCCTTCAAAGGAGAGGGGAATTAGATAAAGAGGGGCGTTAGCCCCTCTTAAACACCTCCTCAAACTTCAAAGGGGATAGGGGGGGTCAAGCTTTTTGGCGATGTTGTTTAGTAATGGGTTGGCAATAATCTTGGAGTGGACGAGTGGCAAACTACTGGGTTATAATGAAAGCCAATGCCAACTCTCTATGTGGTCGCCACCCCTATCGGTAATCTGGAGGACATTTCGCTGCGTGCCCTGCGCATTCTTCGTGAAGTGAAGCTTATCGCCGCTGAGGATACACGCCGGACAAGACGGCTTCTGGTCACCTATGATATCAAGACACCGATGACCAGTTATCACGACCGTAATAAGTGGTCTAAGCTGGGCTATATCCTGCGCTTTCTTGAAGCTGAAGACGTGGCGCTTGTTGCTGATGCCGGTATGCCCGGCATGTCAGACCCCGGCTACGAGCTTGTGGTTGCAGCTAACGAGCGGGATATCCCGGTTGTGCCTATCCCGGGGCCGTCAGCAGTTGTTACGGCCCTTGCTGTCTCCGGTCTGGCCACAGGGCGGTTTGTCTATCTCGGTTTTCTGCCGCCTAAGGCCAATTATCGGCGGCGAGTTCTGGAATCGGTGGCCAGTGAATATGGCACCATTGTTGCCTTGGAGTCTCCTCACCGCCTGGTGGCCGCCCTGGAGGATATATTGCTTGTTCTTGGCGATAGGATGGTGGCTGTCTGCCGTGAGCTTACCAAGGTTCATGAAGAAGTTTTCCGGGGGACGATAAGCCAGGCCATGGAGCACTTCATCGAGCCAAGGGGGGAGTTTACCCTGGTGATCGAGGGCAAGAGGGAGAGAGATAAGCCCCAGCTCACGGAAGCCACAGTGGCCGAGTTACGGCAAATGCACCAGGCGGGAATGACCGCCAAGGAGGCAATCGCCCGGGTGGCGGGAGAAACTGGTTTATTAAAGAGGGAACTGTATCAGGCTTGGCTTAAGCTAAGGAGGCAGTAGATGCGTCGTGGCTGCATATCTTTGGGCAATATCCAGTGTGATGATTGTCACCGGGCGATATGCTATCTTGAGCGTTACCTGGTAGAAGAAGCGGAAGGTGTCACACTGCGCTTGTGTCTTGAGTGTGTCTCAAACAGGGGCTACGCTCACTACCAGGAGGAGAAGGGGGAGCGCATAGTCACCTTCTTTCCTGAAACAGAAGTTAGCCCAGAGGGCTAGATTGTGATATAGTATCATGCAGTCTGTTGACTGGTGAGTATCTATGAGTGAGAGAATTCTGGTGGCGGTCGCTTGGCCTTACGCTAACGGGGCATTACACTTGGGCCACGTTGCCGGTGCCTACTTGCCGCCGGACATATTTGCCCGCTATCATCGTACCAAGGGGAATGAGGTGCTAATGGTATCGGGCTCAGACCAGCATGGCACCCCGATAACTATCAGGGCGGAGCAGGAGGGGAAGAAGCCAGGCGAAATAGCGGCTTACTATCATCAACAGTTTCTTGATTCGTGGCAAGCGTTAGGCATTTCCTTTGACCTGTTCACCAGCACCGAGACGGCTAACCATGCCGAGGTATCACAGGATGTCTTCCTCACTCTGCTTGATAAGGGCTATATTTATAAAGACACGGTATCCCAGGCCTTCTGCCCTAAGTGTCAGCGCTTTCTGCCTGACCGTTACATCGAGGGCACCTGTCCTATCTGTCACTATAGTGAGGCTCGTGGTGACCAGTGTGACCAGTGTGGCCGGCCGCTAAACCCGTCAGAGCTAATTGAGCCTCGCTGTCGTATATGTGGCACCAAGCCCGAATTCAGAGATTCCGAGCACTTCTTTTTTAAGCTAAGTGATTTCCGGGATTGGCTCTTGGAGTGGGTGAAGCCGCAGACCCACTGGCGACAGAATGTCCTCAACTTCACCCTCCGCTATCTGGAAGAGGGGCTGAGGGACCGGGCGATTACTCGTGATATAGATTGGGGTGTGCCGGTGCCGGTTGCCGGCTTTGAGAGCAAGCGCCTCTATGTGTGGTTTGAGGCAGTCATCGGCTACCTCTCGGCATCTAAGGAGTGGGCCAGGTTCAGCGGGGATAGCGAGAAGTGGCGCTTATTCTGGCAGGGTGAATGCAAGAGCTACTACTTTATCGGCAAGGACAATATCCCTTTCCATACTATTGTCTGGCCGGCGATGCTGAGGAGCTATGATGAGGAGCTTAATCTGCCTTATGATGTCCCGGCTAACGAGTTCCTGACTATTGAGGGCAGAAAACTTTCTACCAGCAAGAACTGGGCGGTGTGGCTCCCTGACTTTCTATCACGCTATGACCCTGACCCCCTGCGCTATATATTATCAATAAACATGCCAGAGACAGGGGACACCGACTTCTCCTGGCGTGAGTTCATTCGTCGTAACAATGATGAGCTGGTGGCCACCTACGGGAACTTGGTTCACCGGGTGCTCACCTTTGTCTATCGTAACTTTAATGGCTGTGTCCCCACATATGATGACATGGGTATCAGTAGCCTTCAGGAGAGAGCGCTAACTCAATTGGAGATAGAATCTTCGGCGAAGCTTAATAAAGTGGGCAATGAGCTTTCTCGATGCCATTTCAAGACGGCGCTGAATTTGGCCATGTCCGTAGCCCACCAGGCAAACCGCTATTTGGATGAAAAGTCGCCGTGGAAGGTGATTAAAGATGACCGTAAGGCAGCGGCCACGTCTCTGTATGTGGCTCTTTGCGTCATTTCTCACCTGAGAACGATGCTGTATCCCTTTCTGCCGTTTAGCTCCGAGAAACTGCATCAGATGCTTGGTTTTAAGGGCGGCGTGGAAGATTATGGCTGGCAGCCAACTGAACCAAAGCCGGGGCAGAAGCTGCTGTCCCCGGAGCCTCTGTTTTCTAAGCTGGAGGAAAGATTAGCCGATGAAGAAACCGGCCGCCTGGGGGCAGGCCGTTTGATAATAGATTCGTAAAGTAACCGAGGAGCCAAGCCTTGTCGCTTAGTACAATCTACGAGCTGGTTCAGGAAGACCTGGATAAGGTGGAGGATAGCCTGAGGTCGGTGAGCAAGGTTATCTTTGACCGTCTCTCGGAATTGTTAGGCTATAGCCTGGAGGGTGGCGGCAAGCGGATTCGCCCCGCCCTTACTTTGCTGTCCGGTAAGTTCTATCATTATGACCTTGATTATCTTCTGCCAATGGCGACCGCGGTTGAGCTCTTGCATACGGCAACACTGGTCCACGATGACGCGATTGACAAATCGGCGGTCCGTCGGGGACGGCCAACAATTAACCAGGTGTGGGGTGAAGACAAGGCCGTTATTCTTGGGGACTACTTGTTTGCCAAGGCGGGAGAGTCCTGCGCCAGCACCGGCAATATACGTGTCATAAGGCTCTTCTCTCAGACGCTGGCGACAATTTCCAGCGGCGAGCTAAAGCAGGCCTTTGATGCTTTCAATCTGGGGCAAGCCCGGGAGCGGTATTTAGACAGGATTGCCAGCAAAACCGCCTCTCTGTTCTGCTTGGCGACAGAGTCGGGGGCTGTTTTGAGCCAGTCTCCGGAAAGCTCGGTTGCGGCGCTAAGGGAGTATGGTTATAACCTTGGAATTGCCTTTCAGATTGTGGACGACATCCTTGATTTCATTGGCACCGAGGAGGAACTGGGCAAGCCAGTGGGCTCAGACTTGATTCAGGGCACCCTTACCCTGCCGGCAATGCTTCTCCTAAAGTATTACCCCGATGATAATCCAATAAAGAGGCTATTTCAGAACCCGCATGAGCCGGAAAATGTGAAGCTGGCGATAGAGCTGGTGCGTAATTCATCGGTGGTTGAAGAATGCTATGCCATTGCCGCTGATTACTCCTCGAAGGCGTGCCAAAACCTTCGCCTGTTGCCGGATAATGCCAGTCGTCTTGCACTGGTGGAACTGGCCAACTATGTTATTGAGCGAAAGAGATAGATGTGCCCGGCTCTGCGGCTGAGAGGAAATAGCAGCGTGTTGCTTGTCCGTGCTTCCAAACTAGTGGGACTGACCAGCATGGTATGGAGGCTAGTCTTGCTGTTTCAGTTCTTTGCCAGGGTCGTCGGCAACGACGGTTACGCTCTCGACCGGGAAGGTAGTCCGCCGGCCACAGCCTCGCCAGCCCCCTTTTTTGTCTGACATAATGCCCGTATAAAGGTTGACCTCACGGCCTTTAATCGAAGCGTATTTGCCGACGGTCTCTTTCCCCGTATTCTTGTCCACAATCTTGACGCTCATATCCGCCTCCTTCGCACTATCCAGTCTGGTTGCTGGCTGCACTCGCTCAAGGTTGGTGGTGGCAGCAACCAGGTGATGTCTTCTACCCCCAGCTTGCCGAGTTGATCACCAGTTCTGGGGAGAAAGGCGTATCTACAATCTCAATCATGCTATATTGCTCTCCGGTTACCCTTTAGGCGATAATCCATGGGTTAGAGAACTTCGGCAAGATGTTTGGTCTCCGGACGATTAGTCAGACCAGCCAAGCTCTAGTCGGGTGTGGCCGGGGCTTGTTTTGGCAGGGGGTGGGGTAAAGTTGGCGCTTTCTTGGACCTGGGCGCAGGCTTGGTCTCGGTTGTAGCCTCAGTTGGAGGGGAGGTGGGTATCGTGGTTTCTGGTACTACCACCGTGTCGTTTAATAGTGCGTCCAACTCTTCACCCTCTAGGGTCTCCTGGGTGATCAGCCTTTCGGCAATGCTGACCAGTCTTGGCTTGTTCTCGGTGAGAGTCTTTTGGGCAACTTCGTAAGCCTGCTGAATAAGGCTGTGAACCTCATCATCGATCTGTTTGGCGACCCTTTCGCTATAATCCCTTTGCTCAGAGATTTCACGACCGAGGAAAACTAGCTCCTCCTTGTGCCCGAAGGTGCGGGGCCCCAGCTTATCGCTCATGCCGTAGTCAGTTACCATCTTGCGGGCCAGCTTGGTGGCTTGTTCAATGTCATTTTGACTCCCGGTGGTCATTTCGTTGAAGATGAGCTGCTCCGCAGTGTGGCCGGCTAGTAATGTGGCCAGTGTGTCCTTAAACTGGGAGCGTGTTAGCAGATAGCGGTCTTCAGTGGGTAAGAGCCGGGTATAACCCCCCATCATCCCGCGCGCCACGATCGAGATTTTATGCACCGGGTCGGCATTGGGCAGCATTCTGGCTACCAGGGCATGTCCTGCCTCGTGGTAGGCAGTGACCTCTTTCTCCTTTGGGCTTATCCGCCGGCTCTTCCGCTCGGGGCCGGCAATCACCCGGTCTATAGACTCCTCAAACTCCTGCATCTCAATATTCTTCTTACCCCGCCTCGCCGCCAGAATCGCTGCCTCATTGACCAGGTTGGCCAGGTCGGCACCACTGAAACCGGCGGTCTGCTTCGCCAGTACCTCCAGATTGACTTGCTCATCCAGGGGCTTGCCATTGGTATGAACCTTGAGGATAGCGCCCCGCCCCTGAATATCCGGTCGGTCGAGGATAACCCGGCGGTCAAAACGACCCGGGCGAAGCAGGGCCGGGTCAAGTATATCCGGCCGGTTGGTCGCCGCAAGGACAATCACGCTGGTATTGGTATCAAAACCGTCCATCTCCACCAGAATCTGGTTCAGCGTTTGCTCCCGCTCATCATGGCTACCGCCGAGCCCGGCACCGCGGTGGCGTCCGACGGCATCAATCTCGTCGATGAAGATAATGCACGGAGCGTTACGTTTCGCTTGGTCAAAGAGGTCACGCACCCTGGAGGCGCCGACACCAACGAACATCTCGACAAACTCACTACCGCTGATCGAGAAGAAAGGTACATTGGCCTCGCCGGCTATCGCCCGGGCCAGCAGTGTCTTACCCGTGCCTGGAGGGCCTACCAGCAACACACCCTTTGGGATGCGGGCGCCCAGGCTTTGAAACTTTTCGCGCGACTTGAGAAAATCAACCACTTCGTGTAGTTCTTGCTTGGCTTCCTCCACTCCGGCGACATCATCAAAGGTCACTGTTGGTCTGTTGGCGGGGAAGAGTCGAGCTTTGCTCCGTCCGAAGCTCATTGCCTGGCTGTTAGCGCCCCGTGCCGAGCGGAACAGGAAAAATAGCAACCCGCCAAAGAGCAGCAGGGGCAGGAAGTTAATCAGTAACCCACCCCAGTTAAATCCGCTGGTTCCTTTGACCTCAACGACCACCCCCTCAAGATTAAGTCCTTTGATATCGTATATGTTGGCGTTACTTTCCTTAAAGGCCTTAAACTCCGTGCCATCAGTGGTCGTGATGAGCAGTGTC
This sequence comes from uncultured Dehalococcoidales bacterium, assembly GCA_964575695.1. Lineage (GTDB taxonomy): Bacteria > Chloroflexota > Dehalococcoidia > Dehalococcoidales > W111 > CAZNSC01. The sequence continues at coordinate 22,959 of CAZNSC010000026.1, forward strand.
TCATTGTCGACCACAATCTTCTCGATCTCATTGTTTTGTGACATGGTGATGACGTCACTCAGCGCGATTTCAGTTGGTTTATCTTTCCCGGCTTCTGCCAATATCCAGAACAGGGCTATCGCCCCGACCAGCATGACTACAAAAATCAGAGCTCGATACATTCCACCCGTCTTCATCATTCACCTCAATTAGCTAGCAACAACTCTATTATACCAGAGATGGAGTCAAAGAGGAAACTTGGTCGGTGAGCAATCTTTGTCACCTTACTTTGCTTGTGGGGGTTACCTGGACTACAACACCCTTTCGTAGGAATAAAGTACTGGGCAAAATCAGGTTATCATTGGCCCCTCTACGCTTATACTTCCTTCCGGAATTCCTCGTAGGCTTTCTTGACCTCATCGACCGAGGCTTCGTCCTCCAGGGTAGTTACATCGCCAATATCCTCGTTGTTGGCCACTGCTCTCAACACTCGCCTCATGATTTTCCCGCTCCTGGTCTTGGGCAGCTTGTTGACAAAATATATCTCATCGGGTGTGGCTACTGGCCCCATCACCTGGCGGAAATGCTTCTTAAGCTCGTCTTCTAGCACTGCTGAGGGCTTGACGCCGTCTTTCAGGATGGCGAAGATGACGATGGTTTGACCTTTAATCGGGTGAGTCTTGCCGATCGCCGCCGCCTCAGCCACCGCCGGATGGGAAACCGCCGCATTTTCTAGCTCCGGGGTGCCGATTCGATGCCCGGCTACCTTGAGCACCTCGTCGGCTCTGCCTAAAACCCAGAAGTAGCCTTCGGTGTCTCTGACTGCATAATCACCGCTGTAGAATAGGCCGGGGAATCTCCGCCAGTAGGCCTCTCGATATCTCTGCGGATTCTGGTAGATGGTCAACAGCATTCCTGGCCAGGGCTTACCAATGACCAGGTACCCCCGGTGACCGGGTAATGCCGGCTTGCCCTGTTCATCAACCACGACGGCGTCGATACCGGGCAGGGGAAAGCCGGTGGAACCGGGCTTGAGGGGCATACACTCTATTCCCGGGGAGGCCGAGATCATTATGCCGCCGGTTTCTGTTTGCCACCAGGTGTCTACTATTTGACAGCGCTCGCCGCCGATATTTTGATAATACCAGAGCCAGGCTTCAGGGTTTATCGGCTCGCCAACACTCCCCAGCAGCTCCAGGCTGCTGAGGTCGTGTTTTTTGAGCCAGTCCTTGCCGTGTCTCATAAACATTCTGATGGAGGTTGGGGATGTGTAGAAGATGGTCACTCCGTACTTCTCAACGATGTCCCACCATCTGTCCAATTCAGGGAAATCCGGTGCCCCCTCATAGAGGACTATGGCTGCGCCGTGAGCCAGGGGAGCATAGACTATGGAGCTGTGGCCGGTGACCCAGCCGACATCGGCGGTACACCAGTAAACGGATTCCTCCTTGATGTTGAAGACCCATTTATAGGCGGAATGGTTGAACACAAGGTAGCCCCCGGTGCTATGGACGATGCCCTTCGGTTTGCCGGTCGTTCCTGAGGTGTAGAGGATATACAGAGGCTCGGTAGATTCCATAGGTTCCGGCGCAACATAAGATGCGGCGGCATTGAGCAGGTCATGGAGCCAGAGGTCGCGTCCTTTTCTCATATCAATCTCAACACCGGCCCTCCTGATTACCACTACCTTTTCTACCGAGGGCAAGTGCTCAATGACCTCATCAATTATCCCTTTCAGGGGGATTACTTTACCTCTCCGGAAACCGCCGTCGGCAGTGATGATGAGCTTGGCCTGCAGGCCGTTGACCCTGTCGGCCAGTGCCTGGGAACTGAACCCGGAGAAGATGACTGTGTGCACTGCCCCGATTCGGCCACAGGCTAGCATGGCAATGGGCAGCTCCGGTATCATCGGCAGATAGAGGGCCACCCGGTCGCCCTTACCTATTCCCAGGTTCTTCAGGACTGAAGCGAATCTATTTACCTCCCGATAGAGGGTGGAGTAGCTTAGAACCCTGGTGTCTCCTGGCTCGCCCTCCCAGTAGATCGCGACCTTGCTCTTGCGCCATGTCTTAATGTGCCGGTCGACGCACTGGTAAGAGGCATTGAGCTGCCCGCCGACAAACCACCTGGCGAACGGTGGCTCCCAGTCGAGAACACGGTCCCATATCTTGAACCAATCGAGCCTGCGGGCCTCGTCTGCCCAGAAGCCTTCCGGGTCCTCCATAGACCGCTTGTAGGTCGCGAAGTACTTCTGGTGGGGCCAGTATTTTAAATCCTGAGATGAAGACGGTTGAACCATAATAGTATGCCTCCCGTTCCGTGCCGATGCTACACTAGAGATTGTCGGCCGACTTCGACCCTTTCCCTTTAATTTGTTAATTCTAATTTATAGCATACTATCTATAAAAGCAATACCGGGGGTCTTCTTTGAAGTCTGGCTTCTGTTTATTGTCTGCCCCCACCCGTGGTTAGCCTCGGGGGGCGAAAGCCTCTGAGCCGTAGAGAGTTGGAGACCACGGTTACCGAACTGAAGGCCATGGCCGCCGCTGCCAGTATCGGGTTTAGGAAGCCAAATTGGCCGAGGAAGAACTGCAATGCCGGTGGCACCCCGCTGTGACCGAAAACAAAGTATAATACCCCGGCCGCCACCGGTATCAGGGTGACATTATAGGCAAATGCCCAGAAAAGGTTCTGCTTGATTGTCCTCAGGGTTCGCTTGCTGAGGGCGATGGCAGTGACTATCCCGCTGAGGTCGCCGCTCGTCAGAGTGACATCGGCGGCTTCGATGGCGACATCGGTTCCGGTGCCGATGGCAAGGCCGACATCTGCCTGGGCTAGAGCCGGGGCATCATTGATGCCGTCACCCACCATCGCCACCACTTTTCCTTCCGCCTGGAGCTTCTTCACCTCGTGGGCCTTATGCTCCGGGAGTACCTCAGCCAGTACCCGGTCAATACCCACCTGCTTGGCGATGGCTTCGGCGGTACGCCAGTTATCGCCGGTGAGCATCACTACTTCCAATCCCAGGCGATGCAGCTCGCTCACCGCCTCTTTTGAGTCTGGCTTGAGGGTATCGGCCACGGCGATTATCCCGGCGGCTCGGCCCTCAACACCTACAAACATGGGGGTTTTACCCTCACCGGAGAACTGGGCGCCCTTTTCCTCCAGACCGTCCAGCGATAGCCCTCGGTCTTGCATCAATTTCAGGTTGCCCAGGAGTACATTGTGCCCGTTTATCGTGGCTTCAATACCCTGACCGGGAACAGCATTAAATGCCGCCGCCTCGACCAGCGTGATTCCCTTTTCTTTAGCCGCGTTGACGATGGACTCGCCAAGGGGATGCTCGGAACCCCGCTCGGCAGAGGCAGCTATCTTGAGCAGCTCCTCCTCCTCAAAGCCATGAGCGGTCACAATATCTGTTACCACCGGCTGACCTTGAGTGAGGGTGCCGGTTTTATCGAGGATGATGGTTTTTATCTTATGGGCTGTCTCCAGGGCTTCACCGCTGCGGATAAGGATGCCATTCTCGGCCCCTTTGCCCGTGCCTACCATGACCGCGGTTGGGGTTGCCAGTCCGAGGGCACAGGGACAGGAGATAATCAGGACAGCCACGAAATTGAGCAGGGCAAAGGTCAGTGCCGGAGCCGGCCCCCAGAAGTACCACAGGACGAAGATGATGGTGGCGATACCGATGACGGCGGGCACAAAGTAGGATGATATGATGTCGGCCAGCCTCTGGATAGGGGCCTTACTTCCCTGGGCTTCTTCGACCAGCCTGATAATCTGGGCCAAGACGGTGTCCTTGCCCACCTTGGTGGCTTCAAAGCGAAAACTGCCCGTCTTGTTGATAGTGGCGCCAATTACCGTGTCGCCAGGACTCTTCTCTACAGGTAGGCTTTCACCGGTAACCATGGACTCATCAATGCTGGAATAGCCCTCTTTGATGATGCCATCCACCGGTACTTTCTCTCCCGGACGCACGATGATGATATCGCCGGTCATCACCTCCTCTACCGGTATGTCTGATTCCAGACCCTGGCGGACTACCCGCGCGGTCTTAGCCTGCATACCGATAAGCTTCTTGATGGCTGCTGAAGTCTGCCCTTTAGCCCTGGCCTCCAGGATGCGTCCCAGCAGGATGAGGGCGATGATGATGGCGGCGGTATCAAAATAGACATTGGCCTCCCGCCCGCCGGCAGCGAAGAAGCCGGGGAATATAATGGCCGCCACGCTATAGAGATAGGCGGCCGATGTGCCCACGGCGATGAGGGTGTTCATGTTGGCTGTTTTGTGCTTTAAGGCTCCCCACATGCCGCGGTAAAACTGCCCGCCCGCCCAGAACTGAACCGGCGTTGCCAGCGCCCAGAGAAGGTAGCGATTGCCGAAAAGCGGAGGCAACCAGGACCAGCCGCCGGTGAACTCAGAGATGGCGATAAAGAGCATATAGGTACCGATGATGCCGGCAAAGAGCAGCTTATTTCTCAGGGTGCGAATCTCACGATGGAGCGCTGCCGTGACGGCATCAGGCTGGCCGAGGGCCTCAGCGCTGACCTCAGTCCCGACACCATACCCCGCGCTCTCTACTGCCTTTCGAAAATCGGTCATGCCCACTTTTTGGGCGTCGTACTCAACAGTGGCCTTTTCCGAGGCCAGATTAACAGCTACGGAGCTGACCCCGTCGAGTCCCTGCAGTGCTTTCTCCACATGACTGACGCATGATGCGCAGGTCATACCGGTCACGGCAAAAGTGGTCTTTTGCTTTCCGGTTGGGGGTTCGCCCAAGACGTGGTAACCGGCATCTTCCACTGCCCGCCTCAGGTCCGCCGTATCGGCTTCATCGCCAAGATATTCGACAGTTGCCTTCTCGCTGGCTAAATTGACATTGGCTGAGATTACCCCGGGCACCCTGGCCAGGGCTTTCTCAATAGTGGCCGCGCATGAGGCGCAGGTCATGCCTGTAATCTGAAGGGTTATTTTCTTCACTGGCTCATTTGACATCTTGGTTAGCCTCCTCAGGCCGGGTTGCACCTTTTATCTCTTTATTGCCTTCCGTATTGTTCTCATCAGCTCCTTGATGTAGGCCTCACCATGTTGGTCACGGATGGCATCGGCGACACAGCCTTCAATGTGGTTCTCTAGTATAAGCATTGAGACCTCGTCAACCGCTGAAGTGAGCGCCGTTAGCTGCTGAACAATATCGATACAGTAGCGGCCGTCCTCAATCATTCGCTGAATTCCCCTGGCCTGACCCTCGATTTTCTTCATTCTTGTCAGGAGGGAGGACTTGTCTTTGGCATATCGGTACTGTCTGGTTATTGTTGGCGGCATTCTGTCCATCTCGCCCTTCCTTTCCAGCAGGCATTTTATAGTGCCGTACCGGCTTCTACTATATACTACTATATAGTACACAACTTATCAAGTTTCTATTTTAGCTGGCATTGTGCTATAATCTGGCTGTCTATACTTTCGGTTATTATCGCCGCTGAGGTGATTTTAAGAGGTGAGCGGGATATTAATGCTTAAACAAAGGCTTACTGAGCTGTTGACACGGGCAGTAAGCGAGGCACAGCAGTTAGGCAAGCTACCCTCAGTGACTTTACCCGACATTGTTATCGAGCACCCCCAGCACCCTGAGCACGGCGACTACGCCTCAAGTCTTCCCCTGAAGCTGGCCCGGGCAACCGGCGTCAATCCGCTGACGATAGCTGATGAGATGGTGGGGCTTATGGTAGCGACCCCTGAGGTTGCCAGTATCGCGGCGGCACCACCGGGATTCATCAATTTCACCCTTAAGCCTAGTTGGTTGACCAGCCAGGTGGGGTCAATCCTGGCTGCCGGTGACGCCTACGGCAACATTGATCTGGGCCAGGGAAGCCGGGTGCAAATAGAGTTTGTCAGCGTTAACCCCACCGGGCCACTTCATGTCGGGCATGGTCGGGGTGCCATTCTGGGTAGCACCCTGGC
>CAZNSC010000027.1:0-22066 GCA_964575695.1 uncultured Dehalococcoidales bacterium
CGTTAAGACCAAATGGCTGGCAATGATATTTCGCTGGATTTCAGAGATGCCGACATATATCTCCGTCATCTTGGCGTCCCGGTATAATCGCTCCACAGGCATGGTCTTCATCGTGCCGTATGAACCGTGCACCTGCATCGCCATCCGGGTGACTTCGACTGCCATCTGGGAGGCAAATAGCTTGGCCAGCGAAGACTCATACCGAATGCCAAGACCCTGGTCGCGGAGAAAGGCCGTCCGGTATGCCAGCCACCGGCCGGCTTCTATTCTGGTTGCCATCTCCGCCAGATGCCACTGAATAGTGGGTAGTCTAGCAATTTGCCTGCCTCGGGCTTTCCGCTGCCGGGCGTAGTCGATGGAAAGCTCCAGCGCCGCCTGAGATACAGCCACAGCCTCAATAGCCACTCCCAGCCGGGCTATGCTCATCACCTCAAGAAGGATTTCGAAGCCCTGTCCTTCTTCTCCAAGCAGGTTTTGCTGCGGGACAAAAATATCGTCAAGGTACACCACCGACGTTCCCAGACCCCTCAGTCCGATAGTGTCACAGGGTTCACGGATAATAAATCCAGAAGATGAAGTATCAACGATAAAGGCATCCAGTCCCGCTCCTTCACGCCGGGTAAACAGCAGCACCAAATTCAGTGCCGGGGCTAACGCCACGAACTGCTTGTGCCCGGTAACAATATAGCCATCACCACTTTTTCTAGCCATGGTAGTAATCGCCCCCGGGTCAGAGCCGGTCTCAGCTTCGGTAAAGGCAATGCCACCCAGTAACTCGCCTTTAGTTAAACGGGTCAAAAAAGTCCCCTTCTGCTCCTCACTGCCGAGGCGGAAGGTTGCTTCTTCAGGAACAGTGTTTATGTGCAATATGGCGGCAACCGTCATTGATGCCTGGCAGATCTGCTCCAGCACCAGGGCATAGCCAACATAGCCCGCTTCACCGCCACCATATTTGGCGGGGTAGGGTAAACCCCGATAGCCCAGTTTACCCATTTCCTCGGCCAAGTCAGACGGGAACTGCCCGCTTTGGTCAATCTCAGCCGCCCTCGGTCTTACTGACCTGGTGGCAAATTCCCGGGCTGTTCTCTGGAGCATCCTCTCCTGTTCACCAAGATTGAAGTCCAACTTCACCTCACACTCTCAGCTTAATAGCCAGATGTCAAGACATATTGTGAGGAATATCAGGCCAAGATATGGGAAGGCCGATAGCCGGTACAGCCGCCACGCATCCTGAGAAGCCCTGGAAACCACCAGCCTACAGCCGGAATATACTACGGCGATACCCAGTATATTGGCCAATACCAGATAGAGCCAGGCAAAGCCCCCGATGAAGTAGAGGGCAATGGATGCCATATAAAGCACAAGACTCAATACCAGCAATACCTTCACCGACTGCCCCACCTCCCGGCTCATCGGGAAGTAACGCAGTCCGGCACCAAGGTAGTCTTCTCGATTAGCAACCATGACACTCCACACATGAAGCGGCACCCAGGTCGCGACCAGGATGCACAGCAACAGCAACTCCCAGCTAAAAGTGGCCCGGATAGCAAACCAGCCCATGAGAACTGGAGCACAACCGGCAAGCACACCCTGCGGGAAAACGCAGGTTGCCCTCTTCCGCCAGACAACAGCCGCCATCGTTCCCACGAGACCGGAGACAAAAACGAGCGGATGTAGCTGCCAGGCCAGAGCCAGACCGATAATAACCAGGCCGATGGTCATCGGTAACACCTTTTCCGGTGGGTAGATACGCCTTGCCGCCAAAGCTCGATGTCTTGTCCGCTGCATCCTAGCATCAACCCCACGGTCGAGGTAATTGGTCAGGCCGTTGGTTCCGGCACTGGCTAACAGGATGACAACCCCGGCAAGGACCAGCCGACCCGGGGGTGGCTGACCGTTACCGGCGACAACAGCCGCACAAACCCCGATGAAGGTCAGCAGGCTGCTCTCACGCGGCTTTAATACCTCGACATAGTCTCTCAGCATTCTCACCGACATTTTCGGACTTCCGGGTTAATCACTTACCGTGCTTACCCTCCACTGCCTTTGCATAGGCCCTGATGATATCATGCCGCCGCAGTATGCCCAGCAACCGTTTCGGGTTGGTTCTGTCAACCACAGGAATCCGCCCTACCTCTCCGGCACCCAACCTCACCAGTACATCGTGCAGATACTGGTCGGGATGGGCCACAATCACCGCCTTGGAGGCAATATCGTCAACAGTTATACTCGCCGGATCGTCCTTCGACATCGCCACCTCGACATCAGACAATGTGACCATCCCTTGAAAGCTCCCCTGCTCATCAACAACCGGGAAGCCGTGATGACCGCTTCTCCTTAACCTTTCTACTAGTTCCGTAACTGGCATTGTTGGTGGGACACTAGGGAAGTTCCGCGTCATAGCTTTGTCTACAGTTATCTCTTTTAGCGGGCTTGTTTCTTCCAGATGACGAACATCTACGCCTCGCCGCACCAGCTTGAGCGTATAGATAGTCTCACTGATCAGGCTCCGTGAAATAACCCGGCTGACAACCACGGCGAGCATCAAGGGCAGAATTATATTATAATCCCTGGTCATTTCGAAGAGCATGACGATGGCAGTAATTGGTGCCCAGGTAGCCCCGGCAAAGACTGCCGCCATGCCCACCAGGGCATATGCCCCCGAGGGAGCCACGTATGAGGGGAATAGCTGGTGAGCCAAGGTGCCGAAAGCACCACCAAGCATCGCCCCGACAAAAAGGGAGGGGGCAAAAATGCCACCGCTGCCACCACTGCCGAGGGTAAGCGAAGTAGCCACTAACTTCAGAATGAACAGGATGATAAGGGACTGAAGTGCTATCTTGCCTAATAACGCCTGATCCACACTCATCGTGCTCACCCAAAAGACATCACCGTAGCCCACACCAAGCAGGTCATAGGAGTAGAGTCCGATGAGTCCTATGCCGATGCCACCTATGGCCGGTTTAACGTACCCGGGGATATGCCAAGCATCAAATATATCCTCACACTTGTAAAGCAGGCGGATAAAGCTAATAGCGACTAAACCGGCCAGAACTCCAAGCAGAGCATAAGCGAAGAGCTCCCAGTAGCTAACCAGAGTGTAAGGCACCACACCAAAAGATGGCTGGTCGCCAAGGAATATGTGGGAGATAACACTAGCTGCTACCGAACTTATGACAACAAAGCCAAACTTCATGGTCATGAATCGCCCCAGGATTACCTCGAGGGCGAAGAATGTCCCGCCAATGGGCGTGTTGAAGGTAGCCGAAATGCCACCGGCGGCACCACAAGCCACCAGCGTCCTGACCCACTCGTCTGATAATCTAAACCACTGCCCGATTGTTGAACCGAAGGCAGAGCCAATTTGAACGATAGGCCCCTCACGACCCACTGACCCACCACTGCCGATACACATAGAAGAGGCCATTGCCTTGACCACTGATACTCGTGGGCGAATACGGCCGTTCTTGGTGGCCACAGCCTCCATCACCTCCGGGACACCATGCCCCCTGGCCTCACGAGCCCCAAAATAGACAACAAGACCAACAAGAAGCCCACCAGCCGCTGGTAGAAGTATGATATAGTACTGACCGAGAAAACCAAGGATATCGGCACCGCCACCGAAGAACAGCGACTGCATCACCCTGATAAGCCACCGGAAAGCGACCGCTCCCAATCCGGAAACAACACCAACCAGCACCGCCAAGACTATTCCGGTGAATGCCTCAGGAACAACGATTTTCCCAATAATACGCGTTAGCCTATTCCTAGAGTATGAGCCTTCGTTCTCCATAAACCAGCCAGTTAGTGCGCCAAAGGAACCGAAACGAAAAGTCTTATAGGCCTATCCCTTGCGCTCCTCATCAAGATAACCCTGTAGAATTAGAGTGGCGGCGATAGCGTCATCCCTGACCTTTTTCCCGGTCTTCCTGGCATCGGTGATGCCCATCAGGCGCCTTGCCGCGACCGTTGTCAACCGCTCATCCCGGAAATCAACCGGGATTTGGGTATGCTGGCACAGTCTCTGGGTAAAGACTGTCACCTTTTCCGCCTGCTTACCCAGGCTGCCATCCATGGAGCGGGGCAAGCCGACCACAATCTGCCCGACCTGATACTGAGCGACGATATTAAGAATGGCCTCCATATCTGTTGCTGCATCGCTCCGGTTGATGATAATAAGCGGGCTAGCCAATATGCCATCCGGGTCACTGAGAGCCACCCCTATTCTCTTATCACCAACATCAAGGCCCAGGCTACGCGTCACAGATCTCCCCGCTAATTTAAATCAGGCCCTTCACCAGGCGAAGGGCTTCATCCAGCTTGTCCTTGTCCCTGCCGCCCGCCTGAGCCAGGCCTGGCTTCCCCCCACCACCACCCCCGGCCACCCTGGCCACCTGCTTGACTATCTTGCTCGCATCATAACCTCTGGCAATCAGGTCCGGGGTTACAGCAGCAATAAAAAATGGGCTATCCCCATAAACCGCGCCCAGAACCACTATGGCACTCTTCAGCCTGGCCCTGATGAAATCACTCATCTCCCGCATGCGCTCCATACTGGAAGCTTGCACTCTAGCCACCAGAAGCCTTACCCCGTTAACTACTTCCACCTGAGTTAGCAGGGACTCAGCCTCTTTTCTAGCCAGTTCCCTCGCCAGAGCCAGAGCATTCTTGCGTTCTTTATCTCGCTCTTTAACCAGGCCATGCGCTTTATCAAGAACACCATCCGGTTCAGCGCCCAGATATTCAGCAGTCTTCTGTAAATCAGAGAGACGCTCCCCAACAAACTTCTCAGCCCCCCGGCCCGTGACCGCTTCAATACGGCGCAACCCGGCACCAATACTGCTTTCACCGATAATCTGGAAAAAGCCTATCTCACCGGTTGCGGCGACATGGGTGCCCCCGCACAGCTCGGCACTGATTGCCGGCTCGCCGATTTTCATTACCCGCACGATGTCACCATACTTTTCATCAAACAGCGCTATAGCCCCCTCCCCGACAGCCTTCTTGTATGGAATCTCTTCATCATACACCCTCAGGTTGTGGCGTATTTTCTCATTGACAATATGCTGCACTTTCTGTATTTCCTCTTTCGTCATCGCCGTCAGGTGAGAGAAGTCAAACCGGAACCGGTCGGGGGCGACCAGCGAACCCCGCTGCTGAACATGCTCACCCAATACCTGACGAAGGGCAAACTGGAGTAAATGGGTGGCCGTGTGGTTGCGGGCAATATCAAGCCGCCGCTCCCTATCAACTATAGCCTCAACTTCATCCCCTATCGCCAGGCTACCGCCGGTAACTCGCCCCTGATGGACAATAATATCTGGCGGGACTCGAATAGTATTCGTAACCGCGAACCGTCCAGCTGCGCCGTGTATTTCGCCGGTATCCCCCGCCTGGCCACCCATCTCCCCATAGAACGGAGTGGCTTCCAGAACCAGGCTCGCCTCCTGCCCTGCCTGTATTGTCTCCACAGACTCACTATCTAACAAAAGACTAACGATAACGGATTCGTGTTCGAGGTCTTGGTAGCCAACAAAAGGCGTCTCAATATTGAGCCGGTTACCTATCCCAGATGCTGCCCCCAGAGCCACTTCAGACTTGCGGGCTGCCCGGGCTCGCTCCCGCTGCTTCTCCATCTCTTCCTCAAAGCCTTCCAAATCCACGGAGAAACCACGTCTAGCGGCAATATCCCGGGTAAGCTCCACCGGGAAACCATAGGTATCGTAAAGCTTAAAGGCTTCTTTGCCAGAGATTTTATTCGCTTTTTTAGCGGAGGCTTTACCTATAATCCCATCCAGAAGTTCCAGACCAGTATTAAGCGTCTCGCTGAATCTGATGCCTTCCTGAAAAATTACCTTAAATATGAAGTCTTTTCTTTGCTCAATCTCAGGATAAATGTGTCCCATCTCTCCAATTGTAACCATCGCTATGTCTTCCAGGACTGGCCACGCCGGTCGCTCTGGCCGTCCCAGACCTAACATTTGGCCGAAGAGGCCAGCGCGTCGTATGAGCCGACGCAGCACATAGCCACGACCTTCGTTACTCGGAATTACCCCGTCGCCAATGAGAAAGGCAATCCCACGGCTATGCTCGGCTATCACTCTCATGAGATAATCTACATCCTTGTTAACACCATAGTTCCTGCCAGCCAACCGAGAGATACGTTCTAATAAAGGAACAAAGAGGTCAGTCTCATAGACGGAGGTCTTGCCCTGGATAACGGCGGCGGTTCTCTCCAGCCCCATGCCGGTATCAATATTCGGTCTTGGCAGCAGGCTGCGGTGTCCGTCCTCGTCCTGATTGTACTGGGTGAATACCAGGTTCCAGATCTCAGAGAAACGCCCACAGTCACAGCCGGGGGCACAAGTGGCCTCCCCACAGCCAACCTCCTCGCCGAAGTCGTAGTGAATCTCACTGCACGGCCCACAGGGCCCAGAATTACCGGCCGGACCCCAGAAATTGTCCTTTTCACCGAACCTCAGTATCCTCGACTCAGGAATACCAATCTCCCGCCAGATGCCGAAGGACTCGTCATCATCAACAAAAATGGTAATCCACAAACGCCCGGGAGGAAGCCCCAGGTGCCGGGTAACAAACTCCCACGCCCAGCTAATTGCCTCCGGCTTAAAGTAATCGCCGATGCTGAAGTTGCCCAGCATCTCAAAAAAGGTAAGGTGGGTTGAGTCACCCACAATTTCAATATCGGTGGTGCGGAAACACTTCTGACATGAAGCCATACGGGGACTGGGGGGCACAGCCTCGCCCAAGAAGTACGGCTTGAACTGTACCATACCGGCGCTGGTGAGCAGTAAAGTAGGGTCTCCATGGGGTATTAGCGAGGAACTGGCGATGATTTTATGCCCCTTCCCCTCAAAGAATTTCAAGAAAGCCGCCCGAACTTCATCACTGGTCACTTACCAATCTCCACTGCTTGACTATTGCTAATATACATATACGATTTTAGTGCAACTCACTATAGCTGTCAACGAAGAGGTGATTAGGGGAAGGGGATAGGATGGCCGAACAGAAGCTAAAGGCACCGTTAACAGGCAACCTCAACATTCAGAGAAGCTGACCTAAATACTCCCGTAGTTCCTGCTCAAGATCAGGATCTCTTAACGCAAAGGTGACCGTCGCCTTCAGCCAACCCAGGGGAGTGCCCGTATCATAGCGCACGCCGTCAAACTGATAAGCATATATTTCCTGCTGTTTGAGCAGTAGCTGCAGGGCATCGGTAAGCTGAATCTCCTGATTCGTGCCCGGTGGAGTAGCCTCAAGGGCGTCAAATATCTGAGGGGAAAGGATATACCGGCCGACTATGCCCAGATTGGACGGGGCTTGCGCCGGCTCTGGCTTTTCCACAAGACCTGAGACCCGATAGACACGGCTTGAGACCTCCCTTGCCTCGATAACACCATACTTTGTAGAATCCTCCGGCCTAATCGGCTCAACGGCGATGACACTGGCTCCATATTGCCCATAGACCCCGAGCATCTGCTTCAGGACAGGCACCTTGCTGTCAATAATGTCATCAGGGAGCAGGACAGCGAAAGGTTCGTCAGCAACAACGTCCCGGGCAGTCAGAACAGCGTGACCAAGACCCAGTTGCTCCTTCTGCCTGATATAGCAGATATCAGCCAGCCTGGATAGCTTGCGCATCTCCGCTAGTAGTGCCGTCTGCCCCTTTTGCCGCAAAAAATGCTCCAGCTGAAGGGAGCGGTCGAAGTAGTCTTCGATAGCATGTTTACCCATAGCCGTGATCAGAATGATATCCCTGATACCGGAATCAATCGCCTCTTCCACGACACACTGAATTAGTGGCTTATTCACCAGCGGCAGCAGCTCTTTAGGTTGCGACTTGGTTATTGGCAGGAACCTGGTCCCCCAGCCAGCCGCAGTGATCACTGCCTTACGAATCTTCATCCCGCCTCCTGGCTTTCCAACCTCCGGCATACTAGGTATTACTTTATATTATCCCGGCCAATTTGTCGAGCCCGGTTGACTAAAGGACACACTTCCTGCTAAATTCAGGTAGCTTGTGTCGTACCTCTTTGAGCACTTAGATTCGATTGCAGGACTTTTGGGGCAGCCGCCGTTTGGGCTTATCACCGATGTTGACGGCACGATAAGTCAAATCGCCCCTACCCCGCAGCAGGCTGTGGTTTCCCCATTATGCCGGCATTACCTGTCTATACTTTGTCATCATCTAGCCCTAGTAGCCACCATATCAGGGAGACCAGCGGCTACGGCCAGAAACATGGTCGGGATTGAAGGCATGGTCTATATCGGCAACCACGGCCTGGAGCGATGGGCTGACGGGCATCCCGAAATCACCGAAGAGGCCAAGGATTACCCGGAGATTATCAAGACGGTTATTGAACATTTGACGCCGCTGCTTTCTATCGAGGGCATCACAATTGAGGATAAAGGGGTCACCGCTTCTGTTCACTACCGCCTTTGCCCCAAGCCAGAAACGGCAAGAAGAGCCATCCTGGCTGCCCTCCGGAAATTACCCCAGGCAAGAAGACTCCGCATCATACAGGAGAGAAGGACAATCGACCTGCTACCTGACCTGGAGGCAAATAAAGGAACGGCACTGCGGGATTTGATCCACGGACATAACCTGCGTCGTGCCGTCTATATGGGAGACGACCTCACCGATGTTGATGCCTTCAGGGCAATACATGCCCTCTCGCAGGATTCACACGGCCACGGCTTTGCCATCGGCGTTATCAGCGAGGAAACGCCGGAAGACTTTGTTGCCGAGGTGGACTTTACCTTGAACGGAGTCAGCGATGTAGAGCGCTTTCTTGAGTGGATGTCTCAGGCCGTTATTCGACCAGGTTAGCCACATCCTCAAGTAAGTGCCAGAGCCAGTCGGTCAAATCCTCTTCCTCAATCGACCTCTTGAGCGCCGCGGCGTGCCGACGCTTATCACCGGGCGGCATGGTCAACGCGGTATACAAGGCCTGGACTGTACCCTCAATGTCAGCCGGAGCCACAGCCAGACAATGCCTTCCCAGCTGCTCATAAGCCCCAACCGTTTCGGAAAGGATCAGAACGCCATCACGGTTATTGACCGTGGGCCCCTCCTTCGCCACCAGGTTCATGCCATCAATAACCGCATTTACCAAGAGAACGTCATACAGGCGCATACCAGAGACAGCCTGCAGATAATTATTCTCGTAGAAGAACTCAATCGGCTGCCAGTCCTCGGTGGCATACTTACTGTTTATGGCTTCTATCAGCTGAATGGCTTCCTCAATATAGCGCCGGTACGGCCGAAGATGAGTCCTCGTCGGAACCAAAAAGGCAACAAATTTGACCCTGCCCTGAAACTGGGGATAGCGCTCCAGCAGAATATCAAAGGCTCTAAAGCCACGAATGATATTCTTGCTCGGCTCTGCCCTGTCCACCCGGACTATGGTCTGCTCTCCATACAGGGGGCGCAATTTTGCCTCATAATCCTGTAGTGCCGGTGAGGCAACAAGCTTCTGCAGACCGGCGACATCAATGGAGACCGGGTACGCCTTAACCTGAACGGTGTGGTCATTTATTCGAATGCTCTGTCGCTGGTAATCTACCCTGGCCTCAGCGATAAAGGACTGACAGCAATGAAGGAAATTACGCGTATCCCGGTCAGTTTGCAGCCCAACAATATCACACGAGCACAGACTCCTTATGATTGGCTGCCGCATGCCATCGGGCAATAGCTGCCAGTAGCAGGGTGTTGGCCAGGGAATGTGAATAAAGTGCTGGATTATTAGGTCAGGCCGCTGCTGTCGAATATAGCCACCAGCCAGATAGAGGTGATAGTCATGCAGTAAGACTATCGGTGGTGGTTCTTCCCGACTCGCCTCCTCAATAACTGCCTGAGCAAAGGCCTGATTCACCGGAATATAGCCGTTCTCCCAGGCGTCATGAACAGTACGGTCAATGTTTGGTGTGCGCGGTAAGTTCCACATGTAGTGCTGGAGGAACCAGAGAAGGGGATTACAGAAGACATTATAAAATTTATGGTAGGTGTTGCGGGGGTTGACTATAAAACGGAGATACAGGTTTTCATCAGCCACCGGGGCTTTAATGTGTTCCCGGTCTCCTCTTTGTGCCGCCTGTCTATCCCCCTCCCCCATAGCACTGGCAACCCAATCAACCTCAACATATTTACTCAGGGAGCTAAGGGCAGTGACCAAACCACCACTACCACGGCGGGCGTGAAGCTGCCTATCGTCAGCAAAATGATATTCTACCGGTCCCCGATTGCTGGCAAGAATCAGTCGTCTTCCCGACAATCTCTGGCGACACAGCTCTCTCAGCCGGGCACTATGGCTCTCTTGGTCCGTCATCATCTTGTTCCACAGCCCACCCTGACTTCAAGAAGAAATGACAGAGTGGCGAATTCGATATTATAAAATCACACCCAAACTAACAAAAACTGTAACATCAGGAAACAAGACTGTCAAGCCCGGCTTTCGCGGCATCGGGCAAGCCGATCAGGGGGAACAGGGCTGCGCAGGGCGAAGGATTATATCCCGTGACGCTGGCATAGCTCCGCAACCAGGATAGACAGAGCAAGCTCACCGTCGCACTTACCGGTCTTGATCGACAGGTCTGTAGCTAACAGTTTATGATATACCTCCCTTAGCTGCTCCAGAGGGTACCGGGAAGCCTGCTCTAATGTTCGGCGCAGAGCAAAGTCTGAGGCCAAACCCAGCTTCTTTTGAATCTCCGCCTCAGATGTCCGCTGACTTCTCAGCTCCTTGGCCCGCACTATCATCTGAATCTGCCGTGATAGCATGGCCATGAGATAGGCGGGAGCGGCTCCTTTTTGCAGTAACTGCTGAAGTAGTGGCTCGGCAACCCTGGCTTTGAACTCGAAGATAGCATCAACCATGGCGAAGACATTTGCCTCCTGGCCATGGCTCACCACCAGCCTGACATCCGCCTCCTCAATACGGCGACCTGATGTGAAAAGAAGCAGCTTGTTAATCTCACTGGCCATAACCCATAAGTTGCCCCCGATGAGCTTCGCCAGCAAATCTACCGCCTGAGGCGATATGCTGCCACCCTCCTCAGATACCTGCCGTTGAATCCACTGCCTCAGTCTGGCATCTCTCAGTAAGGGAAATGACCTTACTGTAGCCTTAGTCGCAATCTGCTTCAACAAAGGGTTAGCACTGCGTATCCCGCCATCTATCAGTACCAATACCGTACTCTCTAGCACCTGGCAAAGGTAAGCGGCCAATGAGTTACACTCCTCCGGCTGGCCGGACGCCGGAGGCGCTTTTCGGCGAGACCTGACTCTGGGTTCAAAACGTCCCAAAAGCCCCTGGACAATGACTAACCGTCTCTCCGCAAGAAAAGGCATCGTCTCACAGACGGTTCGTAGCTGATCCAGGGTCAGCTGCTGACCATCGAGCACCGTGGTATTTGCTGATAGCAGTGTCGGGTCACCCAGACCCTCTTTTATCTCCTCAAGCGACCGGCGAAGGGAAAAATCATCCTCACCCAGCAGTATGAACAGCACGCCTTGCCCACCTTTTTAATAGCTCCCCCCATTCTACCATCCAGCAGCCTGACCTGACCAGGGGCACAGACAGGATTTTGACCGGTCTATTGAACAATACCCACACTAAGAGTAGAATAGACACAAGCGATAATCCTGCCCCCGACAGCATTGTCATGGCCGGGAGGTGAGATACAATGCCAGAACAACCGGACGAGTTAAAGAAACTAGCCAGCATTGCCACTGATCTGGGACTCTCTGCCGAGATGAGGATTAAAGCCATAGAACTGCTTGGCCGGACCGGCACTCGTGATGCCCTCCTGGCTCTACTGGACCTGGCAGCCAACGAAAAGCTGGTTACCGAGGAAAGGGACCTGGCTCTCAGGCAAGCCAGGGAAATAATAAAGCCAAGCCGCAAATAACCCCGACCTGAAGATGGTGAGAAAACCGTGTCAGGAATAGTGGGATGTCTTAGCACTGGATGCACTCCGTGACTATAAGCTGGGGCTGAATCATGAGTGTTGATATTGGCATCATCGGGCTGGCCAAAAGCGGCAAGACAACCATTTTTAACGCCCTGACCGGAGTCACCGCAGATACAGTAAGCTCAACCCCGCACATTGGAATAACCAAGGTCCTCGACCCCCGCCTCAAGGTGCTAGCCGATATCTTTCACCCCAAAAAGCTGGTCCCCACTGAGGTCAGATTCATTGACATCGGGGCTACCGCCAAGGGTCTGGCAGATGGCAGGGGTATTGGTGGTGAATTCCTGGCCCAGCTCAGTAACGTTGATGCGCTTATGGCTGTTGTCCGAGCCTTCGGGGATGACAGTATCCCCCACATTGAGGGCAGCCTGGACATAAAGCGTGATATCGCCACCATAGGACTTGAGCTTGCCGTCTCTGATCTGGCCATCATTGAGAGAAGGCTGGAGAGAATAGACACCTCTCTGAAAGGGGCGAAACCACCGGAACGAGAACACCTTCACCGAGAGCAGGAAAGCCTACTCAAGATTAAGGCTGATTTAGAAAAAGATAAGCCTATCCGGGCACGAACCCTGTCCCAGGATGATACCCGGGTTATTGCAAACTACCAGTTTCTCACTGCCAAGCCGCTAATAGTTATGGTCAATATTGACGAAGACCAGCTAGCCGAAGCGGCATCCCTAGAGACACAAATGAACGCCCAATATTCCCAGCCAAAATGCCGCGTTCTCACCCTGTGCGGTAGGCTGGAAATGGAGCTAGCCCAGCTAGATGAGACCACCGCCGAAGAATTCCGCACCGAGTATAATCTGAAGGAACTGGGGCGAGACCGCACCATTAAGCTAGCCTACGAGCTGCTGGGGCTCATCTCCTTCTTCACCGTTGTCTCGGGAGAAATCAAGGCGTGGCCAATTCCAAATGGCACCGAGGCCCTTAAAGCCGCCGGCAAAATCCATTCTGATATGGAGCGGGGCTTTATTCGCGCCGAGGTAATCAGCTACGATCACCTGCTGCGGTGCGGCAGCCTCGCTGAGGCACGCAAGAAAGGGCTGCTCCGGCTGGAGGGCAAGAACTACACCGTCCAGGAAGGTGATGTCATCACCTTCCTGTTCAATGTCTAGCTATTGACAATCGGCTTTAGGCCTGTTATACTTAAAGTTAGCCATCGACCTTCTATATGGCGGTGAGCCCTCAACAACAGGCTTTGTTAACAATATAAGTCGCTTGGATCAGATACGACCGAGACGGCAAGAATGAAAGAGACTTTTTTAGCGCCTTCTCTGGCTGTGTCGGAGAAGGCATTTTTATTTGGTTTAGCAAAAAATGTTTAGCCTGGGATTCATCGGCGCTGGAACTGTGGGCACTGCCCTGGCCGTAAGGTTGAACCAAAAGGGCTATCCGGTGGTGGCAGTGTCCAGTCGCAGCCAGACCTCAGCCAGAAGACTGGCTCAGGCGGTTGGTGGCTGCTCAGTATTTGATAATGGTCAAGGTGTGGCTGATACCGCCGACCTTGTCTTCATTACCACCCCCGACGATGTTATTCCTCTGGTAGCATCGCAGGTACACTGGCATGCCGGGCAGAGTGTCATTCATTGTAGCGGCGCTGATTCAAGCGAAGTTCTGGAGCCGGCCAAGAAATTGGGTGCCAGAGCGGGCGTCCTCCACCCCCTCCAGACCCTCGCCAGTGTCGAACAGGCCATTGAAAATATACCCGGCTCAACCTTCGCCCTGGAGGCAGAAGAGCCGCTGCTTAATGTCCTCAAGGATATGGCGACCGCTCTTGATGGTCACTGGGTGGAAGTCAAGGCGGGGGATAAGGTAGTCTATCACGCCGCCGCAGTCATGGCGTGCAATTACCTGGTGACCCTGGTCAAACTGGCCACCGACCTGTGGCAGACCTTTAATGTCCCACCTGAGCAGGCTACCCAGGCGCTGCTACCGCTCATCCAGGGGACAATTCATAATATCGACACCGTGGGCATACCTCAGTGTCTCACCGGGCCAATTGCTCGGGGCGATACCGGCACCATCAGGAAACACCTCAAAGCCCTACAAAATAAAGCACCGACTATACTCCCTGCCTATCGAGAACTTGGTCTGCAGACTATCCCGATTGCTCTCGCCAAAGGGAGAATAGATAAGCAAAAAGCCGAGGAGCTACAGGCAATACTCAAAAACTAGAACAGAGGGGGAAGTCCTATGAGAACAATGCTCAAGAGCAAAATCCACCGGGCACGTGTCACCAGGGTCAATATTGACTATGAGGGCAGTATCACCATTGATAGCAAGCTTATGGAAGAGGCTGATATCCTCCCCTATGAGCAGGTGCAGGTGCTGAACGTGAATAACGGTGCCCGTTTTGCCACCTATGCAATTAGAGGCGAGGCCAATAGCGGTGAAATCGACATCAACGGCGCCGCCGCCCGACTCGCCGCGAAGGGAGACATTGTCATCATCATCTCCTACTGCCAGGTCGAGGATGAAGAAGCCCATGACTATACCCCCAGAATAGTCCACGTTGATGCCCAGAATACCATCACTGAGACCAGAAGAGAGGTCGGGACTTTACCATTTTAGTGAGGAAACAGATGCGTGTTGGGATGAATCAGGGGAAAAGAGGTAAGAGGAAAAGATGACGGAATCACCGTCCTGCTGTGTTCCTTTGAAAGAGGCAAAAATGCGTGTCACGATAAACCGGATAAAAGAAATGAAGCAAAAGGGTGAGAAAATAGTCATGCTCACCGCCTATGACTATAGCACCGCCAAGATAGTTGATGAGGTAGGAATACCACTAATCCTGGTGGGGGATAGCCTGGGTACGGTAATCCTCGGCCACGAATCGACGATACCGGTGACCATGGACGATATGCTCCACCACACCAAGGCCGTGGTTCGGGGCACTGGACAGGCGATGGTCATTGGCGACATGCCGTTTATGACCTACCACATCTCGGTTGAGGATGCCCTGCGCAATGCCGCCCGTTTTATCCAGGAGGGCGGGGCCCAGGCGGTCAAGCTTGAAGGCGGTGTCACGGTAGCCGAAAAGGTAAAAAGAATCGTGGAGTGTGGCATCCCGGTCATGGGTCACATTGGACTTACCCCCCAGTCAATTCACCAGATGGGTGGTCATAAAATTCAAGGCAAGACGCCAGAAGCCGCCGCTAAACTCCTTGAAGATGCCAAAGCACTGGAAAAAGCCGGCGCTTTTGCCATCGTCTTAGAGACTGTCCCTGCCCCACTGGCCGCACTGATTACACAAAAAATAGGCATTCCCACCATCGGCATCGGGGCTGGCGTCGGCTGCGACGGTCAGGTCCAGGTGATAAACGACATCCTCGGTTCGTTTGCCGACTTCGTCCCCAAGCATGCCAAGCAGTACGCCAAGCTCACTGATATTATCCGAAACGCAGTTACTGAATATCATAATGAAGTAAAAGCTGGCACCTTCCCTACTGACAAGCAAAGCTTCTCCATGGATGAAAGCATACTGGCTGAACTGAAGTAAATAAGCTCGTCTTCCCACCGTACAGAGGCTTACATGAGATTATCTGCTGACCCCATCCCCTGTATCCCCTTCCCCTTGACAAGGAGAAGGGGAAGAGTTTATAAAGAGGGGCTGGCGCCCCTCTTAAACATCCCTAAATAGTGAAGCTTTTCGCTAGGGGGCAATTTCTGCAGAGAGTGTCGCTTCTCGGAAACCTCTTGTTAACCAGATAATCTGGAGAGTCCAAGAGAAGCAAAGCCTCTCTTAATTATAATAATAATTCTTAATTAATATAACTACTTAATTACCTAACTATTTTTCTCACCTTCTATTTGAAGGAGGTTAATCGAACAGAGTGTATAGAAGGACGAAGCCTCTCTTCCATAATCTCTCCCTCTCTCCTTTGAAGGAGGCAGTCTGAGGAAGTGTCTAAGAGGGGCTCCGCCCCTCTTTCCAAAATCCTCCCCCTCTCCTTTGAAGGAGAGGGGGATAAAGGGGGTGAGGTTGAAGTGAAGGTTACAAAAACAATAGCTGATATGAAACGGCTAAGGCTCAGGCTGGCTGAGCCGGTTGGTTTCGTGCCCACTATGGGCTACCTCCACGAAGGACACCTGTCTCTGGTTAGAAAAGCCAGGGCGGAGAATCCCTCGGTAGTGGTCAGCATCTTCGTTAATCCTACCCAATTCGGTCCCCGTGAGGATTTCAATCACTATCCCCGAAACCCGGAGCGTGATCTGGCTTTATTAGAAAAAGAAAAAACTGACATCGTCTTTATGCCCCCGGTAGATGAAATGTATCCCGAGCGGTTCGACTCCTGGGTAGAGGCAGGCAAGCTTACGCAACGGCTGGAGGGTGCCTCCCGCCCCGGTCATTTCAGGGGAGTCACCACCGTTGTCGCCAAGCTATTTAACATTGTGCAGCCAACCAGAGCCTACTTCGGGCAGAAGGATGCCCAGCAGGTAGCAGTTATTAAGAAAATGGCGGCTGACCTGAATATGAACCTAGAAGTGGTTGCCCTGCCCACGTTGCGTGAGCCGGATGGTCTGGCTATGAGCAGCCGCAATACATACCTTAATCCGCAGCAGCGGCAGGCGGCAACAGTTCTATTCCAGGCGCTTTCTTTAGCTCGGAAGCTCTGGGAACAGGGTGAAACAGACGCCCAAACCATCCGCCAGCAGATGATAGAGCTTATTCAGAAAGAGCCACTGGCAGAGATTGATTACGTGTCCGTCGCCGACGCCGAGACGCTGGACGAACTAGATAGGGTAAGCGCCCCCGCTTTAATATCACTGGCAGTAAAAATCGGCAGCACAAGGCTGATAGATAATGTCGTGCTGACACAGGTGGTCAGGGAGGTTTAGAGGTAACTCGAAGCTATACGCACCTGTGGTCAGTTGATGCAATCTTACATGTGGAATGTAGTTAAGTCTTTGGAGAGAGGTCTCTTGACTCTCCTGATTGCCCACTGATAATTACTCGTTCTCTCATTCGGCGGTAACATAAACTGGCTCCCCCGAAGGTAAGACAAACCCGTATATATAACTTACAGGTCTTGTCTCGCCGCCGGCTACAACCAGGCAGTGTGCCGTATCCCAGACTTCAATAGTGCTTGGTTGAACGGGAGCGCTCAGAGTGGTGATGAGGGCGCCGTCCTCGTCATAAAGGGAAACCTCAAATTTAACATCATGAAGCGGAACAGTGCTCACGTTTCTCACTGTCCCTTCTATCTTATACGACCTGTCATAGCGATACCCGTTCATGTTAAGAACTTGAAGCTTCTTTACCGCTTCCTTTATCACCAGAGTCCCGGTTAGCCCACCAATTTCAATATTGCAGCTCGGACCAACCTCTCTCGCAACCGTAAAGGTTAATGTTTCTGTAGTCCCACCAGCGACCGTAACCTCCTTTTTCTCCACATCCGTGCCATCAATTTCCAGGGTTCCGGTATAAATGCCTTCCACTTCTCCGACATTTTTCACGTTGACGGTCACCATCACCTCTTCCCCGACCTCAGCCTCAGGAGGGTTAATGATAAGGTCACTGACGATGAACTGAGCCGACTTCAGCACCGTGAACGATGCCGTGAGTCCTTCAAGTTGCACGGTATAGCTACCCGCCTCGTCCTTCACTAGAGCGAAGGAGAGAGACTGCGACGCCCCGGGCTCGACGGTGAAGGTCTGCGTCTGCTCCACAGCGCCATTCACCAAGAGCTCGGCCACGTGGTCACCCCTGGCATTGCCGGTGTTGACCAGGGTGGCCGATACCGTGACTTTGTCACCACTCTCACAGACCTCCGGCGATACATCGAGGGAGCTAACCTCAAACTCAGCAAACCTGGCAGCGCACCCTCCAGCCGCCACGGCAAGCGAGAGCATCAACACCACGGCTACAAGATTGCAGTTTCGCCTCATTTCTATACACCGCTCCTCTTGCCTGTCCGGGCACTTTGCGCATCCCACATCGAACCCAAAAAGGGCACCAGCTACCGCCACATTGTTCAGCGATTCCAGCACCCCTGTTATCTAGCTCATAGTCCCTGATCAAGTACTCTTACATCTTGGTGCCTTAGTCTATTACTCGCACGTGAAATTGTCAATACCCCAAACCCTACTCCCTCACCACCCCCATAATGCCCAGCATGGCTATAAAGGCCAGTACAGACCCGAAGTAAAAGGGGGCCGCCGGACTATAAGCCTGCCACAGCCAGCCGGCAATCAGGCTCGCTGGCAGCAGGGCAAGCCCAACCACGCCGTGATACAGTCCGTAGGCGGTACCCCTCTTCTCCTCAATTACCAAATCGGCAACAAAGGCTCGAGCTACCCCCTCCACTATTCCATAGTAGACTCCGTAACAGGCAAGAAGCAGCCACACCTGCCACAAGCTTGATGACACAGCGAATCCCAGGTAAATCAGGGCATATATAAACCAGCCCAAAGTAATCACCCGCCTCCTGCCCAGCCTGTCGGAGAGTATCCCCGCCGGTAACGCAGTAATGGCGTAGATAATATTGAACAGGACAAGCATCAGGACAACATGGAGGACAGAAGCCCCCAGATTCTGTGCCCGCAGTATGACGAAGAAATCACTCGAATTACCAAGAGTAAATACCGCCATAATCGCCAGAAAGAGCTTGAACCGGCTGTCAAAGCCACCTGCCCGTTTGAAACCTGCCTGAGAACTAATATCACCTGACGAAGATTTCCTTGGCTCCTGAACAAAAACCAGCAGCACCACTACCGCCAACACCGCCGGCACAAAGCCAACCAGCACCAGCCACTGATAGGTCTCGAGAGTAAGCTCCGGCCCCCCTCTTTGAACCAGATATACTATGAGAGCGGCTATCGCCAGTCCCAAGACAGCACCAGAGGTATCCATAGCCCGGTGCAGTCCAAATCCCCTACCTCTCGCTCCGGCAGCGACTGAATCAGCTACCAGGGCATCGCGCGGCGAAGTGCGAATACCCTTTCCCAGCCGGTCACCAAATCTGATTGCCAGTACCGCACCCGAGCCAGTAGCCAGATACATAAACGGCTTGGCTACAGTAGAGATAATGTAACCCAATACCGCCAGAAGCTTGCGCTTACGCACCCGGTCACTGAACCAGCCGCTAAATATCCTGAAGATAGCGTCGGTGCTTTCCGACAGCCCCCCGATAAGACCAATGACGGCAGTTGCTACCCCCAGCACATTGGACAAAAAGAGGGGAAGCAGGGTAAAAATCATCTCGCTGCTAACATCGGTCAGCAGGCTGACCATGCCCAGGAAGAACACATTCGGGTTAAGACCGTAGATTTTACGGCGTCCTTGAGGCGATCGGCTGGCAAACGATGGGCTCATCGAATTGTCTATTTGATCCACAAGAACATTTTAGGGGGAGATCACCGGCCTATACGGCGTTGTCGTCTCGTCTTTTGACAAGCCTCTTGAGACAGTAGAATAGTAACGGTACAATGGTAATCGTCAGGATGATCAGGACGGAGTTAAGACCGCTAATCCGGGCACCGATCAGCTTGTTCAGGGCAAAAATACTGAGTACTACCAGGGCAATAGACAGGCCGAAGGAGAGGGCAAGCCTTTCAACAGTATTTATCTGCCGGCGACTAAAGAATACGAGCGTCCAGGCAAATCCTGGAAGAAAGAACACCAGTATGAATCCCAGTATTGCCCTGAAAACAGGTAAGCGCTCAACCAACGGCAGGGCAAACCCCATGAGCTCCTTGATCGAATCTATCAAACCCACTCCTTGCAGTTCCCACCGCATCAGGTCAGGATATCAGATGGATGGCAGCAGCATTCATAAAATGCACCCAATTCGGTTAGCCGATGCTACCCTCTGATGGCGGCATTGGCTCTCTATGTTACCTTGTATATCATACATTAGCTGCCCCTACCCACTGCACCTTGATGAACGAGGGCCCCCTATATCCTACGCAATTTAAGGGGCGAGTTCAAGCCCACCTTGAGCGTTACGCTGGCCATCTCATCCCCAGTACCCCACCCCGCACATTTGAGATCAGGAAATAGCCATTTGTCCCCAACGGTGTTATGATAATAGAAACACTGCTGTTATGAACGGAGGAAACGTGTATAAGCCGGTGCTCGCCGGGACTTTAGTACTGGCAGTTGCTACCTTGCTGTGGTTTTCGGCACCGGTCGAGTATTCAGCAGTTAGCTACAACAACCAGGGCCTTGTTTACAATAACCGAGGTGAATTCGATAGAGGCATAGTCGCCTTCAACAAGGCGATAGAGCTCGACCCCGAGCTTGCTGTTGCCTATAACAATCGAGGCTGGGCCTACATCGAGCTGGGGGAATATGAGCTGGGGATTATCGACTGCACCAAGGCGATAGAGCTCGACCCCGGGCTTGCCCTCGCCTACAGTAACCGAGGCTGGGCCTACATTGAGCTGGACGAATATGAGGCAGCGATTGCCGACTGCACCAAGGCGATAGAGCTCGACCCTGACCTCACCTTCGCCTATGAGAATCTGGACTGGGCCCGCAGCGAGCTGGCAAAACTAAGGTAAATTGTAGCTTGACAAAAGTGTTATTTCGTGCTAAGGTATTGACAAAAGTGTTATCTAGTGCTAGGCTACTGAAAGAGTGCTAGTTTGTTGAACTTTGCGGCTATGAAATCCAAGAGATACTGTAGGGTGGTGGCACTTTCTCTGGTATTAGTCGTTGCTACCCTCTTGTGGCTGGCTTCACCGGTCCTCCTTGTTCATGCCCAGGGTTACGGCTACGGCGGCGGCGGCGGCGGCGGTGGTGGTAAGGATACCAGCCCGCCCAGATTTTCCGATATTTTAGTCACTAACATTACCAAGACCTCGGCTGATATATCGTGGGAAACACATGAGAAGAGCAACAGTCAGATAGAATACTGGGCAAGCCTCAGTGTCTTCACGCCCATGGATGTGGAGATGGTCAGAGAGCATCTGGTTCACCTCACCAGCCTGACCCCGGCTACCAACTATCACTTTGTGGTTAGGTCCGAAGATAAGTCGGGTAACCTGGGAGTATCTGACGAAAGCACCTTCCTCACTCTGGGAACACCAGCCGCCTTTACCACCAGCCTGCTGACATTATCGACTCCTGAAGTTGATGTTGGTGAGGAGGTAACCATCAGCATCCTCGTTAGCAATACCGGTGACGCCCCCGGCAGTTACGAGGTAGTCCTTAAAATAAACGAAGCCGTGGTAGATACCAAAGAGGTTACCCTGGCTGGTGGTGCTAGCCAGGCAGTGACCTTCACCGTAGCTGAGGATGTTGCTGGAACCTGTGAGGTAAGTATTGATAGTTTAACCGACACATTTGTAGTTAAGGCAATAGCCCCTCCAGTGACCCCCCCACCAGCGACCACTCCACCTGTACTGCCTCCCCCAGCCAAGCCATTCAACTGGTGGCTCATCGGTGGCATCATCGCTGTCGTTGCCGCTGCGGCAGTGTTTGTGTGGCAGACCTACCGCCGCAGAGCTGCTTGATAAGGCGCCCCAAAAGGAAAAACAGAGACTCACAGCGAGGTTGCCAAAATTACTCTGAGGGTGCTGCGGTACTAAAGCCTGATTGAAGATGGTTCCGTCACCTGAGGTAGCTTGCAGGGTAGCCCTTTTGCTTATGCCAAGCCCTGTCTTACTGTTCTCCTAGCTGCTCTATTAATGGCTTCACCTTGTCGAGTCTTTCTACAATGCTGGCGCACAGCCGCCGATAGTTCTCATCCAGACTGGGGGTGCGGCGATTGAACTCTGTTGATACCCAGACAATGCTGTTAGCCAAGCGTATATCGGTGTAAGCTTGCTCCAGCTCATCTCGCAGGTTCGCCGGCAACTTGTCCATCTCATATTGACGAGTATCCCAGGCATCAGTCTGAAAGGGAAGTAACTTGTCCACCAACGGCTCACTGGCTATCTTGTGGTTGTTTTTGACTTCTTCAACTAAACCGGTAGCCGTGGGGCCCTCAACCTCAGCTTCTTTTGCTCTCTCAGCCTCTTTCTCGGCAGCCTCCATGGCGGCCAGCTCGTCCTGTCTCTCAGCCATGGCCTCAGCTTCTTTTGCTCTCTCAGCCTCTTTCTCGGCAGCCTCCATGGCGGCCAG
>CAZNSC010000027.1:22166-27738 GCA_964575695.1 uncultured Dehalococcoidales bacterium
CTCGTCCTGTCCCTCAGCCATGGCCTCAGCTTCAGGCTTCTTGACAAGTCGCCCGACTAAGTTACCTGCATTGTTTTTGACTCCGGCAATAAAACCAACCGACGTGGATCTCTGCTCTGTGCCAACCACTGGAACTGCTTTATGCCTCCTGCCAAACCGCTCAACCAGGTAACTCACAAGGACACCAAAAAGTCCACCGGCGGCAATGGCGAGCAGAACAATTAGTGCTATCTGCCACCACTCCAACGCAGTCCTCCGATCACTATATCATTACACTATTAGTATACACCTTATTTGCTCTGATGCAATATGCTGACGGCATCTTCCAGTCAGCCGCAAAATTAGCTCACAACACTATATCAGCTTCACCGGCAACGGTGATAAGGAAACATATTCCGGCACAGATAGCTGGCAACCAGAATGGGTCTCCATCAGACATTTTCAACCCGGGTAGCACAAAGCCGGTGAGCAAATAATCATCTCAAACCGATTTTAGATATTGATTGCCTCAGCTCCTCCACCCTCATCCAGATTGCCTTCTTCTCCTCCTCCACCACCTCCCTGATCACCTTCTTCTGCTCCTCCACCATCTGCCTGATTGCCCGCCTCTGCTCCTCCATTAGTTCCTCGGCTGCCTTTCTCAACTCTTCATCGACAACGCTCCTGATCTCCGTTTCAATCAGTTTCTTCACCGCATTTCTCTGGACATCGGCACCACTACTCCCCTCCCTCTGCTCAGTTCTAGTATCCATCCTGCCACTCCTTTCAACCTTGTAAGGGTTGCGACGTCCTTACTCCTACCCGGATTAGCTGAAATCGAGTCCTTTGTCTAAGAATACAACAAGGATTACTCCAAGTCAAGCCCATTTGTGGCTACCGCTAACCATTGGTCAGCTAATTGTAGCTCGCCTACTTTGGCGCGGGTATTGACACCAATACAACTAGCAGCTACAATATCTCCTGTGCCGAGGTAGCTCAGCCGGTAGAGCAGCGGACTGAAAATCCGCGTGTCCCCAGTTCGATTCTGGGCCTCGGCACCAGACAAGGGCGGAAGTAGTTCAGCGGTAGAATGCCTCCTTGCCAAGGAGGAGGTCACGGGTTCGAATCCCGTCTTCCGCTCCATCCTTTTTCTTGAAATGTACTATTTTGCCTACGGCTCTAATCTTAACAAGAAGCGGATGCGGGAACGGTGCCCGGAGAGTAAGCCCAGGTTCACGGCGGCTCTGCCCAATTATAAATTGATCTTTGTCGGGTGGAGCCGGCAGTGGCGGGGTGGCGTTGCCAGCATCAAACTGCGCCGGGGCGAAAGGGTACCCGGGGCCATCTATGAGGTCTCAGACAACGACCTGAGACGACTGGACAAATATGAAGGATACCCTAACGACTATAACCGATTGAATGTAACCGTATTCGATGAAGATGGCAATGCGGTAGAAGCCATAACCTATATCAAGATCAGACAATCCGAAGAAACACAGCCTTCCCAAGAGTATCTGGCCGCACTCCACCAGGACTACCGAGACTGGGGGATCATTTGAGCCCGGCCGGCCATACCCATGCCTCTTCTCCATCTAGGCCCCACAGGCTTTCCTCCCACCCCAATTACCCCCATGCCGGCAATTAGAACCCAGCAAATTTCACACCTCAGCTGGTACTATGTCGGTGACCGGCATCTTGAGGAACGCATTGGCGACGACAGGGTCAAACTGGGTGCCAATCCCCCGCCGGATCTCCTCCAGGGCTTGCTCCACAGATAACGCCGCGCGGTAGGAACGAGAGGAGGTCATGGCATCAAAGGCATCAGCTACGGCCAAGATGCTGGCATTCTGGGTAAGTGTTTCGCCCTTGATCTGGCCGTGTGGCATGCTGGTGTAGACATCAGCCACCGCCAGAATTCGGGCGCCCAGCGGTATCTGCTCACCGGATATCCCATTCGGATAACCGGTGCCATCATAGTGCTCGTGGTGATGCCTGACCATCTTCAAGATTTCTTTATCTTCCACGATAGGACTTAAGATGCGCTCGCCTATATCACAATGGGATACTACATGCTGATACTCCTCATCGGTGAGCTTACCCACTTTATTAAGAACATCTTCCCTCACCCCTATCTTGCCAACATCATGGATTAAGCCGGCAAGCCTTATCTTCTCAATACTGTCCTGTGGCATGCCCAGCTCCCGGGCTATGGCCACAGCTACCTTGGCTACCCTGAGCGAATGTCCACTGGTTTATTTATCCTTAGCCTCCTGAGCATAGACTAGCGCCGTTATAGCTTTGACAGATGAGGCACGGATTTTCTCGGCCTGCTCCTTGACCTTCCGCTCCAAGTGCTGCTGATAGTCTCTATTCTCCTGCTCCAGTCTCCTCTTCTCCAGCGCTCGGGCTACACTAAGGGCAACCTCATCCACGTTAAATGGCTTGGTTATATAATCATAGGCCCCCTGCTTCATACACTGGATAGCGGTAATGGTATCGGTGACACCGGTAGCCATAATCACGGCTGTGTCAGGACAGATGGCTCTCATTTCGGGCAGCACCTCAAACCCTGACTTACCCGGCATCTTGATATCCATAATCACCAGTTCCACGGGGTTATCTCTTATCTTCTCCAGAGCCTCACTCCCGCTAGCCGCCTCCTCACACCGGTAACCCTCACTCGCCAGTCTCTGATGCAGAAGTCTCCTGACTGAGCCTTCATCATCAGTGATCAGTATTCTTTCCCGTCTTTCCGCCATTTTGTCCGTCATCCCTGTCAGATGGTCACTCCAGGAACGGTAGTCCGTCAGGACAACCGGCCCAAGGTCTCTTTGACTATGCCTCTGAGATCATCCGGGGTGAACGGCTTGGGCAGAAATGGTCTGCCGGCCAGCCCCAGAAAACTCTGTGTATCACTACCTAACGTATCCCCGGTGGTAAATATTACCCTGTTTGTCAGCCCGGGGTATCTGTCATTAAGATACTGGTAAAACTCCTTGCCATTCATTAACGGTGTCCTAATATCAACGATAATCAGTTTGTATTCTTTTTCCACCAGCATATCCTGAGCCACCACCCCATTAACGGCAATGTCCACCTCAAAACCCTCATTGTTAAGGACTCTCCGGCAGACCCAGGTGATTGCCAGTTCATCCTCAACCACCAGGATTCTCTCCACGCCAGCGTTAGAGTTCTTCATCTCACGGCTCCTCCTTCATCAACAGTCGCAGATATTGGCAGCTCTACGACAAAGGTGGCACCTCTGCCCACTTCACCCTCAGCACCAATGACACCCACCCTCAGAGGTCTCTCTCTTCTCTGGGTTGCCTCTAGTCCTCAATATGCCACATTTGGTGACAGTTGTCAAGTTTCGATTACGAACCTCGCCCAGTACCTCCCATTCTTGAGCTAGGACTCCGTTGCTGATATAATCACACAAAGAGATAGACGGGAACAGAGCGATAGATGCTGGCCAAGGTAAAAAGTGCTGCCGTGGTCGGTCTTGAAGGCCGACTGGTTGACGTTGAGGCCGATATTACCAGTGGTTTGCCCTCGCTAACCATCGTCGGCTTGCCTGATGCCGCCGTCCAAGAAGCCAGAGAGCGAGCAAGGGCGGCGATACGGAACTCGGGCTGCTCGTTTCCGATGAAGCGCATCATCATCAACCTGGCACCGGCTGACCTCAAAAAGGCAGGGCCCGCCTACGACCTGCCGATTGCGGTGGGTATCCTGCTCAGCTCTGAGCAAGTTCATGCCGATACCTCTCAAACCATCTTCCTCGGCGAGCTATCCCTGGACGGCAGCCTACGCCACACCAACGGCATCCTGCCGATGGTTGCCCTGGCTCGCCAGGAAGGGCTATCGACCATTATCGTGCCTGAGGCCGACGCCAAAGAGGCATCTCTAATCGAAGGCGTTAAGGTCACACCGGTTGCCTCACTATCTCAGCTCATCAGCTACCTGCGGGGAGAGATACCCGCCCCAGAATATGAGCCTGACGAAGCCGGGGAGGCTGCCCTACCGACCGTCCCGACGATTGACCTCACCGATATTAAAGGACAGGAGCATGTTAAGCGAGCCCTGGAAGTAGCCGCCGCCGGCGGGCATAATGTGGTAATGACCGGACCTCCGGGCAGCGGCAAGACCCTGCTGGCACGCTCGCTGTCCGCAATAATGCCCCCGATGACCACCGAGGAGGCACTTGAGGTCACCAAGATATACAGTGTCAGTGGTCTGCTGCCGCCGCACACCCCCCTGATCAGACAGCGACCCTTCCGCTCCCCCCACTACACCATCTCCAATGCCGGACTGGTGGGCGGCGGGCACTGGCCCAAGCCAGGAGAAATAAGCCTCAGTCACCGGGGAATCCTTTTCCTTGACGAGCTTCCTGAGTTTGGGCATAGCGTGCTTGAGGTACTGCGCCAACCTCTGGAAGATAAGGTAATCACCATCAGCCGCGCTCAGGGGAGCGTAACCTTCCCCGCCAACTTTATGCTGGTCGGAGCCATGAACCCATGCCCCTGCGGCTACTATGGCGACCCGTTCCGACAGTGCACCTGCCCTACCAGCCTGGTCTCACGGTACCAGAGGCGCATCAGCGGCCCATTTATTGACCGGGTTGACATATTTGTTGAGGTGCCCCACATTGAATATGAGAAGCTAGTTGACGACCGGCTAGCCGAAAACTCGGAGCGGGTCAGGGCCAGGGTTGAAGCCGCCAGCACCATACAGCAGCAGCGGTTTGCCGGAACAAAGCTGGCCCGCAATGCCGATATGACACCTGGCGAGATAAGAAAATTTTGCGGGGTAGAGGAATCAGCCCAGAGCCTGCTCAAAGCTGCCATGAAACAGCTTTATCTTTCCGCCCGTGCCTTCCACCGCATCCTCAAGCTGGCTCGCACCATCGCCGACCTGGATAATGCCGGGACAATCAAGGCCCACCATCTGGCTGAAGCCATCCAGTATCGCCCAAGGAGAATAGTTTAGCCCGGGCCACAGGTATCAGGAGAGGATAGCACTTGTTGCTTGTGCCACATAAGACGGCATAAGACTAAAAAGGAGGTGTCAGTCTTGCCTTCAGCCGAGTTACTAGGTTTTATAGGGGGAGCCCTTGTCACCTGTAGCCTTATCCCACAGCTCATTCGTGTCTTCAAGCTTAGAAGTGCCCACGAGATAAGCCTGCTTTTTACCAGCCTGCTTCTGCTGGGTCTTTTCACCTGGTTGGCCTACGGAATTTCTTTCGGGCTCACCCCGGTCATCATGTGGAATGCAATCGGAGCTGCTCTGGTGGCCGCGCTTCTGTATGCCAAGCTAAAGTATGGAAGACAATGACGTGATTAGAACTTAAGCGCCTGTCTCCAAGCTTTGGCACGACAAAGAGCTGAACATCCGTCA
Organism: uncultured Dehalococcoidales bacterium; assembly: GCA_964575695.1. Classification (GTDB taxonomy): domain Bacteria; phylum Chloroflexota; class Dehalococcoidia; order Dehalococcoidales; family W111; genus CAZNSC01. The sequence goes on from CAZNSC010000027.1 coordinate 27,540, forward strand.
GTCCGCCTGACCTTCGACACGCGCGGTGACCTTGTTTCGGCATGTGGATTTATGCAATATCCTGAAATATACGAGACCCAGATTATCTTGACAGCCCTCGGGGGTAGTGTTAGTCTAAGAAGATGCCAGAGCTCTCGTCAGGCGATCACAACCGGAGGTGAATGTCATGCTTGGTAACAAGATGCACGAGGCGCTGAAC
>CAZNSC010000028.1:0-20525 GCA_964575695.1 uncultured Dehalococcoidales bacterium
GACCAGGACCCCGGCTAAAGGGTTGTTGAGTTCATGGGCTATAGCCGCCGACAGCTGGCCCAGGGCATTCAGTTTCTCCGCCTGAACCAGCTGCCTCCGGGTGCTTTGCAGGCGCTCGATGTAGCTATTCAGCTCCTCGTTCAGGGACAGTATCTCCTCATAGGCCTCCAGCTGCCGCTCCAGATAGTTCAGCAGAGTTGCGCCCAAACCACTGATGAGGAAGGCAAAGGCGGCGAAAAGAAGCGACCTCATTAATGAATAGGGGTCATAGGAGAAAAGCAGGTCATAAGGTAACAGGATGCCGAGGAAAACCAGCCCGCTGACCACCACCCCTCGCAAACGGTAGGTAATAGCCGCATACATCAGCGGGTAGAAGAACAGGATCGCATAAAAATCACGGGAGGCGGCCAAAACAACGTAATAGATGTAGGCCAAGCCGGCCATTAAGACCAGGATTATCCAGAAATGCAGGCTTCGAATGCCGGCCGCCGCTTTTGCCCCCAGCAGCCATTTGATAACCCTTAATTGAGGGCTATTCCCCTGGCGGTGCCCGGAAAACTCCCTTTCAGGAATATCAGTCATATCTCTGGCATCCCCCAGTATTATACCCCGGCACCAGAAACAAGCCAAACACACAACTTCCCCGATGGGACAACTCGTGAGGTGGCCGCCTTACCCTGTGTTGATTCAGATGGAACGGCTTGCCAGTTGACGGCATCGAACAACAGCAATGCCACGGGCAGTGGTGGTACTGCCCGTCACTTTCCTTGGCTCTGTTCCAAGATAAAATGTGCCCCGTTATTTTCGGTATCTCTATCTCGGCAGTTTGCCCAGAGGAAAAACCTCGCGTCCGAATTTTGTGTTCAAGACAACGGCTGCTGAACCGTAGGCGGCCGCAACCCCACAAATAATACCCTCCACTCCGGGGACAATGGCTGGTAAAGCGCCGAAGAAGTGAGCGGCTAACAGGAAAAAGAGTATAGTCAGTGTGGCAAATACAAAAACGTGAAGGTAGGATATTCTAAAAGTACCGATGGTCATGTAGCCGGTGAAGATACCCCAGCAAATAAACAACCAGGCTAGCCCGGCGTTGTCCAGGGTGATCAGCCCCAGCCACTGCATCAGGAAACTGAAACTCAGACCTATCCAGAACAACCCGTAGGATGTAAAGGCAGTAAGACCAAAGGTATCTCCCCGGCGGGCATCAATCAAGCCGGCGATAATCTGGGCTACACCTCCCCAGAAGAAACCGTATATCAATGGGAGTGTACTGTCAATTAGACCGATATTGTGTATCTGCAGCAGGATGGTGTTAAGACCGAAGCCAGCCAGCCCTAAAGCTCCCGGGTTGGCCCATTCAGCCTCCTCTTTTATCGCAAGCTGTGCCATCAAGAAACCTCCTTCCTGGGTGGGGGGCCGGGGAGAACGACAAGGAGTTAACAATCCCCGGCCCCCCGAAGACAGCGGTTACAGGTGACTACTTTCTCCCACTCACTAGCATCTCCACAACTGATGGGTCAGCCAGAGTGCTGATATCGCCAAGCTCATGGCCGTTCCCGGCAGCAATCTTGACCAGAATGCGCCGCATGATTTTACCGCTCCGGGTCTTGGGAAGGGCATCGGTAAACTGGATTATGTCCGGTATAGCGATGGGGCCGATCTCCTTGCGCACATGGGACTTGAGTTCCTTTTGTAAATCGTCGCCGGGCACCATCCCGGACTTCAGGGTAACGTAGGCATATATGCCCTGGCCCTTGATTTCGTGCGGCATGCCGACCACGGCGGCCTCAGCCACTTTCTCGTGTGAAACCAGAGCACTTTCCACCTCAGCGGTACCAATGCGGTGACCAGACACGTTAATTACATCGTCTATACGCCCTAAAAGCCAGTAATAACCGTCCTCATCCCGGCGGGCACCATCCCCGGTGCAGTAATATCCGGGGAACTTGGCAAAGTACAGCTCCCTGAACCTCTGGGGGTCACCCCAGACGGTGCGCATCATTCCCGGCCACGGCCTCTTTATGCAGAGCCAGCCGCCCTCGTTGACATTGACTTCAGTTCCGTCTTCCCTGAGAATTACCGGCTCAACCCCGGGGAAAGGGACAGTGGCCGACCCGGGCTTGGTCGGGATGGCTCCAGGGAGAGGAGTAATCAGGATTCCGCCGGTCTCCGTCTGCCACCAGGTATCTACAACAGGACATGTCTCTTTGCCGATAACTCGCTGGTACCACATCCAGGCCTCCGGGTTAATCGGCTCACCGACAGTGCCCAGCAGTCTGAGGCTTGATAGGTCATGTTTACGCGGCCATTCTTCACCCTCCCTCATAAGAGACCTGATAACCGTCGGCGCCGTATAAAAAACGTCAACCCTGTACTTCTCAACAATCTGCCAGAAACGATCGGGCTTGGGATAGTTGGGCACGCCTTCAAACATAAGGCTGGTGGCACCCACTGCCAGCGGACCATATACGATATAGCTGTGCCCGGTTATCCAGCCGATATCGGCCGTGCACCAGAAGGTATCTTCGTCCTTTATATCAAATATCCACTTCATGCTCTGATAGCAGTGGACAAGGTAACCTCCCTGTGTATGCAGGACTCCTTTAGGCTTCCCGGTGCTGCCGCTGGTGTAGAGGATGAATAGAGGGTCATCAGCGTCCATTATCTCCGGCTCGCAGGCCGGTGTTATGTCCTCGGCGGCCATCTCCTCATGCCACCAGCGGTCTCTCCCGTCCTGCATACCGGTCGAGACACCAAGCCTGCTTACCACAATCACATCTTTCACTTCCGGGCAGGCCGACATGGCGGCATCAGCATTGTCCTTACTTCTAACGACTTTACCACTGCGGTAATAGCCATCAGCGGTGATGAGCAGCCTGGAACCGCAGTCGCGGATGCGGTCGCGCAACGCCTCGGCGCTGAAGCCTCCGAAGACCACGCTGTGAATGGCGCCGATACGGGCACACGCCAGCATGGCAATTGGCAGCTCCGGGATCATAGGCAGATAGATGGAGACCGTATCGCCTTTCTTTATTCCGTATTTTTTCAAGATATTGGCAAACTTGCACACCTCGTGGTAGAGCTGCTGATAGGTGTATGTTCTGGTCTCCTCCTCGGGTTCTCCCTGCCAGATAATGGCGGCACGGTTCTTGTGCCAGCTCCTCAGGTGGCGGTCAAGGCAGTTATAGGACACGTTTATCTTGCCACCTATAAAGTAACGTATCTCTGGATTGTCCTTGAAATCGTACTCCAGGAACCTGTCCCACTTCTTATACCAGACCAGCTGCTCTGCCATCTCACTCCAGAACCCTTCGGAGTCAGCGACTGACCAGTTGTACAGAGCTTTGTAGCTCTTCAGGCTGCTGACAGTTGCCTTTTCGCGGAAATCTTCAGGACAACGAAAGACACGCTTCTCCTCCATCATGGAGGTAATTGCCTTTTCCCTGGCTTCGGCAGCATTATCGCGGCTGTCCTCTTGCCCCGGCTCGAGGTGTTCCTCCCCAAAGACCCTCTGCATTGACCTGTCTAGCTCATCCAAGTCAAATGGCTTAACCAGGTAGTCCGACGCCCCTAGCCTGGTGGCCTTTTCTATTGTTTCTGCCGAGGGATAGGCGGTAATTATGATACTTTTCAGGTCTGGCTTACGCTCACCGAGCTGTCTCAATAGCTCAGTCCCCTCTCCATCTGGCAGGCGGAGGTCAAGAATAGCCATCTTGAAATCCTGCTCTCCAATCATCTGCAATGCCTGTCCACCATCCTCAGCGGCCGCTACCTGGTAACCAGCGTCTTTGAGCCAGTCCCGCAAAGACTCGCGCATGATTGGCTCGTCATCGACGATTAGAACCTTGTGGCCATTTGGCTGCTTCATCTAAGCCTCCTTTCCTCATTACCGTTGACCAACCTAGACTATTCTTCGTGTTGGACTACCACTTCTCCTGCTGCAAGCGACACCAGATCCAGGTGCTCAATCGCTTATCCAGCTTGCCGACCCACGATTCAATCAGGCGCAGGTCACCAGAGGCCAAGGCCGCCCTCTCCTCGGAGGTAAGATCATATTGCTGAAGCACCCGAGCCGGGTTTTCCGCCAAACGCGCCAGGAACTTGTGGTCGTCGGCAGCCCGGGCAAGCACTTCAAGAATAACCTCCTTTCCGGATACCACTCTGCTCTCTGCTATCTGAGCCGGTTCAGCAGGCAGGTCCTTTTCCAACTCCGCAAGTACAGTCGAGACTTCAAACAAATCCCCCTCTCGTTTTTCCCCAACTATCTTGTTCACCTTCCTTCCTCCCTCCCTCTTTTCATCCAATCCCTCTAATATCACGTTAGCACCTAGAAATAGCAGCTTCATCGGCCTCCTGTCCTATTTCACAAGCACACCTGGCCTATTCTGCCACTAGGCAATCTGTGCAGCCTTGCCGGAACCAGACGCCTGGTTATCGAGCTAGGTTTTTTTGAACTATGCTCGGGCACGGGCTATAATAGAAATTGAAAAGAGACAGGACACAAACAGAAATAGCAGCCAAATGAAAAGAATCAGAGCTATTATCGCTGATGACCACGTAATATTTCGTGAGGGGACGAAAAAGCTAATAGAGCAGGAGGGCGATATCGATGTTGTCGGCGAAGCCAATGACGGTGAGGAGGCCGTCGAGCTCGTCAACAGACTTCAGCCTCAGATTGCACTTATCGATATTGCCATGCCGAAAGTCAACGGCATAGAAGCCACGCAGCGCATAAAAGCGCATCACCCGGGAACAGCGGTGCTTATTCTAAGTGCCTATGATAATGACCAGTATATATTCGCTCTTTTAGAGGCGGGAGCGGCTGGTTACCTGCTGAAGAACGTTAGTGGCAGTGATCTTGTTAATGCCATCCGTGCTGTCTGTGCCGGCGAAGCGGTGCTGCACCCGGCTATCGCGGGCAAGGTCTTTAATCGCTTCGTTACCACGGCACAAAAGGCGAAAGAAATAGGGACATCACCCAGCCTCAGCGAACGGGAGTCGGATATACTCAGGCTGGCGGCCAGAGGGATGAGTAATCAGGACATCGCCAACAGATTGTCCCTAAGCAGACGAACGGTACAGGCCCATTTGGCCAGCATCTTCCGCAAGATGGACGTGGGCTCGAGGACAGAGGCCATACTGCAGGCGCTGAGAAAAGGCTGGCTTGCTCTAGATGATGTCGGCTAGAGAACAGCCAGAAGAATGGAACTCTTGAAGAATACGCTCAAAGTTCCTCATCTATGGATTATACTGGCCATTATGACTTGCGGTGCCGTGGTCTATTATGCAGACCAGATCCCGCTTATTCAGGATATAGCCACCAGGACGCCGATAATACTCGCCCGCTACTCCACACACCGTATCCTGTCTCTCATCCCGGTGGCCTATGCGGCTGCCATCTTCCGCTTCTATGGCGGCGTCATTACCGTCGGGTTTATCAGCCTGGCCCTGCTGCCCCGGGCGCTATTCTTTTCCAGCGAACCAACGGAGTCCATCGCCGAAATCACCGCCTTTCTCTTCATCGGGTTACTGGTGAGCTGGCTGATTGACCGGCAACAGAGAGCGGTAAATAGATTAGAGAAGGCTCAAAGGGAACTTCAATCTAATGTCAAGATAATTCAAGAAAACGACAGGCGGCTTAGCGCCTTAAACCAGATATCAACCACCGTCTCCCAGTCTCTGGAACTGGGGCAGATATTGAGTAACGCCACTGACAGCGTAATCAGTGTGATGCAGGTAGATGCCGTGCTTATATATCTTCGGGATGAGGAGTCCGGTAAACTCACCCTTGTTGCTCACAGGGGTGTATCAGATGAATTCGTGAAAGGAGTAGATAAACTCGAGATAGGAGAAGGCTTTATCGGCCGGGTAGCCGAGTCAGGTGAATCCCTATTTGTAGAAGACGCTTCGCAGGACGCGAGACTTAACCGGGAAGCGGCCGGCAAATACGAAGTGCACTCGGCACTGATCGTACCGCTGACAGCTCAGGGGAGGGTAAGCGGCACCATTTGTGTGACCATGCACGGTCACCGCCAGTTTCAACAAGAGGAGGCAGACCTTCTTACCGCTATCGGCAATCAGATCGGTGTTGCCGTACACAATGCGTACCTGTACCAACGGCAGCAGATTATCGCGCAACAACTAGGGTTATCTGAAGAGCGCTATCGCGGCCTATTTGAAAATTCGAGTGAGGCCATTTTTGTATGCTCCACAACAGGTAGAGTCATCTCAGCCAATAAAGCATGCGAACAGCTCACCGGTTACAGCCAAAGCGAGTTATCAGAGCACAATATTTACGAGCTTTTCTCGGGAGCGAGTCTTGAGCATGTGAAGCAATTTTTCCCCGACCAGTTGGAAAAAGCAATGTTCGGGCAGCCCGAAGAGTTCAGTCTGGTCCAAAAAGGTGGGGCCGAGGCATTCGTGCAACTCAAGTTCAGCCGTCTGTTTCGAGATAGTCAACTAATCGGGCTGCAGGTGATCGCCCGTAATGTTACTGAGGAGAGACAGCTTAGACAGAATATGGAATATTACATGTCACAAATAACAAGGGCCCAGGAAGATGAACGTTTGCGCATGTCCCGGGAGCTTCATGACGAAACAGCGCAGATAATGGCCAGTTTATCGCGTGGCCTCAACTCTCTCGTTTCTGGGGAGCGGAAATTGTCCCGGAGGACAGTAGAGCAGCTAGAAGAACTGCATCAGATGGCAGACAGCGCCTTGGAAAAGGTACGCCGTTTTGGTCAGGACCTCAGACCATCCATATTAGACGACCTGGGTCTGGTGCCAGCTCTAGAGTGGCTTGTCGCCAAACTTGAAGAGTACAATGACATAGAAACAAAGGTTAATATCACCGGCAATCAACGTCGGTTGCAGCGAGAAAAGGAACTCACCGTTTTTCGTATCACCCAAGAGGCACTGAATAATGTAAGGAGGCATTCCCGAGCCTCAACTGTTGAGTTAACGGTAGACTTCAGTGATGATGCCCTGACCGTGATTATCAGCGATAATGGACAGGGATTTGAAATGCCGCCGAGGACAAGCGACCTGGTTCTCTCCGGGAAGTTAGGCATTATAGGGATGCGGGAGAGAGCACGCCTGGCGGGTGGCACCCTGATCGTACAATCAGAGACCGGCTCTGGAACTACGATAACCCTGAGAATGCCTGATTGAGGCTCCTCACTTTTGCCGTTAATGACCCGGTTACGGCGCAATCAATTTCGTGATATTGTATAAGATAATCCACTTTGATATGATTTACTATAGTGAAACCATTCTGTGCGAGGACTACCCAAGATGATATGCCCTAACTGCAAGCAGCCCATGATTGTCGTTGAACACCGCCAGATTGAGCTTGATTACTGTACCAAATGTGAGGGAGTGTGGTTCGATTCCGGTGAACTTGAGCTATTCTTGCACTCGATGAACCTTGAGAGTCCAGGACTAGTCATGGGGGATATCCTCACCTCGCCGGAAATCAAGTCATCGCACAAAGAGCGGAGGTGTCCCATCTGTCGCCGGCGGATGAAGAAAACAGCCATAGGTGAGCCAGCGATACACATTGACGTTTGCCGTGAGGGAGACGGTCTGTGGTTCGACGGTGGCGAAGTCCATCAGCTAATCAGACAGTTGGTGCAGACACCATCGGCAAAGGAAAGTTCGCAGCACCAAATTGTCACCTTTCTCGGTGAGGTGTTCAGAGCCAAAGATTGAGTTTATAATTATGTAACTTATGCATCCACAAGGAGGTCTTCTATGATAGCTGTATATGTCATTATAGGTATAGTGGTGATTCTTCTCATCATGATGGTCTCAATGTTCAATGGTTTGGTTAGGCTGCGCAATCAGGTCAAGAATGCCTGGGCGCAGATCGATGTGCAACTCAAAAGGCGCTACGACCTGATCCCTAACCTTATGGAAACGGTCAAGGGTTATATGAAGCACGAGCGTGAAACGCTTGAGGCGGTCACCAAAGCGCGCAACGTGGCTCAGCAGGTATCATCCCAGGGCGCCGGTGAACGTTCTAAGGCGGAGACTGAGCTGAGTTCAGCTTTAGCCCGGTTACTGGTTGTGGTGGAGCGGTATCCTGATCTCAAGGCCAATCAGAATTTCCTGGCTCTCCAGGAAGAGCTGACCTCAACGGAGAATAAAATCAGCTTTTCGCGCCAGTACTACAATGATTCGGTCTTGAAGTACAACAACAAGACCCAGATGTTTCCTTCCAACATAATGGCAAACACGATGGGTTTTAAACCCGGCGAGTTCTTCGAGGTCACTGTAACCGAGGAGAGGGCGGCGCCAAAGGTAAGCTTCACCTAAGGTGCACCATAAGTCATGTGGGAGCAAATCAGGGCTAACCAGATCAGGTCAGTAATCCTGGTAGCCGGAATGGGAGCACTGCTGCTTCTGCTCGGCTATTTCCTGGGGCTCTATTTTTTTAGTAACGCCGTAGCCGGTCTCATAATAGCCTTAATGATATGGGCTATAATGAACCTGTTTGCCTACTTTCAAGGGGATAGTATCCTGCTGGCGGTATCCGGGGCGAAGAGGATTACCCGTGATGACTACCCTCGCCTCTATAATATTGTAGAGGAAATGAAGATTGCCTCGGGTCTGGAGAGGATGCCTGATATTTATATCATTGATGACCCGGCTTTAAACGCCTTCGCCGTGGGACGCTCACCCGACAAAGCCTCAGTGGCCGTCACTTCCGGCCTGCTCCAGAAGCTTAACCGCGACGAGCTACAGGGTGTAGTTGGTCACGAAATCGCCCATGTCAAGAATCGAGATGTCTTGCTGATGTCAATGGCGGGCATCATTCTGGGTACCATCGTGATTCTGGCATGGTATGCGACACGAATACTGTTCTTCAGCGGCATGGCTGGTGGCCGGAGAAGCTCCAGGTCAGGGGGTGGACAGGCACAGATAATAATACTGGCGATAGGTATCATCCTTATGATACTGGCGCCGATAGCCGCGCAGTTGCTGTACTTCGCAGTTTCCAGGAGAAGGGAATACCTGGCTGACGCTTCTTCAGCTCTGTATACCCGGTATCCTGAGGGGCTGGCTTCAGCCCTGGAAAAGATTGCCGCCTCAACCACTCAGCTTAAATCCGCTAACAAAGCGACGGCTCCTATGTATACAGTTAACCCTTTCCGAGAGAAAGGAAGGGCTGCCACCGATCTCACCAGCACTCACCCACCGATATCAGAGCGGATACGCATTTTGCGCTCAATGGCGGGCGCTTCCGTGAGCGACTACGAGCAGGCCTATCAGAAAATAAGAGGTGGCAGTGGAGTCATCCCTGCGTCAGCACTTGCCAATGCCGGTACCATAACATTGCGTCCGGCATCTACCGGAGCGGCGGAGGCAACTACTGACCGGATTGATCGTGCCCGCGAGACTTCGGCCTTAATGTGGCGTCTCGGCAATTATCGGACTATCACCTGCGATTGCGGCACCAATTTGAGGGTGCCGGCTACGTTCAAGGAGTCCAGTATAAAGTGCCCGCACTGTGGTCGCATCAATCACCTATGACCGGCCGCCTGCCGTTCGATGTTCCTGGGCTACAGATAAATATACAACGCCCGCTTCGCGAGGAGAGATTACACAGAAAGCCAGACGTGCAGACCGGCACGGGTTCCAATATTTGCGCCTACTGCAAAGCGCCACGCCAACACAGCATATAGAACTCAGCCCTATCATTTTGACAGCATCTCATGTAACCGTATGACGTCCATCCGCCGTTCCTCCGCGCTAGCGTGAAGTGCCGGAAGCCATCCCTCGAACGACATTCTGTCAGCCGCTTCTTCCTTGCCTATCCCCTGATTCACGGCTTTCTTGACGGTATCTACAATTCCTTGAACAAATGAGGCAAATTCTCGAACTGCTATCTTATCGCCAACGCCGCCATGACCGGGAACAAAATAATCGGCATCCATGGCTTCAATTCTTTTTAGCGACTCAAGCCACTCCAGCGGGCAACAGTCAGCAAGACTGGGCTGCCACTTATTGGCAAAGTTATCGCCGGTAAAGATAACCCTTTCCTGGGGTACATAAACCCCAACCTCGAAGGGAGTATGGCCGGGAAGGTGAATCAACTCAAAGGTATGATCGCCCAGGTAAAGAGTGAGCCGCTCGGAGAAAGTGATAGTTGGCGGCCTAGGCTGATAGTTCTCTGCCCGAGATAGACCCTCCGGATCCAGCTCTTCGTACTGGTGAAGAATATGTTCCCTCAGCCCCACAGAAACAGCAACGGTTTCTTTGGCCGCCTCAAAGGGCATTACCCTCTGTATAATAGGGGCACTGAACATCTCTCTGACGCCATGATGGGATATAACCGTCCCAGAGAAGAAGTAGTTCCCCGAAATGTGATCAGGATGATACTCAGTGTTAATGATATAGCACACCTCTCCTCTTCGAGCTATCTCTTCTCGCCATCTTATGGCATAGGTAGGATACATTGGTGAATCAATCATCACTATCCCCTCAGAGGTTACAACAAAACTTGCATTGCATCCACGACTAAGGGGAGGCGTGCTAAGCCCGGTCTCCACATAGACATTAGGCGTAATCTGCTGCATTTCCTTTGTCCTCCTTACACTAACTGTTACTCAGCCCATGTTGAATGGATTGCCTTAACGACTTCACCACGAGGTGTATCCTTCAACAGGTAACCCGATACGCCTGCTTTCACGGCATCAGACACCCATTCGTCATCGTCGGTGCCAACAACAGCGATATCTGCTCCATTTTAGGTAACATTTCCAGACCATCCCGGACGATTGCCTGGTCATCGCAGATAATCACTTTCATGGTTGCGTCTCTTGATTATACAGCATTATACAGTCAAACGGATTGTTGTTCCATGTCCTGGTCTACTGCTGGATTCGAGAGGGTTTGGGAGGGGGAGGGTTGATAATATATTATTGCTGGAGCAGGCAGAGCTACTTCACCACTTTCACGAAATGGGGTATTATCACTCGAACCTGCCCAACACTATCTCCCGCCAAATTTTCGTAACTGCATTCCGCAGGAATATCGGGCCAACCTGACAATCTGCCCTGTCGTCCGTTATATAAATCAAGAAAAACTATTTCGGCTACAGAAAGAGAGGTCCCATATGAGTGCGGGTAGACTCTACAGATTTGATGACGAACAATTCGTGGCAAATGTCAATTACCAGCTTTACGATAGCTCACCGACCGATTTGTGGGGAGAACTCACCCTCAGGGAGTATAAACTAGTCTATGATGGCACGGGATACGTGCTTGAATTAGAGGATAAGCGCAGATGCCAATGTCGTCTAAAAAAGAGAGTTAACAGGGCAGTGAGTGGAGTTCCACCCCGCTATATATACCATTTCAGCGGCCTCAAGGCATGACGCTCATCTGTAATAGGGAATATAACAAGGAGCTTTACTAATCCCGCCCCGGTGAGGACATTTCCTGAAATTCTCATCGGTTGATTGCCCGTGCTATCGTCTTGAAGGTGATAGGGAGTGGCAAAGCGGCTGCTAATTCCACCCACCTTTGGGCTTATGGCCGTCGCTTTGGCAGGAAGACCTGCTCACATAGAGGAAGTGCTGCCTCTCATGTCAAGCCGCGCATTTACATGTCCGGCACGCTCAGTCAAGATCACTACATCACTGCCTTGCCGCCATCAACATTGATAGCTTGCGCTACAATGTGGACTGAAATATCGGAGGCCAGGTAAGCCACCATATTTGCAATGTCCTCGGTTTTCCCCGGTACTCCCCTTGGAATTGACGCCACAAGTTTCTCTTTCGTTCCCGGTGCAGCCTCGACGTATAGCCCTGTAGTGGGTATGGCCCCGGGGCAGACGCAGTTGACATTTACACCATAAGGGATCAGTTCAAGAGCCGTTGCCCTTGTAAAATTGACCACCGCTGCCTTGGTGGCACAATATACGGCGGCATTGGGCGCACCATATTTGCCCGCAATAGAGGCTATGTTGATGATTTTTCCATATTTTCGCCCGGCCATATGATCATATACAGCCCGAGTACAATTAAGTACGCCTTTCAGGTTGACATCTATCATCCGGTCACAGTCCTTCTCGCTAATTTGCGAAAACGGCGCATCCCGGGATATCACTCCGGCGTTGTTAACCAGTATATCTATCTTCCCAAATCTATCCAATGCTGCCTTGACCATCTCATTAACTTCGGCGACTTTGGTTATATCTGCCTTTACGGCCAGGGCCTGCCGGCCCAGAGCTGCTACCTCGTTTGCCGTTTGCTCAGCCCACTCGAGGTTTGTATCATTTGCTACAATATCCACCCCTTCTCCGGCTAGAGTCAGACATATTTGCCGGCCAAGACCCGTATGGCTCCCAGCTCCGGTCACTATGGCGGTCTTCCCGCTCAAGTTCAACTCCATTTCATTACCATCCTTTCCATATTTACCCGTTCCTAATACGATACCATTTTGCTAACCGCGTTTCTAGCCATGCATACCTGCTTTCCTGCTTAAACTTCCTTCCCCCAGCACCGGGTGCTGCATATCAGGCGGCACGTCACTGCCAGGTTGTATGAATTAGCTGAGAAAACCTTGTTGCACACTCCAGTCGGCTTCTGTTCCGGTCTGGTTGTGCTCCTATTCTATGGAGCGAGAGCACTACCTGTCAACAGCGGAATGCGGTGGTTGCCTTAACCTGACCTTCAATTTGGAACTCTCTTGATACAGAGCCTTAACAGCACTTGACAACCGAGAAGCAGAAGTCTACATTGGGACGGACAGAAGATGACTGGTTTGTTATTACCCTGAGCCGACAGGAGAAATCCCGGGGAAAACTTAGGGCTGGAAATTGCCGGTGGTGAAGAGAGCCCTGGTTCCCTTCAAGTCTTAATGTCTTAATGGGATTTTAATACTTGGGTGTTACAATACTAGTAGATAGGAGACCGAAACAGGCAACCTGAAAGTCAGGTCATTTCGGAATTGAACAGAGTGGATAAAAACAATGATGGGGTGGCATAACAGCAATGAAGAGAATAAGCATATTACATATAGCTTTGTCCCTTGTCCTTATTCTGATACTCTCGCTGGGCACAGCCTGTGAGCTGCCGCTTAACAAAGGCAATTCAGCCGCCGTAGGCACCTCTGTCGATAGTAGCAATACCGGTCCTGTTTCCACCGAACAGTCAGCGTCGGCCTCTGAAAGCCGGCTCCCGGTGCTACCCACTATTGCCGATGTTGTTGCCACAGTCAAGCCTTCAGTGGTGGCCATTGATACTGAAGTAACCGTCAACTTCCTCCGCCGTTCTTTCACTCAGGAGGGAGCGGGCTCGGGATGGATAATCAATGAAAATGGGATTATCGTTACCAACAGCCATGTTGTCTCCGGGGCTAGCAGTATCATTGTAACCTTGGACGACGGCAGGACTTTCACCGCAGACCCGAACAAAGTGGCTATGGACCCGGCAAATGACCTGGCTGTCCTGCACATAAATGCCAACAACCTGCCGGCCGCTAATATTGGCGACTCCTCTGAACTGAGGGTCGGTGACTGGGTGGTGACTATCGGTAATCCGCTGGGTCTGGGGATAAGTGCCAAAGAAGGAATAGTCAGCCGTCTCGATGTTCCCTTAGCTGTAGAAGGTCAAAACCGGGATGACTTCATTGAGACAAGCGCCGCCATTAATCCCGGTAACAGCGGCGGGCCACTGGTGAATATGAAAGGAGAGGTGATCGGCATTACCAGCGCCAAGATCAGCTCAGTGGGGGTAGAGGGTCTTGGCTATGCGATAAGCATCAATGACGCGTTACCGGCTATTGAAAAACTCGTCGCAGGTAGGTAGGGGATAAGTCTTTGCTCTAGGAGTATGGTTTTTATCCAGCATCCGACAATAATCTATGCCGGTGGAGACGTTAAAATATAGACATTTGTTACATGCGTAGGAGACCCATGTTTGCTATACCACCTGAATGGAAAAGAGGCGGATTTCAACCGCCTCTTTCTTTCTGGGTCGGTATATGAGTCACTCTTGACTGTTACTTGGTTCTAAAGACCAACGCTTAACCTTGGCCCAACCGATATTGATACTGAGGTCCATGACCATGCTGGTACACAGGCCCAACACCATCACAAGGGCAATCATGATTGGGACAATTGGGGCATTCTTCTGGACATTCGTCTGAATTCGGGCCGCCGGCTGCGAATACGGTGCCGGCAAATGCAACCATCATGATAATTGTCACGAGTAGGGACATGGCCAGCACTTTCAGTCTCTTGCTCACTTTGTCACCTCCTTTCTTTTCCGGTTTCTGTATCGGAACCCGTTCCTGGACTAGTTATTGGAGACATGAACCATTCTTCGGAGCAAGTCTATTACTTCCGCTGAGATTCACCCGATGAGGCACGCTGCTCAATCTTTTCCGAAATCCCATCGGGTACGGGGGGCTCTTCTGGAACCTGGCCCAGTTGGTTCTGCTCTTTTAATTCCGTTACCACCCTCTCGTGACTCTCGACACGGTTCTGCATGACATCCTCAATCGCCTGCTGGGACTGTTCCCGTACACGCTGATGTACTTGAGCCAATATTTGTAATTGATTGGCTGTTGCCTGGCCAACCAGCTGGTCAACAGTTGTGCCTTTACCCAGCTCTCTGGCAATCTGCGATATTTCCTCACCTAGATTGCCAAGCCGCTCGAATTCCTGAAGCTCTTCTTGTAACCTTACAGCATCCTGCTCTTCTGCTCGAACTCTTATCCTGGTCAATTGCCGTTCCATGAGCATCAGGTTTGTTCTCATGGCCTTTTCCGGGTCACCCTGCGCCATAGTCCGTAGTGCTGTTTCCTGGTAAGTTCTGGCTCTTTCCCTGGTCTGGGTCAGTATCATCTGTGCATTTTCAGGAGCACCAGCGATACTGTCGTTTAGGAATTCCAGATGTTTTGATACGGCCAGAGTCACTGTTTCCGAAGTGCCAACGCCTTCGTTTCGTGCCCGTTCCATATACTGTGTGGCAAAGGCCAGGCAATTTTGATACCCATCGTTTGCCTCAGCGGCCTCTCTGACTCTGTTCCTGGCAAGCACGGCGTCCACCTCAGCCAGTCTCTCTTCGGCATACTGCAAAGCCTTTTCAACTTTGGCATCGGCGCCAAAGGCAAAGAACAGACCGAGCTGCTCAGCCCACCTGTCCGCAAAGTAGAAGGGGCTATCGGGAGTAATACCGGGATCAGGAAGCGGCTCCTCTTCTTCTGCATAGGCAACTCCACTAAAACAGAAAGTAAGAGCCAGTATGCAGGTTAGCGGAAAGATAACCAGTTTTTTCAGTTTTTTCATTTCTTTCACCTCCTTGTTCTACCACTGTATAACGGAGGCAGGCGAAAATTGTTACACACTGGCATATGCCAGGTACGAAATCCGCAGCGCTGTGCCTAAGGCAAAGGGGCAGGCCAAGAGATACACCTTCGTCGTGGCTATGGATGGCAATTGTCAGTAGCGTATAGCAGGAAAAGGCACGACTCTGGACAGGGAGACAGCCTAGCGTTTCCCGTTACCAGAGCCCTTAGGTCCTGGTTGGAGTATTCTCTTCTTTACGTCGTCTGGTATCTCCTCGGGAACAGGGGGTTCCTCGGGAATATCCTTTAGGGCACCTTCATACTGCAGTCCCCTGACTGCCTGTCCGTAGCCCTCTACGGATACCCCCATGGCCTCTTCAACAGCTCCCTTTGTCTCGCTCGGCATCTTCCCGTAAATGATACCCAGGACTTCAAGTTGAGCAGACGTAGCCCGCGCATTTAACTCATCAACAACGGTGGCGCCATAGCCTAAGCCCTTAGCTGCCCTAGAAATTTCCTCGCCAAATCTCCGTAGTTGTTCAAATTGCCGCAGGGCCTCCTCCGCTTCTGCAAACGCGCCCTCTTCTGCCTGGGTTCTGGCCCTGTTCAGTCTGCCCTGCATAGTGTCTATGTTTATTTCCGCAGCTCTCACCGGATTCCTTCGTGCCAGCGATTGTAGAGCCCTGACATGCTCTCCAATGGCTATTTCCTCGGCCTGCCTGATAGCTTCTTTTGCGGCTTCAGGAGCATTGTCTTCAATCCCGTCGAGTACTGAGAGGTGATTTGAGACGGCCAATGCGATCGTCTCTAATGCATTGGCTGGTCGAGCCCCGTCTCTCATTTGCTCCGCTTTTGCAATCGCCATGGCGGTGTTTTTCTCATATCCATGGACGGCGATCGTTATTCTAACAGGAGCCTTGCGCGCTAAGGCTCCGATTTCCTGCAAACGTACTCCGGCAAACGCCAGTTCAAGTTCCACCCTGGACATGCCATCAGTAGCCAGCAGGCGGCGTACCTCCTCAGCACCGATTTTTACCGTGTAAAGGGTGTCACCCGGCAGGCTGTCCTGTGAAGCGTAGGCTGTACCCGTACCTAACGCAGAAACAGCCAGCAGAATGGCGGCGACAATCGCCACCGCTTTCAGCCAGCCGACGTGCCAGGTCTGCCTTACGCTGGAACCAGAGACAGACCTCCATGATCTCTTTTCACTTCTTTGGGCATGAATATGCTCCATCAGTTGAGCCCTAGTCCTCACCCTGAAAGCATCTGATGGCGCAACGGGTGGTGGTTCTTGTATATTGAGGGCAATCCTGAGCAGCGGTTCCAGCTCCTGGCGGACAGAAGGATACCTTTCCAGACAGTCTGCCAGGGTTGACCTTCCTGCTTTGATATCTTCAATGCACAGTGCGAGTATATCTTCTATCCTCTTCAACCTAAGCCCTTCTCTTCTTCCAGTATATTTCGCATTCTTTTCAGCGCCCGGTGCTGGATTACCCTTACAGCTCCCTCGCTCTTTCCAAGTGCAGAAGCTATTTCGGCGTGAGAGAAACCCTCGATAAAGCCCATCATGATTACCTGTTGCTGTTCAGCGGGTAATTGCAGGATTGCCCTGCGCAGTTGTTGCTGGTCAAATTCCATTTCAGCAACTCTCTCAGGGCTCGAATGTGAATCACTGGCCGCTATTTCGAAATCAAGATATGCCTTATCCTTCTTCGACCGGTAAAAATCTATGACTAGGTTATGACTAATTCTCATGAGCCAGGCAAGAAACGGGCTGGATGTTTTCTTATATCTGCCGATTGCCTGCCATGCCTTGAGAAAGACCTGCTGCGTTAGATCCTCCGCATCCTCCGTACTGCCAACACGATAGTAGACATGCCGGTAAACGCGGTCTACATACATGTCATACAATCTCCCAAAGGCATCAGCATCGCCGCCTATAGCCCCTTCGACTGATAGGTCGACGTCTGACGTTACATCGGTATTTCTTGCTCTCGGCAATTATCCTTCCTCTTTGTTTAACGGGTGGTATACAAAATTGTTACAGCATTAAGCCATGAGATTACTGACCAGTATCCAATTTTAGACGAACAAATTAGATTATGTCCAGGACGACCTCAGGATACGGCAGAGAATGAGGCCAAAAATCACCCATATGTGCGATTCCGTGGCAGACGGCAGGTAGCTATAATGCAATGGAAAATAGTGGTAGATAGCGAAAGACACACACTGCGCATACGGCTTGCAGCAACTTTCATGGACATGGATCAGACATGAAGATGGGGGGTAACACCAAAGATATGAGACCTGACATCACCGGCCACGGTAAGAAACGGGGATTGTCCCCGGTTGAGAGCAATCAAGCAGGTTACGTGCTGGCATGGGTCCTGATTCTGGCAATGGTGGCCGGCTTGGTTATTCCGCCATTTCTGCATTTTATGGTGACTGGCATTCGCGCTTCGTATTCTCATGCCGAAACCATGGCCGATGAGTATGCCGCCGATGCCGGCGTGGAGGATGCCCTTTACAGAATACGGTCTGGCTATTCGGCGACAACCCAGTTGACCAGCGATGTTCAGCAAGATGACGAGGCTATTCCTGTGGCCAGCACCGCGCTCTTCCCCGAAAGAGGTATAATTCAGGTTGAGGACGAACTTGTCCACTATGCCAGCAAGACTGACACGCAATTTACCGATTGCAGCCGTGGCTACGAAGGTACGACCGCCAGCGACCACAACGACAGCACGCCAGTGACGGCTGGCCTACCCGACCCCCAGGAGGTTGGGGCATCATGGCAATACGGCATAGAGGACATCAATGGGAGGCAGGTAGAGGTCGCCTTGGAGACCCAGTGGGTTCTGGCGGGACTTGAGTCCGATGCCAACGGGACATCACCCCATTCAGAGTTGATGGTTGTCGGGCAAATGCTCAACACGCCGACCACTCAGCTGAGCAATGACATTGACGATAGTGACACTACCATTGAGGTGGGGAGCACGGCCGGTTTCCCGGTCGCCAGCGTGGATAGTCCACGGACAATAGTCATTGAGGAAGAACTAATCGAGTATACAGGCACGACAGCGACCGAATTCACCGGCTGTACGAGGGGACTCAACGGTACCACCGCCACTGCTCACGCGACATCTGTAGCGGTTACCTCCAATGAAGTCAGCTACCGGATGGACATGAGCTATGATAACTCGAGGGGAAACATTGAGATTGATCGTTTGGGCACCTGGCTACCGGCCGGCTTGGCCTACGTTCCCGGATCAAGCAATGTGGGCACCGAGCTCACCAATCCCATCTTCGATACGGCAACGACTATTCCGGTTGTCAGCACCGAGCTCTTTCGGGATTCAGGGGTTCTGGCCATCGAAGGCGAACTGATCCTGTATGCCAGCAAGACGTCCGACAGCCTCGAGGGCTGCACTCGCGGCTATGGTGGTACCATAGCCATTGACCATCTCACCGTGGGTACACTCGTATCAGCCGAGCCTGAGCAGATCACCCATCATGGTGGCACCGCCCTGGAGTGGGATTTCACCCCGCCCTACGTCGATTTTCAAGACCTGCCTCAGCCCGCCTCCGCCGGAGCAGGCTCCCAGCCCAGGGACGAGTTTCCTATCAGGAGAAGCCTAACCTTCAGGTTTAGCCCGGCCCGCGAGCAGGGCGGCGTCTTCTCCTGGATCAGGACCACCCGCCAGGACATCTACCTGTCCTGGGACACGGCGAGCAAAGTGTATAAAGTCACAGCAACGGCCACTGACCCTTCCACCGGCACACACACCACCCTGGGGGCATATGCCGGAGCGAGCAAACTCACCGGACGGGTTCCCCAGGTCCATGGCGATGCCCGGGCGATTGGCAACAGCCTGGTAAGAGGTAATCCGACGAGCCGAGATGAACTGCACGACCAGAGCAGCGCCTTTATTGACAACGCTCACGGCAACGCCATCCCGGAAGGTGCCACCGTAGAAGCGGCCTATCTCTACTGGTCGGGCTGGAAGAGCGACCCGTGGGATGCCCGAGACCTGACCGCCGAGGACTTGGCTCCTTACGTTGACCAGGCAATGTTCAATGGTACCCCGGTGATGGCGGACAGGGTGCAGACTAGGCCGGTCGAGCTGCTTAGCGGCGGTTCGCTGGTGCCATACGGCTGGATGTTCTCTTCATTCAAGGACGTGACCTCCATGCTCGAGCCTGAGCAGACAGCAACCATCACTCTCAGTGCAAGCACCACAACCGAGGGCGTCACCGTTACTAACGAGAGGTCATCGAGTGACCTGGACCTGGAAATCACAGTCCTCAGCGGCCCCAGCGGTGGCTATGTGACCTTTGACGGAGATACCATCCCGGTCGGTGGCAGCCTGAGTACCGATATTAATGGTTACCATCAGTCCAGAGAACTGACTTCCGGAGATGTCGCCGGAGAGTATTCGATCAGGGTGCGGGTAACCGGCTCTTACGACTACGGCACCGTGGAAGACACATGGATTTATGGATACCCTTACTACTACTGGTTTGGACCCAACTATACAGACGTAACTCTCACCACCACCCAGTCTTTACCTGAGGCCACCATCACCAAGATAACGACCAATGCGTATGTGGACATCACCAACAACACTTCAAATGAGCCGCCCGACCCGTTGAACAACATCCTCGTGGATGATATCCCTGTCCAACCGGGGGAGACACTGGCAGACCGCTGGTACTCCGGGGCCCACCAGTCCGATACCATAAGCGGCGCTGCCGATGACAGACCGTATGAAGTAACTATCGTCTGCACCGACGGCATGGTTCAGATTGAGTGGGGCGTCAACAGCTCCGTCATCCTCGGTGAGGCAGGCAGCCAGATGACCAACGGTGAATACACGGTGGGCGTAGTCCCCGCCAACCCCTTCGTCACCGAAGACGACCTCAACACTGAAGCTTCCCACGCTGGCTGGTCGCTTATCATTGTCTACTCCCATCCCGATGAGGCTGCTCACCAGCTGTACCTGTATGACGACCTTACCTTTGTCAGCAACTATGCCCTGAATTTCGACGACCCGGATACACCCGAAGACGAGAGCTACCTTGAGTTCCCTATTTCCGGTTTCCTGGCGCCCGAGGACTTCACCGGCACTCTAACCTGCTTCGTTGGTGAGGGGGATCCGCAATACGGGTCACACCAGTACAGGATACCGCCCCACTCATACGATGAGGATGAGGACTATATAGAAC
>CAZNSC010000028.1:20535-27204 GCA_964575695.1 uncultured Dehalococcoidales bacterium
GAACTCAACGGTTACCGCCTGCCCCGTCCCGGTGACCCGTATGACGATACGCCTGGGCTCAACCCGCAGGATAATGTCTGGAACGGAGAGTCCAGCGTCTCGGGCATAGAAGGCTCCGGCGAGGGTGAAGGCATGGATATTGACACATTCTCCATTGAAGAACCGGTCATAAATCCAGGAGATACTGCAGCGATGCTGAAGCTGGACACCGGAGTTGACGGCTTTAACATAGTCTACATCTTCCTGTCCTTCGACACCGTGTCAACTGAGGAGACAAACAAATCCCCCGTGGGCATTATCACCTTTGGCTATAGAGAGTAGTGTGTTTAAGTCACGACTGCGGGTTATTCGTGGGTACGCCTCTGCTTCTTCTTCACTCTTACTTCGGCGGGCGGTAAAAACCGTAACCGTAGCAGGCCTTTCACATCTCCGGCTACTGTCCGAGCTATGTTTACTGTGGTTTTAGGCGATTCCGTCCACACTACGGGTACTTCCTTGATACGATAGCCCAGGTCCTCTGCCAGAAGCAACAGCTCGGTATCGAAAAACCAGCCATTATCCCTGGTCAGGGGAAGCAATACCTGGGCAGCATCTCCACTCAATGCTTTGAACCCGCACTGTGCGTCACGGAACTTCGCTCGAAACATTGCTTTTATAAGAAGGTTGTATCCTCTGGAGAAAAACTCCCTGTTCACCGAGCGCCTTATTTTAGCGCCGGCCATCAAACGGGACCCTATGGCAATGTCGTATCCCTCTTCTTCTATAGCCCTGACAAGCTCCAAGAAAGCATCCAGACCGGTGGCAAGGTCTACATCCATATAAGTCAGAATACCGGCATCACTTTCCAGCCACGCCCGGCGTAGGGCGCGCCCGCGTCCCTTCTCGTCGAGGTGAATGAAACTGACATCTTGATAACGCTCAGAAATGCCGCGGGCTATGGCCAGTGTCCTATCCGTTGAGGCATTATCAGCGATTACTATACGCCACTCTCGTCTGAGGTTATCCGTCATGAACTCTCTGAGGGTACTGATGCTCTTCTCCAGGATATCCTCTTCGTTGTATGCCGGGACTATAATATCAACTCTGGTCATTGGTTATAAAACAGTCTCCGAAGTGTTCGCTGCGGAGCGGCTCTTCATTATCTGGGCAACCGAGAGATTCTCCACCCACATGAAGAAGAGGCCAAGAAGAATTATCGGAATCAGCAGCGAGATGTGCAGGACAATGGCATAGGCGTTAGCCACAGCGGTGGCAACGCCAAAGAAGACTATTGACTGGGCACAGAAGTATTCAAAGTTGCCTACCCCGCCAGGCAACGAAGGGATAAGCAAGGCCAGGTTTGCCGCCGCGGCTGCCATGAGAAATACGTGGAATGGTTGACCCAGGTTAAAGGCCAGGCCGACTATATAGAATGTGATACCCTCACCTACCCATATCAGCAACGAAAGAAGGAAGGCCACAGTTACCCTCCCCGGGCTCTTCAAGGCCTCAAGACCGACTATAAACAACTCCAACCAGCGACGCAATCTAGTCCACCAGCCTGTGCCCAGTGGCTTCAATACAGCCACTATCAGCGCATGCGTACGGCCTGATGAGGATGCCAGCGCCACCAGCAGAACAATGCCAAACAGGAACAGACCAGAGGCAATATATATTATTGGTCTTAGCCATTCCGCCAGGGGAAGGAAAAAGGAGAGCACCAGAATAAAAAAGATGAGCGAAATACCGTCAAGGGCGCGGGCCACAACCACCGTCGCCAGCACAGCTACCTTGCTTACTCCCTCCTTCTGACCAAGTAGGTAGGCACGTACCAGTTCCCCCAGGCGAAGCGGCAGCACGGCATTTGCCATGTGCCCTATCACCTCAACAGGATAGATACGTGTCAGCGTTATTCTGCGAATTGGCCTCATAAGCAGCTGCCAGCGGACCGCCTTAAGCCCCATAACCATCATCAGCACAACCACTGAGGGTATGATAAATACATAGTTGGCCCCGGCAAGTGCTCGACCCAGCTCACCAAAATCCACCTGATAGAAAAAGAGGAAAAGCAGCACCAGGCTGATAATAATTCCAATCCAAAATCGGCGGCTCTTCAGCAACGCGTTTAGACCCATTCTTTGAGCGGATACCTGATTATCAATCTTCATAGCTTAACCCAGAGCGGGGAATTGGTCAACAAGCCGACTTCCCCAATCCAGGATATTTCTCATCTTGTCCCAGTATTCCGCACCCATAGGCATACCTGATATAACCGGGAAAAAGACGGCAAAGGCGAAAACCGCCAAAACCAAGTAGGGAATCGTTACCCATCGCTTATTCAAACGGGCAAGGCAATAAACGATACCCAGTATAATAAAAAGAACGGCGGGATAGTAATGGTATATGAACAACAAACGCGGTAAAGGTATGTAGAGCAGCCACAGGGCCAAAAAGGCTACCCCGATAAAGGCAGCCCTAATTTCATGGCGCCTTCCAGCTTGCCAGACGACGTAAAACATACCGACAATGCCCGGCAGCCATGTCACCGGGTTCCCTAAGGCCACGATCATGGAGAATAGGCCGTCTATTTCACTTGAATACAGCCACAGGGGGCGTAGCATAAGCGGCCAGCTCCACCACGGCGAGCTGTAGGGATGCGTTGCCTCCAGCCCAGAATGATAGCTGAGCATCGAGAACTGGAGCTCAATCATGTCACCAAGGCCATGACCGGCAAGAAAATACGGGATATAGGTGGCTATATAAAACAACACTGCCGCCCCTCCCCCCACCAGAAAGACTGTCAGCTCTGTCCGTCTTAACCCGTGGCGCCATTTAAAGACCACCAACAGTACACATATCGCGATGAAGCCGTAAATTGCCGTCCACTTCACCGAGAAGGCCATACCGAAAAATAAGAGGCTCAAAAAAAGGCCCCGCCCTCCAGACTCGGTAGAAGAAGACTGCATATATCGCAGGAAGAAAAAGAACATCAGCATCAGGAAGCAGAAGAGGAATGTTTCCCCGGTCGCCAGTCTTGCCTGGGCATAGTGCATGAAGTCAACAGCCAGTAATATTGAGGCTGTTACCCCGTACCATCTGTTTTTGAACAGCCGACGTGCCATTAGATATATCAGGGGTATCATGGCAGTGGCGAACAGCACGCCGGTAATACGCCAGGCAAAGGGGTTGCTGCCCAGTGCTAATATTCCAGAGGCTATTATCAGCTTCCCTAACGGCGGGTGGCTCCACTCGAAGGGCTCTTCCAGATGGATATGCTCCTCCGCAGTTTGCACGAAATATATCTCGTCGAAATACGTCCCATTTTCGTATGTAGGGATATGCTTAACTAATTTTTGCTCATCGATTAATTCCGGGGCCACTTCTTCGTCCCGGCTATTGACAACACGCTCTACATTCAAACGATTGCCGTTGGCGAAAACCGCCACCTCCCCGATAGGGGCTGGTCTACCCTGAAAGAGCAGGCGTATATACCGTGTATCATCAAATATCTGAAGCTCTCGCCACTGTCGGTAGGTCCCTTTCTCATCCATACTGCCGCGAAGCCTCCAACTCTCCGGATACCCGCTGTATGATTCCACCTTGACCGCCCCCGAGTCTTGTATGAGGATGTAGACTTTATCCACGTAATTTGCCCCACCCAGGTCCAGTCTTATATCTTCGTTGTAACCCGCGTGCCAGTCTGAAGAGGGAAAATCAAGGGCACCGAGATTCAGCACGGCGAGTATTAAAAAAACAACAGTCACACCGCCTACAACCAGCGATGCTATCCCCGGGTAATATTTACGATACTTGCTCAATTGCTCGTCCACTAATCACCGTATTCTCAAATACCAGCATTAAGTCCTCGCCACACACCGGTAAGGCCAAGTAATGAGTCTGCCACTAATATATAATTATGGGCCCCATTAACACAAATAAGAAGCCGCGATGCCGAAATAATGCTCAGACACTAAGTATGCTCTGGCAGGCATAAGCAAGGAAAAGATACCTGCCATGCCCGGGCACCTCTTAGTGACCGGCCATCGTCATCGGTTCTGTGGACCAGCAAGTACTAACCGCTAAGCGAAAACAGGACTTTTGGGTAATTGTCAAGATGGATAGGTAATGGCATGCTCAAGGTATGTCAAATATGGTTGACAAGGAGGTGGAAGAGTGTCGGTGACAATTAACGAGACTACCTACTACAGAACGGCAGAAGTCTGCCGGTTGGTTGGGATAGGCAGATCCACCCTGCTGCGGTGGTTTCGAGACGGTGTCTTCGACAGTCAGCCGTGCAGGGATAGGCGAGGGTGGAGACTGTTCAGCGAGGCCGATGTCAAGAAAATCAGGAACGAGGCAAACCATGTCAAGCAAGCGGCATGCTTGTCCCTATAATGGAGGAGGTATCAGATGGTAAAGATGAGCGCCAAGAGCAAAGAAGAGACCGAAGGGGAAACCACGACTTCCGATAGCTATAGGCAACGGCTCAGCCAATTCCTTGAGGAGGAAGGGGAACGGATAAGAAAAGAGGCCGACCAGGAATCAGCCACCATTATCGCGAAAGCCAGAGAAGAATACAGAAAACGTGTCGGCCGCTTTCTTGATGAAGAGGGTGAGAGGATTAGAAGACAGGCCGAGCAAGATGCAGCCGACATTATTGCTCAAGCTCAAGGCGAAATGAAGAAGATTATCGCTCAAGCCCAAGATGAAAAGGAGCAGATTATTACTCAAGCCCGAGGCGAAAGGGAGGAAATTCTCCTCGATGCTAAAATCGAGGCCCGGTCTCATGCAGAGATGGCCATCGCCGAGGCGAAGAGGCAGGGCGAGGAAGAGGCGTCAAAACATGTCTACGAAGCGAAGCAGAGAGCTGAGCAGGTAATCGCCGAATTCCAAGAGCGGGTGAAAACAAAGGCTGAAGCGGAAGCAGAGGCTACACTTAATAAGGCACGAGATAGAGCCCGGACGATCCTTGACGAAGTCAGGGGGCTAGCGAAAAAGGAAGCCGGAGAGCAGAAGCGGCTAGAAGCGGAGCGCATTATCAAGCAGGCAAGACAAGAATCGGCAGATATTATTGCCAGGGGCCGGCAAGAAGCAGAGCAGGAGGCAAGCCGGATAAAAGCCGAAGCGATGAAGGAGGCCGAAGAGAGGTCGGCGAGAATTCTCACCGAAGCCAACAGAAGAGCAGAACAGGTTGTCAAAGAAGCCGCGGACGGGGCAAGAAAGAAGGGGGAGGAGGAAGCCAGCAAGATAATCGCTGATGCCAGGAAGGAAGCAAATGAGATAGCCAGGGGGATAACCGAGGGGGCAAGGAAGGAAAGCCAAGAAATAGCCAAGCTCACAAGCGAGCTTAAACGGAAAGCGGAGTGGGAAGTAGCTGAGATTACCGCTGAAGCCAAACAAAGAGCACAGCAGATTATCAACGAAGCCAAGAATAAGGTAAAACGGTGAGCATAAGTTCGCCCGTATACAGCCTAGGGCACCAACCGCTACCAGTGCAGTCCCCTATTGAAGGAGGTGGTTCATGACGACGGCAGTCAATCAGCCGGAAGCCAAGAAAGCCCCAGCAAAAGCTGTGGAGCAACCCGCAGGTCGCCCTCCTGAGGCCTCCCGGACGGTAAATCCCTTTGACGAAATGCAAGCCAGGGCCCGGACGGCCTATCTTGCCTATCTAGAGGCTCAGAAGGACGTAGCGAACGCTTATAGAGAGCGTGACCGGCAAGATCAGGAGGCGTTCAAAGACATTGAAAAGGAAGCCTATAAGAACTATGAGAGGGCTATAGAAAAAGCGCTGAGAGCTCGTGAGAAGGCCGAGCAAGACGCTGATGAGGCATGTAAAAGCGCTAAAGAGAAAGCCGCACATGCCTACGAAGAGAATGCTAAGCAGGCGTTGAAAGACTGTAAGGAGACCATAGATAGAGCGTGGAAAGTTTCAAGGGAGACTTCGGAGCAAATGTGGGGGCTCTTCCAGGCAGATAACAAAGTTTAAGCTGACAAAGCTTCCCGGTCTGATTCTTTTTTTGTCTCCGCCTTCAATATGTCTATTTCGTACGCAGCAAACCGTCTCAGAATAACTGTGATCTATCGATTATGGCGATAGTAATGTTTCCCATTACCCTCCACGTCTTCGACTGCCTTTACCTGTTTTACATGAGCTAGGTATTCCCAGGTATCAAAGGTGGACCGGATCACGTTACACCAGGCATTCAGGAGGCCACTGCCATCCGCTTTGACGAGGCCATGTCTGACGGGTATAATAACCAGAGTAAAACTGATAGGCACTCAGTAGCAAAAACCATTTATGTAAGGTTACCTTAACAATTTTTGAGGCTAGGAGAGGTGTCCGAGTGGTTTATGGTGCCGCTCTCGAAAAGCGGTCTCCGCGTTTAGCGGAGCGTGGGTTCGAATCCCACCCTCTCCGCCATCGGTAAGCCGTGGACAACAGAAAATCGGTATGCTGACTTCTCACCTGTTGCGGAGAGGTGCTGGAGTGGCCTATCAGGCGCGCCTGGAGAGCGCGTGTAGCTTCGGCTACCGTGGGTTCGAATCCCACCCTCTCCGCCGCTTCATCCGATCGCGAGTCAAGATCTGGGATTCTTTAGTTATACCTCTACGTCTCCTCACCACCAAGAAGCTACTCTCCCGCGAGATAATACCATTACCCAAATCCTCCAGCTTCAGACAAATCGTGAT
>CAZNSC010000029.1:0-25009 GCA_964575695.1 uncultured Dehalococcoidales bacterium
ATTGATGCCTCAGTGTTAGCCACGGTAGCTGAGCAGATTAAGCAAGTTATCGAGGTGGGGGTGGGCATAGCGGTTGTTGTTGGTGGAGGTAATATCTGGCGCGGGGCTACGGCGGCCGAGGAGGGCATGGATAGAGTTACCGCTGACTATGCCGGGATGCTGGCGACCGTGATCAATGCCCTCGCCCTCCAGGATGCTCTCGAGGGTAAGGGTGTAGCTACGCGTGTGCAATCAGCCATCTGGGTTCAGCAGGTGGCTGAGCCCTACATCCGACGCCGTGCCATTCGTCATCTGGAGAAGGGCAGGGCGGTTATCTTCGCTGGGGGCACGGGTAATCCTTATATGACTACCGATACCGCCGCTGCTCTCCGAGCCATAGAGATTGAGGCAGAAGTCCTGCTGATGACCAAGAATAATGTTGACGGTGTCTACAGTGCTGACCCGTTTAAAGACCGTAATGCCAAGAGGTTTGACCGGCTCACCTACCTTGAGGCGCTGAATATGCGGCTGGATGTAATGGATGCCACGGCTCTTTCCCTATGCCTGGAAAACGGGTTACCGATAATTGTTTTTAACCTTCAAGAGCCGGGCAGCATAATACGGGTAGTAACCGGTGAGCCAATTGGCACCCTGATATCCGGCGAGGAGTAGGACAGTTAGTGTGACGCTACCGAACACTGAACAGAAGATGGCCACCTCGGTTGACGTTTTGAAGCGGGAACTGGCCTCCATCCGCACCGGACGGGCCACGCCGGCTCTGGTAGAGCACATCAAGGTGGAATACGGCGGCGTGCCCCTTCCCTTGAGTCAGATAGCCACTGTTTCGGCACCTGAAGCCAGGCTTCTCGTCATCCAGCCCTGGGACCGTGGCAGTATCTCCAGCATAGAGAAGGCTATCCTGAAGTCTGACCTCGGGCTGAATCCTACTAATGATGGCAGCATTATCCGGTTAAGTATCCCCCCGCTCACTGAGGAACGGCGACACGAGCTCGTCAAGTTAGTGCACCGGCGGGTCGAGGAGAGAAGGGTGGCGATACGGAACCTAAGGCGTGAAGCGATGGACGAACTAAAAAGCTTGGAAAAAGACAAGGACATATCCCAGGATGAGCGTAAGCGCTCCCAGGACCAGTTACAGACGCTTACCGATAGTTTCATCGCTATTGCCGAGCAGCTTGGCCATGATAAAGAGATTGAACTGAGTGAGGTTTAGCCGAGTACCGCATCCCCAAGCCGCCAGCGCCCGACACTGGAGGCCCCGCTGCTTCAGCCACCAGCTTGCAAAGAGACGGCCTTTTTGGTGACTATGAAAAAGATTAGTCGTTTGCCCAGCCATGTAGCCATTATTATGGACGGTAATGGTCGCTGGGCGGCACAGCGTGGACTGCCTAGGCTTGAGGGGCATAAGGTGGGAGTGGATAACATCTCACGCGTGGTTGAATACTTTGGCCAATACCGGATTAAGTATGTAACGCTTTATGGTTTCTCTACCGAAAACTGGAGCCGCCCCCAGGATGAGGTTAAGGGTCTGCTTCGCCTGTTAGAGGAGAGAATTGAGCAGATGACTCTTGAGTTGCATCGCCGGGGGGTGCGGCTTCGCCATCTGGGACGGTTTGACCGGATTCCACACAACCTGCAACAGGCTATAAAAAGGGCGGTAGAGCTGACCCAGGACAATACCGGGCTGTTTCTTGGGATTGCCTTCGACTACGGTGGGCGAGGTGAGATTTTGGACGCTGTACGCCGACTCGTTGCTGAAGACATCAGGCCCCAGGATATAGATGAAAGTCTGTTCAATAGCTATCTCTACACCGCGGGGCTACCTGATATTGACCTTGTGGTTCGCACTGGTGGCGAGCTGCGCATCAGTAACTTCCTGCTATGGCAAGCCGCTTATAGCGAATACTACTTTACCAAAGTCTTATGGCCCGACTTTGGTGAACGCGATATTAGAAAAGCACTACTCGCCTATAGCCGGCGGCAAAGGCGCTTCGGCGGGTTATAGTTGCCACAAACATGCTTAAGAAAAGGATTATCACTTCACTCTGGGGCATTCCTCTATTAGTCTGTGCCGTGTGGTTTGACCAACCATTACCCTGGTTCACGGCACTGGTGGCTGTCCTGGGGCTGCTAGCCGCCTTTGAGTTCTACAGGATGGTCAGCGCCTCTCAAATATCCCCTCTTACCGGCTTTGGGCTGGTATGGGTACTCCTGTTTATCCTGAGTCCCCATTTTAGTGATAGCCAGGTTATTCCATTTCTGTTGACTACGGCAGTGGTGCTCTCCCTGATATGGCTGTTACTACAGCCGCAGAAAGAGCGGGCATTTATCGGCTGGGCGTGGACAATAGCTGGAATTGTCTATGTGGGATGGCTGCTGAGCTATCTTGTGGCACTCAGGGGTCTGGATGATGGTCGAAACTGGGTATTCTTTGCTCTGTTTACTACTTTCGGCTCTGATACTGCCGCCTTCTTTACTGGCCGAGCACTGGGCAGACATCATCTTGCCCGGCAGATCAGTCCGGGTAAGACCTGGGAAGGAGCCATTGGTGGTGTCGCGGGTGCTGTCCTCGTCAGTCTTCTGTTTACTCTGCCGACATCCTTGAGCCTGCCCCTCAACTATGGGCAGGCAATATTGTTGGGGGTACTGGTCAGCCTTTTCGGTCAACTCGGTGACCTGGTCGAGTCTCTGCTTAAGCGTAATATGGGAGTGAAGGACTCCGGCAAGCTAATACCGGGGCATGGTGGCGTTCTGGACAGGATAGATAGCATTGTCTTTACTGGCATCGTGGTATACTATTATGTGATATGGCTAGTAGGAATTTAGCTGTCCTCGGTTCCACCGGCTCCATAGGGCAGCAGACCCTCGAGGTAGTCCGCGCTTTTCCCGATAGGTTCCGTATCACTGCGTTGGCAGCCGGGAAGAATGTTGGCCTCCTGGCAGAGCAAATCAGTGAATTCACACCAAGGTTCGTCCACTATCAGGATAGACATTCACAGGTCAACCCGCCAGGTGGAGAATACGAGCTGCTGTCGCTGGAAGAGATTGCCGGTCATCCTGAGGTAGATATGGTCATTGTCGCCACCTCGGGAAAAGCAGGGCTGAGCCCGACACTGGCGGCGCTGAAAGCAGGTAAACGCGTTGCCCTGGCAAATAAGGAGCCGTTAGTTATGGCTGGCGATATTATTACCAGTGAAGCCCGGTCACACGGAGCACAGATCCTGCCCATTGATAGCGAGCACAGCGCTATATGGCAGTGTCTGGAGGGTGAAGTGCAACCATTGGCTCGAATTATTCTGACCGCCTCCGGGGGCCCCTTCCACCACTATTCATCAGCCCGGCTAGAAGGGGTTACCGTTGAGCAGGCTCTGGGGCATCCCTCGTGGCGGATGGGGAGAAAAGTCACTATTGACTCAGCTACCCTGATGAATAAGGGGTTGGAGGTAATCGAAGCCCACTGGCTATTTAACGTGCCTTTTGAGAAGATTGCCGTCTTAATCCACCCCCAGAGTATTGTTCACTCCATGGTAGAATTTATAGACGGCTCGCTGAAAGCCCAGCTAAGCTACCCTGATATGCGCCTACCTATTCAATACGCCCTTTCCCACCCGGAACGCCTGGCTAACCCCGGGCTTCCCCGTCTTGACTGGAGCCGTATTGAACAGCTGACCTTTGAGCAACCTGACCTTGACACCTTTCCCTGCCTCAAGCTGGCTATTGAGGCTGGAAGGAAAGGAGACACCTACCCGGCGGTAATCTGTGCCGCTGATGAGGTCGCCGTGGAACTATTTCTGTCCCACCGCATCAAGTTTGTTGATATTGCTGACTATGTAGGCAGGGTGCTGGAGCAGCATCAAGCTATTCCCCACCCTACCCTGGACGACATTATGGCGGCTGATACCTGGGCGAGGCAAGAGATACTCCGGCTGGCTGGAGGAGAGGGCCATGATAATTAGTATTGTCGCCTTTCTTATTGTCCTGGCAGTGATTATTCTTGCTCACGAGCTGGGGCATTTCAGCACAGCCAAGGCTTTCGGCGTAAAAGTAGAGGAGTTCGGCCTTGGTTTCCCACCGAGATTATTATCGGTGAGGCGGGGTGAGACGCTGTATTCACTGAATGCGGTACCTCTGGGAGGGTTTACCAAGATGGCTGGCGAGGAAGACCCAGAGGTACCACGGAGTTTGGCCAGCAAGAGTAAAGGGGTCAGGCTGATCGTACTCAGTGCCGGCTCGCTGATGAATGTCATACTGCCTGTCGTCTTGTTTTCAATCGCGTTTATGATTCCCCATGAGGTGGAAACCGGGCAGGTGGTCGTTGAAGACGTATCCCCTGATTCACCGGCGGCTATGGCGGGCATTCAAACGGGAGATATTATCCTCAGCATAGATGGTAAACCGGTACGCAACCTAAGTGACCTTCACCGCTATGTCCATCTCAACCTAGGTGCCCAAACCAGCCTGCTGATTAGCCGTGCTGGCTCAACAGAAGAGGTTCAGGTAATACCCCGATGGAAGCCGCCACCATCTCAAGGGGCAATCGGAATCGGGGTCAAAGTGTCAAACCCGGTCGTTATAAGTGAAAGCTATCCCTTCTGGCGGGCAATACCCATGGGGGCTATCGAGTGCGTGGAAACCTTTGTCATATTCAAGAATGAGATAGAGAAGTGGTTTATCGGGGCCGCCACCCCTCAGGTAACAGGCCCGGTAGGTATTGCCCAACTTACCGGTCAAGTGGCTAAGGCCGGGATTAGCCCGCTAATGGAATTTGCCGCCTTTATCAGCATAAACCTGGCGATAATCAATATCTTCCCCCTTCCTGGCTTGGATGGTGGGCGGATTGTGTTTGTTCTCCTTGAGTGGGTGCGTCGCGGGCGGCGGGTGTCGCCAAAAACCGAGGGGCTGGTGCACCTTATCGGCTTTGCCATGCTGCTGGCAGGAATTATGCTTGTTACCTACTACGATATCGTCCGCATTGTCACCGGAGGAAGCCTGTTGCCATGAACCAGCGGCGAGCGTCCAGAGCAATTCAGATTGGGAAGGTAGCTGTTGGTGGCGGTGCCCCGATCGTGGTGCAGTCAATGACCAAGACCGACACCCGTAATATTATGTCAACTACCAATCAGATCAGGGAGCTTGAGGACTATGGTTGCGAAATGGTACGGGTCGCTGTCCCCGATGCTGAGGCGGCGCGGGCAATACCGGCGATAAAGAAAGGCATTAACATACCCCTGATCGCCGATATTCACTTTGACTACCGCCTGGCCCTTATGGCGCTGGAAGCCGGCATTGACGGGTTGCGGTTGAACCCGGGCAACATTGGCGAGCCGGAGAAGGTTACGACAATAGTCAGAGCTGCCCGGGAAAGAAATGTCCCCATCCGCATCGGGGTAAATGCCGGCAGCCTGCCCAAGCCAAGCAAACCCGAGCTGAGCATCGCTCAGCAGATGGTCGAAGCCGCATCACAGCAGATAAGACTACTGGAGAGCCTCGACTTTGAGCTGATTAAGGTCTCACTCAAAGCCTTCGATGTCCCGACCACAATTTCCGCCTACCAGGACATAGCCCGGAAGATTCCCTATCCCCTGCACATTGGCATCACTGAATCGGGCACACCGAGGACGGGTATCATCCGCAGCGCCGTCGGCATTGGCACCCTGCTTTACCAGGGTATTGGCGATGCCATAAGGGTCTCACTCACCGCCCACCCCAGGGAAGAGGTCATTGCCGCCTATGAAATCTTAAAAAGCCTGGACCTGCGCCAGCACGGGCCGGTACTGGTCAGCTGCCCCTCCTGCGGGCGGTGTGAGGTTGATATTATAAAACTGGCTGAAGAGGTGGAGGAAAGGCTATTGAAGATTCGCAAGCCTATAAAGGTGGCGGTGATGGGCTGCGTGGTCAACGGCCCCGGCGAAGCCAAGGACGCCGATATCGGCATCGCCTGCGGCAAACGCAAAGCCGTCTTATTTAAGAAAGGCAAGAAGATCGGGGTGGTGGAGGAAAAGGACTTCCTCACCGCACTTATGGCAGAGGTGGAGAGGTTCTAGGTTGCATATATTTACTGATATTGAGAAAAGTAGAATGAGGTTATATGAGTTAGCATTTGCCTGCTACAGGTACGGGGACTTTACCAAATTTGATGAACGTTATAAGAGTTATTTTGGGGAAAAGGGTTTTAATGTGGATATGGAGAATGAAGGCAACTGGATAAAATGTTTAGAATGGCTAACCACATTTGGATGCCGACAATTTAAAAAAAATTGCCATGGGCAAGCCGCACGGGAGCTAAAACTATGGTATGAAAAGAATAAAGACTTGCTTCCTCCGCTGGGAAAGAGTCTATTAGACCTTTCTGAGAGCGAACTAGACGACGCGGAGAATGCCTTTCGCTCCTTAAAGAGCGTGCAAGCTTGTGAAAGAGGTCGTGCTAGTTCCCCTGTGAAGATTGGCCCCACAGGTGCTGCAAAGATACTTTTTACTCTCAGAATAGAAGCTTTTCCACCCTGGGATGACGCAATACGAAAGGAGCTTAAGTATGACGGAAGCCCCAAGTCATACAGAAAATTCCTAGAAGATGCGAAGGGACAATTGCGTCAGATTGGGGCAGAATGCGAGCAATACGGAATTACGCTATCTGAACTACCCCAGAAACTAGGCAGGTCATCGTCAAGCCTCGTCAAATTTATTGATGATTATAACTGGATTACAATGACTAGGAAATGGCCAACACCCACGGTTGACCAGCTAGAAGAGTGGTACAAATGGGCAAAACAAACATGATGGACGCTACCTATTAGGGGAAGTTTGAAGGGGCGAAGCCGCCGGGGGGAAATCCCCCTGTCCCCCTTTGCCAAAGGGGGAAAACTACGGGGAGGACTCCTCCCTTTCTTAAAGGGAGAGCGAGAGGGATTTAAACAAGGAGAGTCAAAGAGAGGCGAAGCCTCTCTCATATGAAATTCCTCCTTCTCTTTATCAAAGGGAAGGGGGACAAAGGGGGATGGGATTACCATATGAAAACTTCAGAGGTGAGGCAGATAAAAAATAGGAGTAAAAAGTGCGTGTATCAAAGCTCTTTGGCAAGACACTGAGAGAGGTGCCCGCCGAGGCAGAGACGGTCAGCCACCAGCTACTCTTAAGAGCCGGAATGATAAGCCAGGTGGCGGCTGGCGTCTATTCTTATTTGCCGTTGGCGTGGCGGGTGCTCAGGAAAATAGAGAGTATCATCCGTGACGAGATGGACAAAGCCGGCGGGCAGGAGCTAAGCATGCCGGTTCTCCAGCCCCTGGAACTGTGGCAGGAAACCGGACGAGACCAGGCTTTCGGCAAGGGACTGTTTACACTATCCGACCGCAGAGACCGCAAGCTGGCCCTGGGCCCCACCCACGAAGAGGTGGTCACTCAGATGGTCAGCCGCAATGTTCAGAGCTACCGTGACCTGCCGCAGCTACTGTATCAAATCCAGACCAAGTTCCGTGACGAACCCCGCCCCAGAGGTGGGCTGCTCCGGGTTCGTGAGTTCAGCATGAAAGACCTCTACAGCTTTGATACTGACGAAAGCGGGCTGGACCAGAGCTATAACAAAATGCTGCAGGCATATCGCAATATCTACGCTCGCTGTGGGCTGCCTGCCCTCCTAGTTGAAGCCGATAGCGGCGCTATTGGAGGCAAGGACTCCCACGAGTTTATGCTCATCGCCGAAACCGGTGAGGATGAGATTATCTATTGCGAAAACTGCAAATACTCCGCTAATGTGGAGAAGGCGGAGAGCATTAAAGGTAAGATAGAAGGCGGGCAGCCATTACCTGTAGAAGAAGTGGCTACTCCGGGAATGGCCACGATTGAACAGGTATCGAATTTCCTTAAGGTGCCTCAGAGTCACACTCTGAAAGCGATATTCTATATTGCCGACGGCAGGTTTATCTTTGTGGTCATTAGAGGTGACCTTGAGGTGAACGAGATAAAGCTGAAGAACGCTGTGCACTGTTTTGAGCTTCGCCTGGCAACTGAAGCTGAGGTCGTCGAGGCAGGGATTGTCGCTGGCTCCGCCTCTGCGGTGGGCATAAGCGGTATCGAGGTGGTTGCCGATGATTCGGTAACCGAGGGGACAAACTTTGTTGCGGGTGCTAATAAGCCGGATACCCACCTCAGAAATGTCAATTACCCGCGGGACTTCACGGTTGACATTATGGCGGATATTGCCCGGGCTCGTGCCGGAGACGCGTGCCCAAGGTGCCGAGGCCGGCTGTCGTCCGCCCGCGGTATTGAGGTGGGCCATGTCTTCAAACTGGGCACCTTCCTCAGCGAGAAACTGGGAGCGTCCTTTATTGACGCTAGCGGTACCTCGCACCCGATTGTCATGGGGTGTTACGGCATTGGCCTGGGCAGACTGCTTGCCGCCGCTATTGAGCAGAACCATGATGATAAAGGGATTATCTGGCCAATGTCTATCGCCCCCTATCATGTCTATCTTTGCCCGTTATATCTGGAAAATCCCAATGTAGCCGACACTGCGCAAAACCTGTATGCTGACCTTGAAGCAAAGGGGCCGGAAGTGCTTTTTGATGACCGTAACGAATCGCCGGGGGTAAAGTTCAACGATGCCGACCTCCTGGGGATACCCGTCCGGGTTACCATCAGCCCCCGCACCCTGGAGAAAAACGGTGCTGAGGTAAAGTTGCGCTCAAAGAAGGAGTCCGAGATGGTACCACTGGATGGAATAGTAGCCAGGCTCAAGGAGCTTCTCAGGGACTAGTTATCTACCTCACCCCCTCAGTCCCCCTCTCCTTCAAAGGAGAGGGGGAAGAATTAATTACAAAAGAGGGGCTGGCGTCCCTCTTACACATCCCGGATACTGTTCTTGATTTCAAAGGAGAGGGAGAGGGATTAGAAAGAGATCAGTGCCTCTATGGGACACCCTAAACGATGGAGCTTAGTTTTGGGTTCGTAATGTAGCCCCAAGCTGGGTGGACAGCCTAGCCAGGATTTGCTCCTGGATGTCGTTAACCTCTTTATCGGTCAGGGTATGGGTTGGTGACTGGAAGGTAATCCTGTAGGCAAGGGACTTCTTGCCCGGTGGAATCGGCTCGCCGGAATAAACATCAAACAGGGTAACCCGGTTCACTAACTGGAAGCTTGTGATAATATCTTCCACCTGCTGGTGGCTTATTTCGGCGTCAACTACTAGGGCGATGTCCCTGACTACTGCCGGGAAGCGGGGTATCGGCTGGAAGATTTTATGACCGGTGGTAAACGGCAAAAGTGCTGTCAGGTCAATCTCAAAAAGATATGCCGGCGTGGAAAGCTCAAAGGCCAGGGATACCTTGGGATGTACCTCACCAACGACCCCCACACTCTTGCCATTGACCACAATCGCCGCCTGTTTATTCGGGTGAAGGCTTTCATCCTGGCACTTTTCAAATCTGGCATCAACGTCCAGAAGGCGAAGCAAGCCTTCAACCACCCCCTTGGCATCATAGAAATCAAACAACTCATCCCTACCGTGCCACGACCTTTCATATCTGGACCCGCTCAGTACCCCACACACCATCTCCGGCTCGTCAGGCAGGTCATTTGGTCGTGGGAGATATACCCTGCCCAGTTCAAAAAGCCTGATGCCGCTCTCCTCGCGTCTCTGATTTACGGAAAGAGCCGAGAGGAGGTTAGCCCGCAGGCTGGGGCGCAGGTACTCCTGGTCAACGGTCATCGGATTAGCCATACGCACGGCCTCAGTGGGGTGAGGTTCAGGTTGTAGCTGGCTCATGGCTTCCAGGCTGGTTAATGAATAGCTGATCACCTCCTGAAAGCCATAACCAACAAGGCTACGCCCTACCTTCCGCTTTAAACTGATGATCGGTTTTGGGTCTTGCCTTGGCAACGGCTGACTGAGCATGGTCGCTGGGATCCGGTCATAGCCAGTGATCCGGGCTATCTCTTCCACGAGGTCAACCGCCAGATGTATATCACTCCGCCAGTAAGGGGCAGTAACCCAGACCTCTGAACCGGATGGTTTGCAATCAAAGCCCAGGGCAGTCAGCACGCCCACCATATGGTCGAGACCGAATTCAACACCCAGAATGCGCGGCACCTGTTCGGTTGGTAGCAAAATTGGCGCGCGGTCTTGTTTGCCGGGATAAGCATCAGCAACACCCCGGGCCGCCTCACCACCGGCAAGCTCCACAATCAGTTGAGTGGCTCGCTTCAGTGCCGGCAGAGTCAGCTCAGGGCGGATGCCTCTCTCAAAGCGCATGGACGCTTCACTGGTTAACAACAAATGCCTACTGGTATAGTGGATGCTCGCTGGATTGAAGTTGGCTGATTCCAGCAGTATTGAAGTAGTCTGCTGAGTTACCTCAGTGTCAGCCCCACCCATAACCCCGGCGATGGCTACCGCCCGTGTCTCATCAGCGATAACCAGCATGTTTTCGGACAGGGTTCGCCCCACACCATCCAGGGTGACTAGAATTTCCCCATCGGCTGCGCAACGGACGATTATCTTCTTACCCTTAATCGTGTCGTAGTCAAAGGCGTGCAGGGGTTGTCCGTATTCCAGCATAACGTAGTTAGTAATATCGACGATATTGTTT
Source organism: uncultured Dehalococcoidales bacterium (assembly GCA_964575695.1). Classification (GTDB taxonomy): domain Bacteria; phylum Chloroflexota; class Dehalococcoidia; order Dehalococcoidales; family W111; genus CAZNSC01. The sequence continues at coordinate 10,578 of CAZNSC010000029.1, forward strand.
ATTGGGCGCATGCCGCATGCCAGCAGCCGTTGCTGCATCCAGCTTGGAGATGCCGCTACCTTTATTCCGCGGATCAGGCTGGCACAATACCTGGAGCACAGGTCAGGCGACGCGATTTCGACTGATATTTGCTGGGTAACCGGAGATGTCCCTTCTTTATAGGCAGCTTCGGGAAGGCGCAAGCTCTGGCCGGTGAGAGCGGCAACCTCCCTGGCAATCCCGATGACCGAGAGGCAGTCAGGCCGGTTAGGGGTCACATCCAAGTCGAGAATAACGTCACCAAGGTAATCGGCCAGTGAAGCGCCGACTGGGGCTTCAGCCGGCAGAATCAAGATTCCTTCATGACTGTCTGAGATGCCCAGTTCCTTTTCCGAGCAGACCATACCGTTGGACACAATGCCACGAATTTTGGCCGATTTCAGACGGGATGTCTGCCCGGTATGTCCATCTATGAGTTGGGCACCGACGTGGGCAAAGGCTATCTTATCGCCAATCCTGAGGTTCGGTGCCCCGCAGACAACAGTCTCCTGTCTGGTGCCCAGGTCTACAGTAGCCAGTCTGAGGCGGTCGGCATTAGGATGGCGGTCAATAGCCTTGATTTGACCAACTACGATATTCTCCCAGCTGCCGCCAATAGCCTCTATCCCCTTGACCTCCAAGCCAGCCATGGTCAGTTTCCCGGCTAAATCAGCCGGGGGCAGGGTTACGGTTACATACTCCTTGAGCCACTTTAGTGAGACCTTCATCTTTTTGAGTTACCTCAAGAACATAAGAGCATTACCACGGGATAGCCTGGGGCTGCACCCTACAGCCTGACAAGGGCTGTCTAAAATTGCCTTAAGAATCTCAGATCACTGCCGTAGAATAGCCTGATGTCATCAATTCCATAGCGGAGCATGGGCAGACGTTCAATCCCGATACCAAAGGCAAAACTGGTGTAAACATCCGTGTCAATACCCCCATACTGAAGCACCCGGGGGTGAGTCATTCCCGCTCCCAGTATTTCAATCCAGCCGCTATCCCCACACAGACGGCAACCTTTACCACCGCACACCAGACACTCAATAGCCATCTCCACCCCGGGCTCGACAAAGGGAAAATAGTCACAGCGAAAGCGGACCTTCCTCTCGTCACCGAAGAAGCGGCGGGCAAATTCATAGAGTGTTCCCTTCAGGTCAGCCATGGTAATGCCTTTATCGACGGCTACGCCATCAATCTGATGGAACATCGGGGTGTGCGTGGCATCACTAGCTTCATAGCGATAGACCCTACCGGGCTCAATAACCCTTATCGGGGGGTGCATGGCCTCTATCATCCGGGCCGTTACCGCTGTAGTGTGGGTACGCATCAGCATAGGTCTTTCGCCATGCTCAGTCTCAAAATCAACCCAGGATGTGGCCATGGTATCGCGGGCGGGGTGTTCCTCAGGAATGTTGAGCGCCTCAAAGTTATAGTAGTCCCACTCCACTTCAGGGCCCTCTACTACCTGGAAGCCCATAGACAGAAATATGTCACATATCTCATATATTGTCTGCGTAATCGGGTGCAGGTGGCCCGCGGCAAATGGGCGGCCGGGAAGGGTAATATCAAGCGCTTCCCACCGGGCAGTCTCGGCCAGCTGTTTCTCCCAGATTACCTGCTCCTTCTGCCGCAGATTATCTTCGAAGATGCCTTTAGTCTGGTTAGCGTAGGTGCCGACGGCCTTTCTCTCGGCCAACGGCAATCCGGGCAAGCTGCGCAGGGCCTTGGTTAGTGGGCTCTTCTTGCCCAGATAGTGGACTCGCCATAATTCCAGTTCCCGAAAGTTGTCAATATCCTGCAATTCCCGCAGGGCGTTTAACTTCAGTTCTTCCAGTTGCTGTAACATCTTCCCGCCTATAATGCAGAGGGTTCTTTGGAGGGTCAAAGAGGTAGGGCTACTGAGTATCTGGCTTCGTGACTTTACCCCGGGCTATGGTCACCAGATTGGCAAAAGCGTCAGGCTCCCTGACTGCCATGTCAGCGAGTATCTTGCGGTTGATTTCAACACTGGACCTTTTCAAGCCATCAATGAACTGGCTGTAGGTCAATCCTCGTGCCCTAGTCGCGGCATTAATCCGCAGAACCCACAGCCGTCTCATATCACTCTTCCGTTCCCGGCGGTGACGGTAGGCGTAGCTCAGTGATTTAAGCATAGACTCATGAGCCCGGCGATAAAGGGTATGTCTGGTAGCCCGATGTCCCTTGGTCAGGGCGAGCACCCTCTTATGTCGGCGATGTGTGGTTACCCCACCTTTTACTCGTGGCAAAATGTCCCCCCTCTAGATTTTCTAACCAGCCCCTCACTCTTTATCCCTCTCCCCTTACCAGGAGAGAGGTAGGAGATTTTTCGAAGGGGCTTCGTCCCTTTCAATCCCTTTGCTAAACAACCTTCCCTTATCTACTTCACCGCGTATGGTATAAGCCTCTTTATCCGGGCCTTGTCGCTGGGGCTTATCGGTATTGTCTCGTCATAAAGACGCTTGGTTCGCTTTGGTTTACGCAGCCGGAAATGGCTTTTTCCAATCTTGACGCGCATAATTTTGCCGCTACCGGTGATATGGAAGCGGCTCTTGGCTCCTTTATGGGTCTTGAGTTTGGGCATTCGGGATTCCTTTACTCCTCTACTTAGTTTTCTTAGCCGCCATCGGTGACAGAATCATATTCATGATTCTCCCATCCATTGATGGTTGACTCTCAGCAGTAGCTACTTCACTCAATGACTCGAGCATCCTCTGGAGCAACCTCCAGCCAATCTCTGGATGGGTGATTTCACGTTCCCGGAACATTACGGTTACTTTGACCTTGTCGCCTTCACTCAGCAGCTTCCTGACTCGCCTTGCCTTGGCCTCAAAGTCATGGTCATCAATCTTGGGTCGTAGTCGGATCTGCCGCAGCAGTGCCACCCGCTGGCTTCTCCTCGCCTCCCGCTCCTTCTTATCCTGCTCATACTTGTATTTTCCATAGTCGAGCAAGCGACATACCGGGGGCACTGCCGTAGGTGCGACCTCAACCAGGTCAAGATTATGCTTCCTGGCGGTCTCCAGTGCTTGTCTTAAGGGCATAATCCCTAACTGCTCCCCCTTCTCCCCAACGAGGCGGACTTCACTAGCCCTAATCCTCTGATTGACACGTAGGTTCTTAATTATGTCCTTTCGTACCTCCTCCAAGCACTGGCATCTTGCAGGCAAAAACTATATCATATTCTTCTAGGATTATCAAATTATAACTTTAAGTCTTTTGTCTTGTCTACTATGGCCGCGGTGATGATTTCCTTGAAGCTATCGAAGGGAAGTGATTGTTGCTCCCCACTCCGCAAGCGGAGGGAAACGGTGGACGTGGCTACCTCTTTATCACCAACGACAAGCATGTAGGGTATCTTTTCCAGTTGTGCCTGTCGAATCTTGAGGTTTACTCTTTCTGACCGGGCATCAACCTCGACCCGCACCTTGTCCTTCTTTAGCTCCGCTTCCAGTTCACGGGCGTAGTCCAGATGGCGGTCAGAGATTGGTATCACTTTTACCTGAACTGGTGCCAGCCACACCGGGAAAGCACCCCAGTAATGCTCAGTAAGCGAGGCAAGGAAGCGCTCCATGCTGCCGAGCACGGTGCGGTGTATCATCGCCACCGAATGCTCCTGGCCGTCATCGCCAATATAGACGACATCGAACCGCTGTGGCAGGTTAAAGTCCACCTGGATGGTAGGCCCCTGCCAGGCTTCGAACTTAATATCTATCTTGGGGCCATAAAACACACCCTCCCCGGGGTCTATAGTATAGGGAATCCCAAGGCGAGTCAGGGCTTGCCTCAGTGTCTCGGTGGCCTCCTCCCAGACCTGGGTGGTACCGGCATACTTCTCCGGGCGGGTGGAAAGAAACACCTGGTAGCCGGCAAAGCCAAAAGTGTTGATCATGAACAGGGCTAGTTCTAGTACGCTGGCCACCTCGTCCTCCAATTGGTCAAAGCGGCAAAAAATATGGGCATCATCCTGGGTAAAGCCTCTGACCCGTGATAGGCCATGAAGCACCCCGGAACGCTCATAGCGATAGACGGTGCCCAGCTCGGCATAACGGAGTGGCAGTTCGCGGTAACTGTGGAGCCTGGTTTTGTAAATGAGGATGTGTCCCAGGCAGTTCATTGGTTTAACGATATACTCCTGTCCTTCTACATCCATCGGACTATACAGGTAATCACGATAGAACTCCCAATGCCCGCTGGTTTTCCACAAATTAAGCTTGGCGATATGAGGAGTATAGACTATGTCATAGCCGCGCTTGATATGCTCATCCTTCCAGAAATCCTCAATGACACGGCGGATTGCTGCCCCCTTGGGGTGCCAGTGGACTAGGCCGGGCCCGGCCTCTTCATGGATACTGAACAGGTCAAGCTCTTTGCCTAGCTGCCTGTGGTCACGCTTGGCGGCTTCCTCAAGTTTTTTCAGGTGCTCTGCCAGAAGCGCCTCAGTGTCAAAGGCGACACCATAGATTCGCTGCAACATAGGACGTCGCTCATCACCCCGCCAATACGCCCCGGCAATGCTCACCAGTTTGAAGGCCTTTATCTCCCCGGTAGACACAAGCTGCGGGCCACGGCACAAATCAATGAACGAACCCTGCCGATACAGGCTGACCTTCTCGTCAGGGATCTCATCGATCAGCTCCCGCTTGTACGGCTGATTGGCAAACAGGCGGCGGGCCTCTTCCTTAGTCACCTCCTGCCTGATAAACGGCACATCGGCGGCGATTATTTCCCTCATCTTAGACTCGATAAGCGGCAAGTCATCGGGAGTTAACGGGCGGGGCAAATCAAAGTCATAGTAGAAGCCATTCTCAATAGCCGGCCCAATACCGAACTTGGCTTCGGGGAAGATGGACTGGACCGCTTCGGCCATAACATGAGAAGCCGAATGGCGCATTATCTCAAGCCGTTCATCTTCAGTTACCTGTTTCTCTTCATTGACGACCATGGTTACATCCAACCGTTAAATCAAAACACCCTATTATACCAATCATAGCTACAAGTTGCAATTGCCGCGGCCGAGAGTAAAGCAGTATAATACGTGATATTCGCATCATGAGAAGGATCTTCCCCATCCTGGCGCTGTCTGTCTTCTCCGCCATGCTCGGTGTCGGCATAATAGCCCCGCTCCTACCTCTTTATGTTGAACATATGGGAGCTACCGGGATTTGGCTGGGCGTCATCTTTGGCGGCTTCTCTTTTTCCCGAGCAGTAGTCATGCCCGCGGTGGGCAAACTCTCTGACCGCAGTGGCCGAAAGCGGTTTCTCACCATTGGCCTTCTTTCCTACGCTATCATTTCGCTGGGGTATATATGGGCAGGTAGTGTCGCTCAATTAACTGTAATCCGTTTGGTGCATGGTGTTGCTTCCGCCATGATTATCCCCATTGCTCAGGCTTACGTCGGCGATATCTCGCCTGAGGGCGAGGAGGGAATGTGGATGGGCTACTTTAATGCCGCCTTCTTCAGCGGCTTCGGTTTCGGCCCGTTGTTAGGCGGGGTACTGACCGAGCACTTAGGGATGACCTTTGCCTTCTCGACGATGGGCGGGCTTAACCTGCTCGCCTTTCTGGGGGTTGTGCTCTTCCTTCCCGAGGTTCCCCACCGTAGACTCACGGCTTCGTCTTTTAGGCAGATGAGAACCAGTAGCGTAATCAACGGGATTTTCAGCTATCGGCTGGCATTCGCCGTAGGTAGAGGCGCCTTTGCCACTTTCCTCCCCATCTTCGCCGCTGTGTATCTGGAACTATCGACGTCTCTCATCGGTATACTGCTGGCAACCAACATATTGTTAATGTCGCTACTGCAAGGCATCTCTGGCAAGGTCGCTGACAAAATTAACCGGAGGTTACTGATAGTCTTGGGAAGTCTGGTCAACATTGCCTTTCTCGCTTTGATTCCCATAAGTGATAGCTTCTGGCAGTTACTGGGATTATGCGCTCTCGGTGGTCTTAGTGGAGCAATTTCCATGCCCGCCGCCTCAGCACTGATTGTTGATGAGGGAAGGAAGTTCGGCATGGGCTCGACTATGTCCCTGTTCAACATGGCGATGAGTATTGGCATGGTAGTGGGGCCAATCATGGCTGGGGAAATAGCTGACTTGGCCAATGTCAGCTCAGTATTTTACCTAGCCTCGGGCGTAGTGGTTGTCGGCACCATCCTGTTTATCTGGTTTACCAGATATTACGGCTTTGTCGCCGATGTACAAAATTCGGCTGGCCTAAAAGCGAGACTGATTAAGTAACCAGCATGACGAACTCATTACTTTTGTTCATCAGCTGCTCATTAGCTACAATGTAGTTGACAGATATCACGTCCTTATGTTATTATTAATCAATTGCGAGTAAGCCGAGAAGATATCATGTCGATTTATGTAGCCCCTCGAGGTTTATATTATGCGTATTATTATTTCTTTGAGTCCGGCAGGTATGCCCGGGGGGCTCTGGTATGAGCATGTGAACAGCAAACGCTAACAAAATAGAAAAAGTCTAGGCAGCAGAACCCTCCAACTGGAGGGTTCTGCTTTTAAGGGAATCTGTTGTTGGAGGGAGGCAATGATAATAATGAATGTTGGCGCCACAGAGGAACAGGTAGCTCAGGTGGTGGCGGAAATCAGGCGGTACGGTCTTCGAGCCGATGTTTCTCGTGGAGAATTCAGGACAGTAATCGGGCTAATCGGCGATGAGACGAAAGTACCATTTGAACGCTTTGCCACTCTGCCTGGGGTAAAGGAGGTTATGATGATTGAAACCCACTACAAGCTGATTAGCCGGGAGTACGGCCAACTTTCGGAAGGAGTGGCCGGTCGTAATAAGATAGTCAAAATAGGCAATGTCAATATGGGAGGAGACCAGCCGATATTTATCGCCGGCCCCTGTGCCGTAGAGAGCAAAGAGCAACTACTCAGGATTGCAGAGGGTGTGAAAAAGGCCGGTGCTCACATCCTGAGGGGCGGCATTTACAAGCCGAGGAGCTCAGTCCATTCCTTCCAGGGCTTGGGGGCAATAGACCGAAAAACAGCCGAGCAGGCTTTGCAGTGGCTCCATGAAGCCGGAAGGGAGTTTGGATTGCCTACGGTGACTGAGGTGAGAGGCGAAGCCCATGCTGACCTGGTGGCAGAGTATGTTGACATTCTCCAAATAGGAGCCAGAAATATGTATGACCAAGACCTGCTCACCACGGTGGCGAGAAAGAGTAAGCCAGTCCTGCTTAAAAGACATTTCGGTGCCGGCATTGAGGAATTTCTGTCTTTTGCCGAATATATCGCGGCTGAAGGCAACAAGGACATCATTTTATGTGAGCGGGGGATCGTGCCCGTGGGTAAAGGCAAAGAATACACCAGGTATACCCTTGATCTTGCCGCTGTCACCGCAATCCAGAAGGAGACCTACCTGCCAATAATCGTTGACCCCAGTCATGGGACAGGTCGCAGAGACCTCATCTTCAATATGAGCTGTGCCGCCATCGCGGCCGGAGCTAACGGCCTGATGATTGAAGTACACTACAACCCGGCGGAAGCGCTGGTCGATGGTCGCCAGACAATCACACCCGGTGAGCTGGAGAGGGTAATTAAAGCCTGCCAAGAAATCGGTCAGTTGATTATGGATCCGATAACTGAGCACTAAGGCGGTATCAAATGAGGAAAGTCAAGGTTAGACTTGGTAGAAACAGCTACGAAATCCTTATTGGTTCCGGGATACTCTCCCGCTTGGGCTACTGGCTCAGAGAAGGTTCGTTTGCTGATAAGCTGGTAGTCATCACCAGCCCGTCACTGAAAGGATTGTATGGCGACGCCCTGGAGCAAAATCTCAGCCGGGAAGGCTTTAAGGTAACTGCACTTCTGGTTCCTGATGGGGAGGAGCAGAAATCGCTGGAGACCGCCGGCAGGTTGTATAATGAACTATCCGATTGCAATGCCGAAAGGACAACGCCTATTTTAGCCTTGGGTGGCGGGGTTATTGGCGATCTGGCTGGATTCGTGGCCGCCACTTACCTGCGGGGTGTGCCCCTGGTGCAGATACCAACCAGCCTGCTGGCGCAGGTAGACAGCAGTATCGGCGGCAAGGTAGCCCTGGATCATTGCCAACTGAAGAACAAAATCGGGGCATTCTATCAACCGAGGTTAGTCGCCAGCGACATCACTGCCCTGACAACTCTTCCGGCTGAGGAGATTAGCGACGGCTTAGCCGAGGTCATAAAATATGCGGTGATCTGGGACAAGGAGTTCTTCGCTTATCTTGAGGAGAATCTGGGCAGGATAAGGTCACTTGACGGCGGTGTCCTTGAGACAGTAGTCTTCAGGTCAGCTACGGTTAAAGCCAGGATCGTCGAGAAAGACGAACGGGATTTTGGCTTGAGGCATATCCTGAACTACGGTCATACCCTGGGGCATGCTATCGAGACGGCGTCAGATTTCAGGGTGAGGCATGGTCGGGCAGTTGCTATCGGCATGGTAGCCGCGGGCAGGATTGCCGGTAAGCTCAATATCTTTGGTAAGGATGAGCAAATCAGGCTGGAGCGGCTTATCCAAACAGCTGACCTGCCCACAGAAATTCCAGACCTTGATGTTGAGGCGATAACTCAGGCGATGGAGCACGACAAGAAGGTTTTAGAGGGCAGGATAAGATTTGTCCTGCCCAGATCCATAGGGGAGGTCTTCATCACCGATGAAGTAACTCCTTCACTGATTGAACAGGTCTTGGCAGGTGGGGATGAGAAAACCTAGAATCTGCGCCGTCATCGTTGACAACGATTTGGCTGTGGTCAGGCATGCCGAAGAAGTTGCCGATTTGCTTGAGGTTAGAATCGACCTTATTGGTAGAGACTGGCAGGAATTAGCCGCGAAGCTTGCCAAACCGTGGATAGCCTGCAATCGGATTGCCCGCGAGGGTGGTCGGTGGCAGGGAAGTGAAGCCGGTAGGATAGACGAGCTGCTCAAAGCAATTGAGTTGGGAGCAGAAATAATTGACCTTGAGATGGGGACAAGAGACCTGGACAAAGCCATACCCGTGATCAAGAAAAGGGCACAGTGTCTCGTATCATTTCACGATTTGACCGGAACCCCTCCTCTTGATAGGCTGGAAGAGATAGTTAAGCGGCAATTAGCCGCCGGTGCCGATATGTGTAAGGTGATAACTACGGCTCAGAGGTTTGAGGACAATATTCGTGTCCTCCAGCTAATCTCAGAATTCCCTGAGGCAGAGATAATTTCGTTTGCCATGGGGCAGTTGGGGCTGGTCAGCCGGCTTCTTTGCCCGCTGGTCGGTGGCAGTCTTACCTACGGCTCAATTGAGGAGGGCAAGGAGTCTGCCCCTGGTCAAATGGCAGTAAGAGACATGAGAAAAATCTATGAAGTGGTGGCGGGATGCTAACCTGGGCAATATCCGGAAAAACAAGGTGTTGCGGGATAATTGGTGACCCCGTTGAGCATACGATGTCGCCGGCAATGCACAATGCCGCCTTTAATAAGCTGGGGTTAGACTATGTCTACCTCCCCTTCCTGGTGAAGCCGGAAGAGCTGGGCCGGGCTATTCAAGGCATGAGGGCACTGAATATCAGGGGGCTAAACGTGACCATACCCCACAAGGCTGCCGTTATCCAGTTTCTGGACGAGTTAGACGGTCTGGCAGCCAGGATAGGCGCCGTGAACACAATAGTGAATGATAGCGGCGTCTTGAGGGGTTATAATACAGATGCCGCCGGGTTTCTGCAAGCCCTGCTGGAGAAAGGCATCGATCCAAAGGGGAAAAATGTGGTCATTCTGGGTGCCGGCGGTGCTTCACGGGCGATCTCTTTTATTCTGGCTGGGAAGGGGGCTAAGCTGACGATACTGAACCGAACACCGAGTAAAGCAGTAGAATGTGCCCGTGTGATTTCCAGGATTTTCCCGACACAAGCCCGGGCCTTGGAACTGAATACGGAGAATCTGGCGAAAATTGTCAGGAAGGCTGATATGCTGGTCAATACCACCAGCATTGGTATGAGCCCTGATGCTAATGAGACGTTGGTTGCTTCTGCCTTGATTCGACCCGGTCTTGTTGTCTTTGATATCGTGTATAATCCGGTCAAGACCAGGCTACTGGGTGAGGCAGAAAAAGCCGGTGCCGCCACGATAAGCGGCCTTGAGATGTTGCTGTGGCAGGGGGCTTTGGCCTTTGAAAAGTGGACAGGTCTCAAAGCTCCTGTTGAACTGATGCGAGAGGAATTAATCAAAGGGTTAACCAGGCATGAAAACTAATATCGCCCTGATTGGTTTCATGGGGGTGGGGAAAACGGTTGTCGGTCAGGCTCTGGCCAAAAAGCTGAACCGGAGATTTGTTGAGCTGGACTCATTGATTGAACAGAAAGCGGGGAAGTCTATACTTGAGATATTCCGGCAGGATGGTGAAATCGCCTTTCGCGAGCTTGAGATTGAGGCTGCCGGGGAAGTCTCCCAAGAAGAAAATATCGTTATCGCCTGCGGTGGCGGGATTGTCCTTAACCAGATAAACATCGACCGGCTGTGGCAGAGATCAACAATAGTCTACCTGACGGCGTCCCCATCAGTTATTCTAAGGCGGACATCAAATGATTCAGTGGAAAGACCTCTCCTCCAGGTGGCCAATCCCGCCGTAGCGATCCGTGAGCTGCTTAGATTCAGGCGTCCGTTTTACGAACGAGCCGCCGATATCAAGATAAATACCTCAAAACTCAGCGCCGATGCCGTAGCCGAGCAAATAAAGGAAAAGATAAAACACGATGAAGGTGTCCGTTCATAGAAGCCAGGTAAAGGGGAGGGTCAGCGCCCCGCCCTCCAAAAGCTATACCATAAGGGGGGTTATGTGCGGCGCTCTGGCCAAGGGCGAAAGCGAGATTGTACATCCCCTGATGGCGGATGATACTCAAGCTGCCATCAATGTGTTGCACCAGGTGGGAATCGCTGCCCATCAGGGAGCAGACCGGTGGCAGATTAATGGTGGTAATTTCCATAAGCCGGATACAGGACTTTTCTGCGGGGAATCAGCGGCAACCCTCAGGTTTATGACCGCCATCTGTTCACTGATTCCGGGAGAGTGCCAGCTAACCGCCGGTCCCTCTCTTTCCAGGCGACCGGTTAAAGCACTGGTTCAGGCTCTTCAACAACTGGGGGTGAATTGCTCTTGCCACGGTGATTTTGCCCCGGTAATAGTCGATGGTGGGAGATTGAGAGGCGGAGTGGCCGAACTGCCGGGTAACATTAGCTCTCAGTTTGTATCCGCCCTCATGTTTGTATCTCCTTTTGCCGAGGAGGGCGTCATCATCAGGCTGACCACGCCCCTGGAATCAAAGCCGTTCGTAATGATGACCTTAGACTGCCTGGAAAGGTTCGGTATACAGGTCGAGGTCTCCCCGGACTTCAGGAAACTTGAGGTTGGAAATCAGAGGTATAAGCCATCTCAATACCGGGTAGAGGGTGATTGGTCATCGGCTTCATACCTCTTAGCCCTCGGCGCCATTGCCGGAGAGGTAACGGTGGAAAACATAAATCCATTAAGCCGACAGGGTGATAAGATAATGCTGGACTTCTTGAGGGGTATGGGGGCCCCGGTTGAGACAGACCGGGATTCGGTAACGGTGAGTAAGTCTAAGTTAAAGGCGATACGGGCCGATTTATCTGACTGCGTTGACCTCTTACCAACCATGGCAGTTCTGGCAGCAACGGCAGACGGGGTGAGCGAGTTTGTGGGCATTGAACGGGCACGGCTAAAAGAATCAGACCGGGTGGCTGCGGTGAGGGAAGAACTGCTCAAGATGGGGGTAAAGGTCAAAGAACAGAGAGATAGGTTGGCCATCACGGGCTCAAGTCCCCGGGGTGCGGTCATCAATCCCAGGAATGACCACCGGATAGCGATGGCTTTTGCCATACTTGGTTTGCTGACTGACAAGACGATAATAGATAATGCTGAGTGCCTGGCAAAGACATATCCCCAGTTCTGGGATACGCTCAAAAGCCTGGGAAGCGAGGTGGGAATAGATGGGCAATAGTCTGGGTAAGCTTTTTGTCGTAACCAGCTTTGGTGAGAGCCACGGCAGGTGTGTTGGCACCGTTATCGATGGCTGCCCGGCTGGCTTGCCAATCACCGAGGACGATATCCAGCGGGAGGTGGACAGAAGAAAACCGGAGGGGATGGCGGCCACCACCAGAGCGGAGGCCGATGAGGTTGAGATTCTTTCTGGTGTCTTTAACGGTACCACCACCGGCGCCCCTATCTGCCTGTTACTGTGGAACAGGGACGTCGACTCCAGTGAGTATGAGAAAATGAGGTTCCTGCCCCGGCCAGGTCATGCCGACTATACCGCCTTTGCGAAGTACGGAGGATTCAATGACTTCCGGGGTGGGGGCAGGTTCTCCGGAAGAATTACGGCCACTTTTGTTATGGCGGGTGCTATTGCCAGGAAGCTGCTCAGTCTCACAGGCATTGAAGTTCTGGCCCACACTATTGAGATTGGAGGTATAAAAGCTGAGCCAAAGCAGTTTGACGCAATAAGAGAGAATGTTAGCAAGAACCCGGTCAGGTGCGCTGACCTGAAAGCCGCCAGAGAAATGATTGGGCTGATTGAGAAGGTCAGGGAAGAAGGCGATAGCATTGGGGGTAGTGTCGAGGGTATCGCCCTCAATGTACCCGTTGGCCTGGGAGAGCCAGTCTTTGATACACTGGAGGGAGACCTGGCCAAATCCCTTTTTGCCATCCCCGCCGTTAAGGGAGTCGAGTTCGGCGCTGGCTTTTCCGTTGCCGGAAAGAGGGGCTCAGAGAATAACGACCCGTTTATGGTCAGCGATAACAGGATAATCACCGCGACCAATAACGCCGGAGGTGTTCTTGGCGGGATAAGCAGTGGTATGCCGGTAGTGGTCAGGGTAGCGATTAAGCCGACATCCTCGATTGCCAGGAACCAGCAGACGGTAAACATGCGGACCATAGAAGACAGCATTTTAACCGTTACGGGAAGACATGATATCTGCATCGTGCCCAGGGCCGTCCCGGTGGTGGAGTCAATGATGGCGATAACCCTGTGCGATTTTTCCCTGAGGTCAGAATTACTGCCAAGGGTAGTGACATGAAGTTAGAAGATTTAAGAAAGAAGATAGACGAGACCGATGCCAGAATAGTCCGGCTTATCGCAGAACGGATAAGGATTGCCCAGGAAATAGGCAGGGGGAAAGAACAGGCGGGGAAGCAGATTGAGAACAGGGAGCGAGAAGAGACAGTCTTTGACAATGTTAAGAGTATTGCCCGGGCAGAAAAGGTGAGTCAGGAAGACATCGAAAGCATCTACCGGCAGATAGTGACCGCCTGCAAAAGAATACAGGGCGTAGAGGTCGCCTTTCAGGGTGAGACTGGTGCCTATAGTGAGGAGGCGGCGTTTCTGTTTTTTGGCTCTTCAATCCAGACCAGACCCTGCGAGAGCCTGGATGACGTCTTCAGGGCTGTGCAGCAGGAAGCGGTGCCCTTCGGCATTGTGCCGGTGGAGAACTCACTGGGGGGAAGCAATGGCCAGACATATGACCTGCTGTTGAACTCGGGTCTCAAGGTGTCTGGCGAAGTAGAGCTCAGGGTCACTCACTGCCTGATTGCTCATCCGGGAGCCCGTCTGGATACGATTAAAAGGGTCTACTCCCATCCCCAGGCTTTAGCTCAGTGTCAGGCTTTTTTGAAACATGTCGGCGGGGAGCTAATACCAACTCATGATACCGCGGGAAGCGTCAGGATGATAAAGGAGAAGGGGATAACCAACGGTGCTGCCATCGCCAGTGCCCGGGCGGCCGAGGTCTATGACATGAAGGTCATTGCCCGGGAGATTGAGGACAATCCCAATAATTTCACCAGGTTTTTTGTTTTATCCAGGCAGGACTCACCACCATCAGGGAGCGATAAAACATCTATTGTTTTCTCATTGAAGCACAAACCGGGCGTGCTTTATGACGCCCTTAAAGAATTTGCGACCAGAAAGATAAATCTGACCAAGATTGAGTCGAGACCAACGAAGCAGACACCCTGGGAATATAACTTCTATGTCGACTTTGAAGGGCATCGGGAAGAGCCGGCAGTTCAGGAGGCTCTTGAGGGCCTGGAGAAGGCTTCCCTCTTTGTCAAAGTCCTGGGGTCATATCCTAAAGCAAAGTGAAGGCGGCTACGGGGTGCTCTAGTGAAAGTGGCCATAATTGGCGGTTCCGGGAAAATGGGGCGATGGCTGGCCCAGTTCCTGCTCAAAGAAGGTAAAGAGGTAGTAATCGCCGGACGGAGCCAGAGGAAGCTGCTCGAAGCCAGGAAACAACTGGGGGTTGAGACGGCGACCAGTATTGAGGCGGTTAAGGATGCCGACATAGTGGTGCTTTCCGTCCCGATCGACAATTTTGAGGCAGTTGTAGAGCAGATT
>CAZNSC010000030.1:0-21109 GCA_964575695.1 uncultured Dehalococcoidales bacterium
CCTCCAGGGAGCGGGTAGCCAAGGTCTTCGGTGAGGACGAGCCCAAGAAGCTAAAGTTCAAAATCGTGGATGCCATCCACAAGCCTCTGCCGGCGGCAGAAGTCAAGGACGCCCCATGCCAGGAAGTAGTTATCGATAAGGATATTGATGTCTGGTCCACGATTCCGATGATTTCGTATACGGCACAGGATGTGGGACGCACCCTGGGAGCGGGCAATACCCTGGTCACCGGGAAGTATTTCTGGGGCGGCACCCATGTCGCTTTCAACCGAATGAACTTCCGGGGCAAAGACTACTCCAGCTTCCAGATTTCTCCGGGGTCCCATATGGATATGATCGCCACCGAGTGGCAGGGGAAGGAACCGATACCGATGACCATCAATATGGGGGTGCCACCGGCGATATCACTTATCGCCGGGGCCGGCCTTCTCTACTCGGTCCTGCCCAGGGGATGTGATGAGCTGGGTGTGGCTGGGGCGATACAGGGAACACCCATCGATATTGTGAGAGCCAGGACGGTAGATGCTCACTCCATTGCCAACGCTGAACTTGTTATCGAGGGGTACCTCGATACTAACCAGCGTGTGTGGGAAAGTGAAGAGGCCGAGAAGGAGAGACAGCAGGGTGTTTACATGTTCCACCCTGAGTGGACAGGCTACATGGGGAGAGCCTACCGAACCTACAAGTTCCAGGCCACGGCTATAACTCACCGAAAGGACTCACCGATTTATTACCCGACTATTGCCCGTTGCTTCGACAGTCACTATATCGCCTCCTTTGGCCGGGAGGCAAGCTTCATTGAGCTGGCGAACGGAATCTGCCCCGGTTTTGTCCAGGATGTGAACATCCCATTGAGCCTTGGTTCCTTCGGCGGTGCCATATTTCAGGTGAAAAAAAGACACCGCAGAGAGGAGGGCTTCCAGAGGAATATCCTGACCGCAGCTATAGCAATGTCTCAAGGCATGCGCCTGGCGATCGCCGTTGACGAGGACGTCAACATCTATGATAGCGAGGATATCCTGTGGGCAGTAAGCACCCGGGTAGAGGCGGATAAGGATATCATGATTGTAAGCCCCGGTGGTAGGGGGCTGACCTTCCAGCCAGGGCAGAGGGTAGCCGCAAGCGGCGGACAGTGGGTTGCTTCCCGGATAAGGTTTGCCGGCGGCATCGCTCTCGACGCCACCGTGCCCCTAGAGTACAAGTGGGCCTTTGACCGTCCGACACATCCCATCGACCGCGTTGATCTGGCCAACTGGTTCTCGCCCGAAGATGTGGCTAAGGCCAGAGCTTCAATGCCCCCTTACGCCAAGACCCTGATAGAAATGGGAGGAGTATAGGTTAGCCTATACTCCTCGCTACTGTACGGCAGACAGAACTCCCGTTACTCTTCTTTGATACCCGCCAAATCCTTGGCCAGCTTCTTCTTTGCCTCGATATTTGCGTTTCGCAGTATGGTCATCCGATGCGTTTCCGGTGAGCCCGCACCATGGATGTTGGAGACAATGTCTCTACTTTCAAATGCAAGCTGCTCGATTAACCGAAAAAGGGACACCCTGTCTTTGGTGGACACTTTGTCCACGCCCTTGAGGTACTTCTGGAGCAACGGGCCAATCTCCGGATTTTCAAAATCTCTGTCTGAGGGTATGTCAGCCACCATGCCGCCGGCAATCTCAACCATCATCCGGACCACCTCTGCCAGTTCCTTACCTTCGTAGAGTTTGGAGGTATTTGACAGCACCGGGTCAACATTATAGATACCTGATGGGGTCGGCACAGACTCTATTGAGGCAGCCACCGAGCAGCCGTAGATCGCCTCGATTACCTTAAGCATTTCCGCCAATTTGTTGTTGACGTGTGACACATTGGACAGGCCGTTGTAGTCGGCAGCAGTGGCCGCGGCACCGATCAGGACATCTCCAACACCACACTTGCAGCCACCATGAGAGTGCCGGTGGTAATTACCAAAGTTCCTCACCATATCACCGGCGAACTCGTATTCGCCGCACAGAAACACCCGGTCCCAGGGCACAAAAACATCGTTGAAGATCACCATGGGAGCAAACTTGCCGAACTCGACATTGCCCAGGTCGCGATCCTGAAGCGCCCTGGCTTCTAACGTCCCCCTACCGTAGACGTGAATGAGACCCTCAGCATCCGTCGGGACAGCGAAGCAGACGGCATAGTCTTTGTCCGCCTCACGCATCTCCCTGGTGGGTACAATCAGTCCCCAGTGAGCGCAGAGAGAGCCTGTCTGGTGTATCTTGGCGCCTCTGACCACAATACCGTCGCTATTCTTATCCACCATGCGCAGGTACATGTCGGCATCTTTCTGCTGTGACGGCCGCAGCGCTCTATCTCCCTTGACATCAGTCACACCACTGAAAAGAACAAAGTCGTTCTTCTGCATGAGCCTGACGAAATTGAGCAGTCTCTCCCAGTAACGGGTGCCGTATTTCTGGTCGCAGTTGTAAACCTCTATTCCGACGGCACTTATAGCATCCATACCAGTACACCGCATATAGCAGCCGCCGATTCTCTGGGCCAAAAACTTCAGCATCCTGACCTTGGCCAGAAGGTCTTCCGGGCTCTCATAGAACTTAAGGAAGCGGCTCACCTCCTCACCAATCAGCTTGGACTCAGTTACCAGATACTTCTTACCCTCCGGGTCATTTTCCAAGTCATAGGTCCGAGCCACCGCTGCCACCATGCGTCTGATTAAGGGATGCTCATGAACCTTTTCGACCTTTTCTCCCAAAACATATGCCGTCTGATGCAGGTCTTTCAGCGACTCACGATACTCTGCGGCTGTCTTCAATGCCATCGGCCTTCTCTATCCTCCTTGGTTCAAGTCAAATCACGTAACTAAGTATAGCAGGTCGTACGAACCAGTTGCAAAAAATTGAGCAGATTGACTGCTTCATAAGCGAAAGTCCAGCTTCACCACCATTCAGACCTAGCCAAGCGGAAAGGTGACCAATTTGACTTAGCCTGGCCCCGTAGTGTATGCTCTGGAATAGCGGCCATGAGATTGTATGAGTTCGAAGGGATTAGACTATTTCGCCGTGGGGGCATACCCGTTCTCGATTATGCCCTAGCCGCCAGCCCGGAGGAGGCTCAGGAAAGGGCGAGCGAGATAGGGCTGCCCGTGGTGATAAAAGCCCAAGTGCTGACCGGAGGGCGCTACCTGGCTAGAGGTGTCCGGACTGCCCAGTCTCTGGAGGAGGTGGAGAAGGCCGCCCGGCACATACTGGGCCTGTCAATCGGAGGGGCTCCGGTACACCAGGTTATGGTTGTTCCAAAGGTGGAAACAGCCCGGGAGTACTATCTAGGCGTCACCATAGACGAGTATCGAGGCACTCCCATTGCCATTCTGAGCACGGCTGGCGGGGTCTCCATTGAAGGGATGGCCAGGGCCCATCCCGAGTTAGTGATCTCCCGGCATGTTCCGGCCATTAAAGGCTTACTTCCAGATGCACAGCAAATGGCAATAGAGGCTGGCCTGCGTGGGGAGGAGTTAGTAAGGGTAGCGACCATTTTCCGCAGTCTCTATGCTGTTTTTCACAAGTACGACGCCCTAGTAGCTGAAATCAACCCCTTGGTGCGCACCATCCAGGGAACCTATCTGGCACTGGACGCCAAGGTGGAGATTGATGACTCCAGCCTTTACCGCCATCCCGAGCTCAAGATAGACCAGGCGGAACGTATTGTCAACCCTCTGGAACGCAAGGGACGCCAGATTGGTGTTACCTATGTAGAGCTTGACGGAGATATTGGGATCATCGCCAGCGGTGCTGGCCTGGGAATGGCGAGCATGGACATCATCAACCAGAGAATGCGTCCGGCCAATTTCCTGGAAACGGGAGGAGCCATTACTGCTGACCTTCTCTATAAAGTGATGGACCTGGTTCTGCAGAAGGAAGGAATAAGGGCAATCTTCATCAATGTTTACGGAGGAATCAACCCGATTCACGAAGGGGCTAAAGGAGTGGCCCGCTATATGAAAGAACACGGGGTTACCATACCCGTGGTAGCCAAGGCTCTGGGGAACCGTCAGGAGGAGACCTGGGAGATCTTCAAACAGAATGGGGTTCATGTAGTCGATGACGTTTCCACGGAAAAAGGAATTGAGCAACTTGCCCGCCTGCTGGAGGGAGGAGCATGAGCATTCTGCTCAACCGAGAGACCAAAGTACTGGTGCAGGGTATTACGGGCAGGGTGGGGCGAGTCCAGACCAAATGGATGATGGAATACGGAACCAACATCGTTGCCGGGGTCACTCCGGGGAAGGGTGGTGAAGTGGTAGAGGGCATACCCGTATATGACACACCGGCTGAGGCTGTGGCTAAACGCGGCGCGGAGGCTTCCGTATTCTTTGTACCGCCGCCCGCGTTCAAGGAGGCCGCCCTGCAGACCATAGACGCTGGCATCGGGCTTATCGTCGTGGTTACCGAGCACGTACCGGTACACGATGTCATGGAAATCAGGGAGCATGCCAGTGAGCGGGAGGTAGAGATTATCGGCCCCACCAGTCCCGGAATTATCACCCCCGGTGAAGCCAAGATGGGTATCCTGCCGGGAAACATGTTCACTCCCGGCCGCATCGGCGTAATATCCCGAAGCGGTACCCTTTCCTATGAGGTCAGCATCAATCTGGCGACCGGTGGCTTAGGGCAGAGCACAGTAGTGGGCATTGGGGCGGACCCGGTGGTGTTCACCAACATGGCGGACATCCTGAAACTGTTTGAAGAAGACCCGCAAACTGACCTGGTGGTGATAGTGGGTGAGGTGGGGGGTGTCCAGGAGGAGAAAGCAGCCGAGTTCATCGACCGCTGGATGACCAAGCCGGTGGTGGCCTATATCGCCGGACTCAACGCCCCGGAAGGGAAGCGGATGGGTCATGCCGGTGCCATTATACATGGCGATGGCAAGGGCATACCCCAGAGCAAGACGGCCGCTCTTCGGGAGGTTGGCGTGGACGTCGCCAGGTACCCCGCAGATGTGGTGGGGCTGGTTCAAAAGCATCTGGCACTCCCCTAGAACCTCGACTCTGATGAAAAATCCCCAGACGTGATAGATTTGGTATTGGCTACCTGTATCACGGTGAATGAGACGGGCATTTATATAGAAGAGATACGAGATGGACAAGAAAGCCGGAGACCTAATTCCCCCAGGGTTAGTTTATATAGCCGATAATATCATTTCCCGGCGGAATGTTTTAGGTGCCCCAAAAGGAGCCGGGGCGAGGTGGGCTAGAGACCTTAACCTGCCTAAGGAGTCAAAGACCATATTCTTCGCTGGCTGTGGCTATCAATATATCACCGGCCTGGAGTCGATGATGTCCCTCATACGAAAGATGGATAGGAGCCCGATTGGCGCTGAACTGCCAACAGGCATCGCCCGCCTTCAGAAGAAGATAGGTATTGACCTTGGTGGAGTATACCGCAAGCTATTGGTCAAGGATAGCGATGCCGGCGGCGCACCCTTGAGGGATGCCGTCAAGGTGTTGAAGAATCTTGGTATTGAGTTTGGCTACCTATCGGATGACGAGCCGTGTTGCGGAGGTCTCCTATACTACATCGGACTGCAAAGCGCCTTTACTCAAAATGCGCAGAGAGTATATGACGAGCTGAAATCGCACGGGGTGGAACGAATTATCGGTATTGTTCCCTCGTGTACCTACACCATCCGTGACCTGATGCCCAAATATATCAAAGGTTATGATCTAGAGGTGAAACACTTTTCAGAGGTCGTCCTCGAAGGTATTCAGTCCCGAGAGCTGCGATTCCCCAGAGAAGTCAAGGTTGTCTATCATGACCCGTGTCAGCTTGCCCGCTACCTGGGACTTATAGAGGAACCGCGTCAGGTACTCAGGCTTATCAGGGGTATCGACCTTGTAGAAACCGAGTGGACCAGCCGGGAGCGGGCGACATGCTGCGGCGGCGGGGGCGGGTTTGAAGCCGTCTTTCCCGAGCTGAGCGAGATTCTGGCAGCCAACCGGGCCCGGGAACTGGTCGAAACCGGAGCCCAGATTATTGTCACTCACTGTCCCGGTTGTATCATGCAGCTTGAGCACGGACTCAAAGAACTCAAAATTGATGATGTAGAAGTCCTTGACCTAGCACAAGTCGTGGCCATGGCTATGGGGGTCTGAAGAAGATGTCTGTCTTCAGTGACTACAAGAAAGAAATAATGGCCGCCGCCCGTAACGAGAGAATAAGCATTGCTTTATCGCGGGGAATCAAGCATTTTCGAGCAAACATCAACACCGCCCTCACAAAATTCCCGCACACCGTTAAGATGGCGGAGGAAGTCAGGCAGATAAAGGAGAAGGCCATCGGTGACATGGAGCCGCTTGCTGAGAAAGCATGCGAAGCCATCGAGGCGAACCACGGTAAGGCCTACATCGCCCGAACTGCCGATGACGCCCTGAATATCATCGGGGAGCTGGTGGGCAGCGGCAAACTGATCGT
The DNA here is from genome assembly GCA_964575695.1 of uncultured Dehalococcoidales bacterium. GTDB lineage: Bacteria > Chloroflexota > Dehalococcoidia > Dehalococcoidales > W111 > CAZNSC01. The sequence goes on from CAZNSC010000030.1 coordinate 6,471, forward strand.
CAAGGCTAAGAGCATGACCGGGGAAGAGATTGGACTGCGGGAACACCTGGAGGAACTGGGTAACGAGGTCTATGAAACCGACCTGGGAGAGTTCATAATTCAAAAGCTGGGATCGAGACCGATGCATATCCTGGCGCCGGCAATTCATGTGCCCAAGGAAGATGTTGCTCAGCTCCTCTCCACAATTACCGGGCAGGAACTGCCTGCTGATGACATAGCCGCGCTGGTGGCCACCGCGAGAGAGCTGCTCAGGGAGAAATACTTCCGGGCGGACATCGGCATGAGTAGTGCCAATGTGGTTGCCGCCGACACCGGAGCCCTATTTCTTATTGAAAATGAGGGGAATATCCGTCTGGCCACCAGTGCCCCACCGATCCACATCGCGCTTGTTGGTATGGAGAAACTGGTGCCAACCTTCGGCGATGCCTGCAAGGTTGCCGAGGTAACCTGGAGATATGCCAATTACACTGTCCCCCAGTATATAAGCGTGATATCCGGTCCGAGCAGCACCGGTGATATCGAGAAGGTGATAACCTACGGCGCCCACGGCCCAAAAGAGTTCCATGTTATCTTCATGGATGCCGGCAGGACTGAGCTGGCTAAACACCCTGTGTTGCGCCAAGCTCTTTACTGCCTGAGATGCGGCGGATGTCTTTATGAGTGCCCGGTCTTCGCCGTGACCGCCGGTCATTTTGGGGATAAATACTTTGCTGGAATCGGTGCCGTCTGGGCGGCAATGATGGGGGGCAACCGGGAAAAAGCCTTTGGCTTACACCTGCCTAACCTGTGGCCGGTGCAAGGTAAGATGCCCGGTGAACATTGATACACCGGAAATGGTGGTCGAGTTGAGAAGACTGATAGCGGAAGGTGCTCGGCTATCGTAGTAAAAACCGGTCATAAAGCGTAATGACCTGATGCCGGGATTACTCGGAGATCACCTGAACCTGGCGCTGACCCCGGCGGGTGACGAAGACCGTTAGCGACAGCCGCATAATAGTGAAGCAAATCGCTACTTCTCGATGACAGAACAGAGGTTAGCCTAATAATACCCCTTTATCGACTGGCTTGACTTTAGTCGGTGTTAATAATGAAGCCAGTATGGCACCAAGGATATTTGAAACGGCACAGAGCAGGAAGGCCATATGGTAGCTGCCGGTAATGTCAAATATGTACCCAGCGACAAACGGCCCCAGAGCAGACCCTGTTGTAAATCCAAGGTTGATAATTGAAAGAATGAAACCGTGTGAACCCAGACCAAATAGTCCCGCAGACATGGGTGACACTGATGGGCCGAAACCAGAAAAGGCAAAGCCGAAAACGGCGGCAAAAACATAAAGCGCCCAGAGCTCGGTAGCCGGTAACAACCAGAAGAGAGAGGCTGACTCAATGATGAGGCTGATAGCCATCACTTTTCTGTTCCCGATCTTGTCGGCCATAGTACCTAGCACCAGCCTCCCGATAATGCTGCTTCCACCGTAGATGGCAAGAATATTAGCCGCACCAGTGTCTGAAATGCCAAGTTCAGTGGCATGCGGGACAATGTGCACAGTTACTGCAAATACGCAAAACCCGTGCAGTAACATAATGGCTGCAAAAAACCAGAATTGTCTGGTACTTGCCGCCTCCGTTATCGAGTATCCGGCAACTGACAATCTATGGTTCACATCTCCGACATTTATGCCATCAGGTCTGAGGTTCATCTGTTCCGGGTCACGCCTCAACATCTGCGCGGCTAAAACCATGACCAGTAAGACGACACAGCCGAGCATGAAATAGGACGCTCTCCAGTCATAGATGGAAATCAGCCGACTGGCTACCGGCGATGCCAGCAGCGTACCCACCCCGATACCATTAAGAGCAATCCCCGTCATCATGCTTCTTCTTTTCACAAACCACCGCGTCACTGTTGACATGAGCGGTATCCAAGTGCCACCCATCCCGCTGCCTATTATCACGCCGTAGAATAGATATAGCTGCCAGATAGAATGAATCTGCGGCATTAATAGATAACCCAAACCAAGAAAGAGACCGCTGACAGTCAATACCAACCTTGGCCCGAGTTTATCATTAAGCCTGCCCATAGCAATTCCCCAAATGCCATATACTATCCAGGAAAGCGAAAAAGCGCCTGAAGTAATCGCTCTGGTCCAGCCAAACTCATTCAGCACCGGATTGAAGAATATGCCGAAAGCGTTATTCACGCCGTAGGATACCAGTAAAATAAAAAACGCAGCTATGACTACGACATAACCATAAAAAAAGCCAGGCTTAGCCCTCCCAGACTGCTGGACTGCATTAGTGGACATTCCGAAGCCCCAACACGTAGCTCACCCACAGGTTGCTACTCTTAAAGATTCGCTTTGACGCCCAATTATAGCAGGTTGTGCCTCTAATATGGAAACGATGTCCTCAGCAGCCTTGGGCAGCACCCCTATTATGGGACAGAAGAGAAGCTGCTTCAGAAGGGGTTATCACAGTACTGCCCAAATAAGTGGTAAGGTCACAGAGACTGCCCCTCCAGACATCATGAGAGGTGGAGGGGGATTTGACTATGGCTCTGCGCTATATTCGCTGCGCCTATTGGATTACTCTATTGATCACCAGCAGATTCTTCAGTCTTCAACTTGTTTTTAGCTTCGCTGATAATCTGCTCCGCCCTTTCTGCATTGTGTTTCAGCTGGCTGGCAGTCTTGGCCATCTCCTGGAGTTCTTTTCTTGCCGCCACCACTAGACTGCCGGCTACTTTCTCCGCCTGTGCCTTTGAATCAGAAATTATCTTGTCTGCCTCCTCCTCTGCCGCCTGCCTTGCCCTAGTGATAATCCTGGCTGATTCCTGTTTGGCGTCCTCGATAATGTGTTCCACCCACCGCTGCTTGTTTTCTTCCGCCTGTTTCCTTGCTCTCTCCTCAGCCTCTTTGGTAAGTCGGGCAGCCGCCTCTTTTGACTTGGCAATAATGGCCGCTGATGCCTCCTCAGCTTTTTTTCTGGCCTTCTCTTCGAATTCGGCGGCTATCTGCTCAGCCTTCTGCCTCGATTCAGCAAGGTACTTTTCAGCTTCCTGATGCGCCTGTTCACTTATCCGCCCGGCATCACGAGATGCCCCAGCAAGCATATCAGCTGATTCCTGCCGCGCCTTTTCTCTTATCTGCTCCAACTCCCCCTGCTCAAGCGCCTTCATCTGCTGCACTTCAGCAATAATATTGGCTGACTCTACCTGGGCCATTTTTATTACTTGCTCGGCTTCCTTACGAGCACCAGCGACAATCAACGCCGCTTCCTGCTCAGCGTCTTTTCTTATCTGCTCGGCCTCTTCTTCGATAGCCTCGGCAAGCCGCCGTTTATACTCATCGAGAATCCTGGCAGCTTCTTCTGTCCTCTGCTTTAGATTATCCGTAACCGGAACCATTTTTATCTTCTCCTCACCAATTCTTATTTGTGAAGCGGGCACTTAACCGATAATCCATGCTTCAGCCATTATCCTTAATACATAATAAAACAGTGTTGGGCGGGCACACCATAACCCATTTGGGTGACTTTTGGCTTGGCAGGCAAAATAACGGCGCAGCTCACAGCCCGGCAGCGGCCAGGATGTCAGGGACTACTTCCTCTCTGCCGATAGCCATAATATGGACACCGTTGCAGACAGAACCGGCCTTCAAGGCGGCAATCATCCGCCCCGCAATCTCAATCCCTTTGGCCAGCGCCTCGCCCTTAGGGGCCGCCGCCAGCTCATCAATCAGGTTTTGGGGTACAAAGATTCCGGGAACGTTTTCCGTCATGTACTTTGCCATTCTGGCTGATGATAGCAGGACCACCCCCGCCAGCACCTTGACCGGAAACTGGCAAGCGTACTGCATGAACCTGCTGAAGTTGTCCAGGTCATAAATCGCCTGGGTCTGGAAGAATTCGGCGCCGGCCTCGACCTTCTTTTCAAACTTGATCAGCTGAGGCTCGATTGGGCGCGCTTCGGGGGTGACTATGGCACCAGCACAGAATTTAACAGCCCCATCCAGACTATTGCCGCCCACATCCTGACCCGATTCCATCAAACGGATTGCCCTCAGCAGCTGAACGGAATCAAAGTCAAAGACACCTTTAGCCTCCTTGTGGTCACCTACAGGAACGGCATCACCGGTAAGACAAAGGACATTCCGTATCCCTCTGGTGTGTGCCAGAAGAAGCTCAGCCTGAAGAGCCAGGCGGTTGCGGTCGCGACAGGTCATTTGCAGAATGGGTTCGCCACCCCGCTCTTTAATAGCGAGGCAGCCGCCAAGCGAAGGAAACCGCATCACCGAGCTCTGGTGGTCAGTGACATTAAGCGCATCCACCCTGTCCTTGAGAAGTTCGATATGGTGGAACATCTTTTCCAGATTTGTTCCCTTTGGCGGTGCGATCTCACTGGTAACTACAAACCTGCCGGAATTAAGGGCGTCCCTGAAGCTCGATACCATTGTCCTGCCTCCTCACTCACCGGATTTTCACCATCCTCGGCCTGGGCAGTACCTGGAAGTTCCGCGGGGGGTAGTATTTGCGCATCAAGTCAAGCCTGCCCTGCTGCTTCAGGCGCTCATAAATAAGCGTCCAGGCGCAATCCTTTTCTTTATCAACCTCGCACTTACCGTTATTGGTGCCGCCACAGGGGCCATTAACCAGACCCTTGTGGCAGATAGTGATCGGGCAAATACCAGCGGTCTCACCGAGGACACACTGGCCACACTGGGCACAGACCTCACGAAAATAGCCGGGGGTATCCTCCACAGCGATGAACAGGGTATCCAGAGCCGGAATAACCGGACGGTCGATGTATAAGCTCATCCGGTGCACCCCCAGGGCACAGGTCATTGCCAGAATACAGCTCGCATCCTGAATCGCCCGACCATTTTCCCTCATGGCGGCCTCAGTCATTTCGTCACAAGCGGTGGGAATGACCGTCCAGCCACTGACCCGTTTGCCTAATCCCTGGAGGCTATCCTTCATCTCCAAAACCTGGTCAATACCGCCAGTCTTGGTCATTGTTGTGCAGGTGCCGCAGCCAATAATGAACAGCCTATCAATGTTGGCCAGCTGCTCCTTGATTTCGTCAAACGGTTTCTGCCTGGTTATCGATTTCATGGCAACCTCCCGCTTAGGCCAGCAATTTCACTCAGCTAACTCTCAAGGTCGCACCTCAGACACCGCCTGGCCTCCTGCCGGGCTCTATCCTCAGAGAAGCTGAGCTCTATCTCATTAAAGCTCCTCTTTCTTTCCTGAACCGGAAGTGTCGGCACCGCCAGTCTTGGCTGCGTCTCCCAAGCCTCTTCAATTCCCTGGCTGGGTAACCCGCCAAAAACCCCGGCCTTCAGGTCGTATATCTCAACCCGGGAGATATCACCCTTCAGGTACTTGTCTATGGCGATAGCCGCCCTCCTGCCAGCGGCGATGGCATCTATCACCATACCTGGCCCGGTAACAAAGTCGCCGCCGGCAAAGACTCCGCTGACATTAGTGGCCAGCGTATTGCTGCTGACAACCAGAGTTTCCCAGCGAGTGCGCTCTAGGGCACTGTCAGCGGGAAGAAAAGAAAGGTCAGGGGCTTGACCGACAGCAGCCACCACAGTATCGGCCTCGACAAAGAACTCGGAGCCGGTGATTGGCACCGGCCGCCGCCGTCCGCTCTCGTCCGGCTCGCCTAACCTCATCCGGATACACTGCAGACCGGTCACTTCCCAGTTCTCGCTGACTATCCTCGTCGGACTGACCAGGAAATTTACCTGGATACCTTCATCGACGGCCTGTTCGTATTCTACTTCAGACACCGGCATCTCCTCCCGCGACCGCCGGTAGTAAATGTTCACCTCCCCGGCACCAAGACGGAGAGCAGTGCGACCTGTGTCCAGGGCCACATTGCCACCGCCGATGACCGCCACTCGGCTACCAACCCTGACCTGCCTGCCAAGCTTTGCGTCTCTCAGGAATCTCAGACCGTAATAAAGACCGGCAACATCCTCAAGCTCACCGGGTATGCCTATACGCTGGCTTCTCTGGGCACCAGCCGCAATAAAAACGGCTTCAAAGCCGTCTCTCCTGAGGTCTTCCACGGTGAAACTCACGGTGATCGGGCTATTGTATCTTATCTCCACCCCCCGCTTAGCGATATAATCAATCTCCTTCTGGATGACCTGCCGGGGCAACCGAAACTCAGGTATCGCCACCGATAGCATGCCGCCACCTACGGGCAGGGCTTCAAAGACGGTCACCGGATAGCCAGCTTGAGCCAGAAAATAGGCACAAGACAGCCCGGTGGGCCCCGCCCCAACTATGGCTGCCCGCTGGCGGTGGACTCTAGGAAATGGCTCCGGGTCTTGCGTTACATTGTCGAAGTACCAGTCAGCGGTAAAACGCTTTAGCACCCTGATATCCACCGGCTCATCCAGTTCCCCACGGCGGCACCTGAACTCACAGGGATGATGGCAGATACGACCGCAGATAGCCGGAAAGGGATTGCGTTCTCTTATGGTGTCAATGGCCTCCCTGTATTCGCCAGCAGCAATATGGGCAACATATTTGGGGATATTGATTCCTACGGGGCAGGTGTGCTGGCACGGTGATATCATTAAAGCATCACAGACGGCTGCCGGGCACTTTTTCTCCCTGATATGGGCCTCATACTCGTCACGAAAATAGTTAATGGTGGAAAGTACCGGGTTGGGCGAGGTCTGGCCAAGTCCACACAGCGAGCACTCCTTGACAGTAGTCGCCAAGGCGAGCAAAGTGTCAATATCATCGTCACGCCCCTTGCCCTGGGTGATCCGGTTCAGGATTTCCAGCATCTGTCTCGTCCCCAGGCGACACGGGGTACACTTTCCGCAGGACTCGGCCTGAGTGAAGCTGAGGAAATACCGGGCCACTTCCACCATGCAGGTAGTCTCGTCCATCACCACCATGCCGCCGGAGCCCATTATCGAGCCCAGCCTGGCCAATGTCTCATAGTCCACGGGCGAGTCAATGAAGCGAGCCGGGATACAGCCCCCCGAGGGCCCGCCAGTCTGTACCGCCTTAAGCCGCTTACCCCGGGGGATGCCACCACCAATATCATAGATAATGCGGGCCAACGGAGTACCCATCGGCACTTCAACCAGGCCACTGTTGGCAATCTTCCCCGTGAGAGCGAACACCACCGTGCCCCGGCTCTTCTCAGTGCCAAGGCCGGCAAACCAGTCAGCCCCCCGCTCAATGATAACCGGCACGCAGGCCAGTGTCTTCACGTTGTTGATGATGGTGGGTTTGCCGTCCAGACCCGATTGCGCAGGGAACGGCGGGCGGGGGCGGGGCATCCCCCGCCGGCTCTCGAGCGAGGCAATCAGGGAAGTCTCCTCACCACAGACGAAGGCGCCCGCCCCCTCTTTGATGTGCACCGTAAAACTGAAGCCTGAGCCCAGCACATCATTCCCCAGGAACCTCCTCTCCTGAGCCTGGCTCAAGGCGGTGCGGAGCCGGCTCACCGCCAGCGGGTACTCGGAACGCACATAAATGTAGCCTTCAGCAGCGCCGATGGCACAGGCAGTAATGGCCAGCCCTTCGAGAACAGCGTGCGGGTCGGCCTCCAGGATAGAACGGTCCATGAAGGCACCGGGGTCGCCCTCGTCGGCGTTGCAGATAACGTACTTCGGTGAGCCGGAAGCATGGCGACAGAACTCCCACTTGCGCCCGGTAGGGAACCCGGCCCCACCACGCCCGCGAAGCCCGGCTCTCTTGACCTCCTCAATGACCTGCTCCGGCGTCATACTGAAAAGCACTTTCCGCAGGGCCTGGTAGCCGCCCCGGGCAAGGTAATCATCAATCTTTTCAGGATTGATGTGCCCGCAGTTGCGCAAAATAACGCGCTCCTGCTCTTTATAGAAGTTTATAGCGGAGTAGTAGGGTATGGCTCGGCCTGTCACCGGGTCACGGTAGAAAAGCCGCTCCACTGGCTCCTGATTCCGGATATGTGAAGCCACAATCTCGGAGGCATCCTCTGGTTCCACATGGGTGTAGAAAATGCCATCCGGCTCGACGACAACATTTGGGCCCTGCTGGCAAAAACCGTGGCAACCGGTGAAGCCGACCTCAGTATCATTCACCCCCTGCCCTGCCAGCTCGAGCTTCAACCGCTCAAAAACGGCGTCGCCCCCTCCAGAGACGCACCCTGTGCCCCGACAGACCAAAACAATACGATGCTGCTCCATATTATGCCTTGTCCTTCGTACCCAACAATCGGGCTACCTTCTTGGGGTTCATGTGACCATAGGTATCCCTATTGATTACAATGTTTGGCGCCAGGGCACAAACACCGATGCAGGCAACAGTCTCCAGACTGTACTTAAAGTCGGGTGTGGTCTCACCATCTTCGATACCAAGGTGCTGCTTGACCAGTTTCAATATTGTTTTCCCACCCCGCACGTGGCAGGCAGTCCCCCGACACACCCTGACCACGTTCTCCCCCCGCGGCTCGGTATAAAACTGGGCATAGAAGGTAATCACCCCCTGCACCTCCGCGGGAAACAAGCCCAGACCCCTGGCGATGCGCGGTATCGACTCCGGTGGAATGTACCCCAGCACCCCCTGAACTTCATGAAGCGCAGGTATTAACGGCCACCTCTGTTCTCTGTGATGGGCAACAATACTGTCTATTCGCTTCAGGTCGGCTTTCGTGGCTCTTTTTGTCCTAGCCATCGGCGTTAATCCTTTCCAGCCTTACAGCACACCCCTTGAAAGCCGGGGTCTTGGCTTGAGGGTCCAGGGCTATGCCGAATAGCTCGTTAACCGGACTATCCGGGAACGACATGGGCATGAACAGCATTCCCGGAGGTAGCGTGCCGGTTATCCTGACGGTAGTGGTCACCTCACCCACAGGTGATACCACCTTGACGGCATCCCCATCATTGAAACCGAGCTGTTCGGCATCAGCCCCGCCAACTTCCACCCAGGAGCGGGGTGAGAATTTCTTCAGCCGTGAAGCCTTTAAGCTCCGAGTGCCGCTACCAAAGTGGTGCGGTATCGACCCCGATATTAGAGCTAGCGGATACCCGTCACCCGGTACATTTACTGGCGGCGCATATTCAACCGGGGAAAACCGCCCGAATGCACTCGGGAAGGCACCTTTGTAGAGCCGCCTCGCTCCAAAACGACCACCTTCCAGATCAGCCCAATCCAGGTCCTCCGTGTCAAACTCGGCATAAGCCAGACGCTGGTATAGGGGAACCAGCTCCTGAATCTCATTCATGACCTGCTCGGGAGAAGAATATGGCATCGGGCAGCCCATCCTGCCCGCCAGTTGAACGATTATCTCCCAGTCTGGCAAGCTATCGCCCGGAGGTTCAATGGCCTTTCGCACCCGCTGAACCCTGCCTTCAAAGTTGGTGAATGTACCTTCCTTCTCGGCGAAGCTGGCGGCAGGCAGAACCACGGTTGCCAGCTTCGCCGTTTCCGTGAGGAACATGTCGGCGACCACAAGAAAATCGAGTGAGGCTAGAGCATCCCTGACCAAGGAAGGGCACGGGAAGCTTGATACCGGATTCTCCCCGACAATCAGCATGCCCTTCAACCGCTGTTGCTTTGCCTGCTCAATCATTTCCAAAGCCGTCAGCCCGGCACCAGCTGGCAAGCACCCCCCCCAACGCCCCTCAAAACTCTTCCTAGATTGAGCATCATCTACACCCTGGTACCCGGGGAGGAATCCGGGCAAACTACCCATATCACATGCCCCCTGAGCATTGTTTTCCCGTTGCAGCGCGAAGATGCCACCCCCCCGCTGCCCGATGTTCCCGGTCAGCATGGCCAGATTCGCCAGAGCCATCACCCCGTCCGTGCCGGTGACATGCTGGGTAATTCCATTACCGTAAACGATGGAAGCCTGTTCCGCCTCGGCAAAGATGCGGGCGGCAAGAAGCAGGTCTTGGCCAGGGACACCGGCTATCTTCTCCACGTACTCAGGGGTATATTTTCCCAGGCCACTGGCCAGCCCGGCAAAGTTGTCCGTCCTGCGGGTTACGAACTCTTCATCAAACAGTCTTTGGTCAATAACTACCCTTGCCAGGCCGTTTATCACGGCGACATCGGTGCCGAGCTTGGGTCTCAGCCACAGGTAAGCGGATGGCGCCAGCTTGGTCTGCCTGGGGTCAACCAATAGCAGCCTGGCCCCTCTGTACCTGACAGCCCTCTTTATGGCATAACCTACCGCCGGAGCCGAGGTAACCGGATTAGCCCCGATAACCATTATCACTCCCGACCGCTCAATCTCATCGAGCGAATTCGTTGTGCCCGGAAAACCGATGGACCGTCCCAGACCAAGCCGACCGGCAGCACTGTACATCCGGCTGCCATTATCGATATTATTGGTACCCAGCACTCCCCGGGCCAGTCTCTGTAGCAGGTAGTTCTCTTCATTAGTACACTTTGAGGAACCGAGGACGGCCAGGCTATCGGCGCCGTGATTCTCCTTTATCCGTTTGAACTCAATGGCTACCCGAGCTAAAGCCTGTTCCCAGGACACCGCCTGAAAATTACCATCCGCCTTAATCAGGGGGCTGGCCAACCTTTCTGGACTATGCACAAAATCATAGCCGTAACACCCCCGGGCACAAAGCGTGCCGTGATTCACCAGACTCTGGGAACCGGGGGTCACCCGCACCAGGCGATTGTCCTTAACCTCCAGGCGAAGGCTGCAACCACAGCCGCAAAAAGGACATGTGGTATCGACAGCGGTTGCAGTCGTCCCCCGGTATGTCTTCTCCTTTTCCATAAGGGCACCGGTGGGGCACAGCGCCACACAGGTACCACAGAAACTGCACTCAGACTTCTCCAGGGGCACATCGTTCAGGGTTGTTGGCTTAGAGATAAACCCCCGGCCAATGTAATCGATTGCTCCCTCAACGACCAGCTCCTGGCATGCCCGAATACACTTGGCGCACAGTATGCACTTGGATAGGTCTCTCTCAATAAACGGATTGACCTCCTCAATAGCGCCCGACTGCGGTATTCTTTGGAACTCCACCAGCCCGATGCCCATACCGGCAGCTATCTGCCGCAGTTGACAGCGGTTACCCTTGTCGCAGACAAGACAGGAGTCAGGGTGACTGGCAAGCAGGAGCTTGATAATCGCCCTCCGGCGCTCCACTACCCGCGGCGACCGGGTGTGGATCACCATTCCCGGCGCTATCGGGGTAACACAGGCAGCGAGCAATGCTCCCGAGCGCTCATCTTCCACCAGGCAGAGCCGACAGCCACCAACCGGCGGGAGATGAGGGTCATGACACAGCGTAGGAATATCAACACCTGATTCCCGGGCCAGCTCCAGAACAGTCGTCCCCGATTGACCGCTCACCTCCACCCCGTCAAGCGTGATAGTAATTGTCTCCACTAGCCCCCCTCAAGCTCTTCAGCGATATGGCTGGCTACCCAGCGACTCTATCCAGGACTGGTCACCCCGGGCTACCGACCTTATCCCGGTTAAAAGCCGGGAACTGGCCGCCGCCTTGGGGATGAAGCCGAGGGCCCCTGCCTGGCGGCTAGCCCGAACATTCTCCTCATCATCATACTGGGTCAACATCAATACCTTGGCCCCGGCACATTTGCGGCATATCTCCCTGGCGGCGTCCAATCCGTTCATTTCCGGCATGACGATATCCATCAGCACGACGTCAGGCACAAGCTCGACAGCCTTCTCCAGCGCCTCCCTTCCATTTACCGCCTCACCTACCACCTGCATATCCCGTTGCAGGGTGAGCACGGCCCGAATACCATCCCTGACCACGGCGTGGTCATCCACCACCAGCACCCTAATCCTCTTCGCCACCCCCCTGTCCAGTAGCCTCTGGACACGGGGCACCAACGCCTCCATCTGAACCGGTCTGGCCAGAAAGTCCTCGGCGTCACACTGCAGCCCCTCCTCCATCCGCCATCCCTTGGTTAATTGCTTCTCCGGAGGGGCATTGATAACCATAATGGGCAGACTGCTAAACCCCAGCGTCTGTTTCAGCCATCTGTGGAAGAGGAATGCGTCCCCCCGTGGCATAATTGTGCCCAGTACAATCATATCTGGCTCCTGTGAGCGAACCATTTCCTCAGCCTGCCGCCTGTCAGAGGCAGTAACCACCGAGTATGCTTTGCCGGTCAAGGTCGCCTCTAGAGCGCGGGTAAAACCGGGGTCATCGTCCACAATCAGGATCGTAGGGTTTTTCTGCATCGTCTCCTCCTTCCCCGACTATTGCGTTCGCCTGACTCTGCTGAAGCCAGAATCGCCTTTGCAATAGCTTAGTAAGAGGATAAGCCAATAGGGTATAGAGCACAACGGGGGTTCACCTCAAGGGGTAATGGAGGAAACCCTTGAATCTTCCTGGATTTTCCCCTGTTTAGCTAATTCAATGCCGGTGATGCGTTGCTATGCAGGTGGAAAACAAGCGGCGTGGTTCCTGAGTTGCTCAGCCCGTCTAACGCCCTCAAGCTTGGATAGCCCGACTGTCAGATGCTTATTATACCTTTGCGCAGGGCGTACTTGACCAATTCAATACGATTGTGGATATCAAGCTTAGCCATGAGGTTTGTCTTGTGTCCCTCAACAGTCTTCGGTGTCACTTTAAGCAAGTCCGCAATTTCGAGAGTGGTAAACCCCTCCGCCACCAGCTTGAGGACATCACGCTCCCGGTTAGTCAGTTGCTCGTAAGGGTCGCGGCCAACCCGCTCGCCAATTCCATGCTGGTAGTCTTCGACTAAGAGCCTGGCCACCGATGGGGAAAGATATGAATCTCCCTGGGAAACAGCCCGGATGCCTGAGGCAAGCTCTGAGGAAGCCGCCGCCTTGCTGATGAAGCCGGAGGCTCCGGCCTCAATAACCGGGAACACGTATTCCTTGTCATCATACTGGGTAAGGACAAGCACTCTTGTCCCCGGGAATTCCTTGCATATCCTGCGCGTAGCTTCCAGTCCCCCCATGATGGGCATAGCCATATCCATAAGCACCACATCCGGGGCTAGCTCTTTAACCATCCTCATCGCTTCGCTCCCGTTGGCAGCTTCGCCCACCACCTCTATGTCCCCGATAAGTGCCAACAGGGCACAAATGCCATCCCGCACAATGGTGTGGTCATCTACCACCAGTACCCTTATTTTACGCATCCTCATCACTTCGGCCTATTGGGACTCTTGCCCAGGCAGTGGTCCCTCGCCCGGGCTGAGACTCGATGGAGGCGGTGCCACCGAGAAGCCCGATCCTCTCTCTCATACTGAACACGCCCCGTCCACGACCACTGTCTTCGACATCAGTTATCTTGGAGACATCAAACCCCTGACCATCATCGCTGACACGCAGGAAGAGCTCATCCCCCCGATACTCCAGGGTGATCTGGGCATTCTTCGCCCTGGAGTGCTGGGCAACGTTGCCGACGAGTCCCTGGATAACGCGGAAAAGTCCAGTTTCAACTTCCGGGGGCAAACGCCTGCCCATCCCCTTGGTTTCCACGGACACATTGATGTCGAGGGGGCGAAGGCTAGCCTCAGCATACTGGCGAATGGCGGGCACCAGCCCCAGTGTGTCCAGCAAAGAAGGACGGAGGTCAGCAATCAGCCGGCTTACCTCACTGTGCACCTGAACTGCCAGAGATTGCACCTTGTTCAACCCGGCGATGAACCGGGTATCTTTAATGCCTGACATCTCGGCCATGTCCACCAGCGCCTGCAACTGGAGCGTCAGTCCGGATAGCGCCTGGCTGGTCTCATCATGCAACTCCCGGGCAATCCTCTTCCGCTCCTCATCCTGGGCAACCAGAGTTTGCCGGGCAAGCTTTCGGTATCTTTCCCGCGCTCTTCTTAACCGTTCATACAGCCTTGCCTGCTCGATGGCAACTCCAAGCTGATCCCCAATAGAGTGTAATAGATGCATGTCATTGCTGGTGAAGCGGCGCGGTGTAAGGCTGGCAATGTTTATCACCCCCAGAACCCTGTCTTTTGCCCGGAGAGGAACGCTGATGAACGCCCTCAGACCCTCGGTGCTTACCAGGTCTGGATGTCCAACCCGTGGATCAGTGGAGATGTCCTCTAACAGAATTGACTTGCCGCTCTGAGCAACCCTGCCCGCAATACCGTCTCCTATCTTGAGACGCACTTCCTCAACGTATGTCGTGCTTAGACCCCGGTGGACACGATAGGAGAGCGTCTGACTCTGTTCGTCAACAAGCAGGATCCCGCCAATGGTTCCATTCATAATACCCAGTACGTTATCCAGAGCCACCATAAGGACAGCATCCAGGTCCCACAGACCGCTGAGTGCCGCCGAGACCCGACTCAAAGCCAGCAGCTCGTGGTACCGTCTCTCGGTCTCGCCCTCTGAATTCTGGTTCTCCACGCTATCTGATCCAACGGGTTGCATTTTCCCAGACCTGGTAACGGTAAGCCAGAGGGATCAGGTTTGGCCGCTAACACTGGGATTGAAACACTCTCCATCAATGTCAAGCGGGATATTTAGAAGCCTATATGAAATTTTGAGGCTTGTCAAGCTCTGCCAACCAGCGTGGTTTAGTGTCCACACCCCATGCCCGATTGCTAAGCCATCTTAAGCTGGATCACCAGCGGAAAAGGCCAACACCCGTTCTCGCCCCAGGGGTATTTCACGCCCCCAACCGTCTCTC
>CAZNSC010000030.1:21119-24791 GCA_964575695.1 uncultured Dehalococcoidales bacterium
TCTCTCCAGATACTCCCTCAGCGCGACCGCATTATTATGCTCAGTCTCTCGGGCACCATAAAGTAAGGTCACATTTCCCTGCCGAGCTATTTCGAGAATACCTCGCCAAGATTGCGGATTAGCGTCCAGTTCAGCAGAATAGCGACGACGGAACTCATCCCACTTTGCCGGATCATGAGCAAACCAGTTGCGCAGTATGCCGCTCGGGGCCACATCTTTCAGCCAACCATCCAGCTTTAGCGAATCTTTCTTGGTTCCACGTGGCCATATACGGTCAACCAGGAAGCGAGTGCCGTCATCGGCTTCTGGCGGTTCATATACGCGCTTAACCCTGATCATTCTCTCCCCATTTATTTCTCTCATCACCAGACTACACTATTTTTCGCACGGGAACAAATGGTCATCGCGGGCGCCTCTTGAGCAGGCACAGCATCATGGGGCTAGACCCTTGGAATAACCCGCTCATTTGGCTACTATGGTGCTTTTTAGCAGGATGCCATTAGCCCAATAGAGACCTGTCCCACCGGAAGGCAGAAGGTCATAGGTAACACCGTTATAGTCCGAATGTTCCGCTGCTGTTACAACGGCCCCGACGAGAGTGTCGCCGACCTGGTAGTCGCCCAGTGCTCGTCCTTCAGCTGTGGGGTGGCCCGGTGAAGCGGTAACGGCACGTCCGTCACTCAAGGTCACTTTCACCATCTGAAATGAAGAGGGTGCCGGCGTCGTCACCATTTTGAGAACCACCCCTGCGACCCGATTGCCCGTACTATCGGCGGTCCACACCGCCATTCCTTCGTGCAGCTGCTCCACAGGAACCGGACCACCGGGTGTATCTATAAGAGTGCCCCTGGCCAGGCAAATAGGACAGGTGTTAAAGCTCGGCTCCCGTTTCGTCACCTTGATGTCTCCCGCTGAGGTGACCGTCCCTTCGATGCGCTCTCCCTGTCCTTCTTTCACGCGCAACGTGAACTGATATATGTCTCCAGCCAGAGTCATATCTACCTGGTAGGTGAGCTTCTTGTGTTCACGATAGATGAGCAGTTTTTCGGCATCAGTATACTCGGCTTTGTTGGGCAGACCCAGATGTTGCAGAATCGCCGAGAATTCCGCCTGGTTCGCACTGATGACCGGAAACTGTTCCAGTGCATTCTGTTCCTCCTGTCCCGGCCGCCCGATGGGGTAGAAATCAGGGTCACACCAGAACACGTCGTCAAAGCTGGCGAGGAGAAGGTATTTTAGCTCAGGTAGCGAATATTCGGCGGCCGGCGGTGGTTCTGCTTTGCAGCCAACAGCTACAGTCACGAGCAACATGGTACAGACTAGAGCAATGTACCTATTCATGATCTTCCCCTTGCGCTGTTTCTGACTTCGGCCAACCTCAAACCGGTTTATGGATTCGGGTTCATTACACGCCCGACAAAGAGCACCGTTCCCGTCTCAATATCGCGGATAAGGTAGATAAAGGGCCGTTCAATCTTTACCTCGATTTTTTCTGGGGTTATGGATGTCGTCCCCACGATCACCGCCGTGGCCGCTGCCGCCTCGGTACCAGCCTCGTCTACGGAAACAAAAGCCTTATGCAGCACGTCCTGGATGAACAGGTCTCGCCTGCCATCCATGCCGGAAAAATCAGCAGCCTCCGGGATAAAAGCGTCTTTCATGCCCAGAGCGGTAAGGGGCTGCTTTAACCCAACACTGGACTCGTATTCGAATTTTGGCATTGACAGGACAACCTGCCGGTAGCCTATTTTCTGAATAATGCCGTCCACCAGTTGCCTGCTTAGCGATGCCTCAAACGAAGCGAACCTGCCCTGCTCAGGCAAGAGAATGACCATCGATAGTTCACGCCCATCGTAGGGCAGTTCCAACGCCTGGTAGCCGTCTCCCCCGGCATAACCTAACGACTCCGTTTGTCTCATCATGGGAACGGTTACCTTGTCACCACTGAGCAGAAAAAAGTCACCGCTAGAAGTGGCATCCTCATCGAAAGGATATTGCCAGGCAGCGTTAAAGTAGATGGCATTGGTGAGGACAAGGCGGGTCAGCGCATCAATGGCACCCTGAGGAATCAGGTCCTTAATCCTGTCTTCCGTCTGTTCGCTGACCCAATCATTGATGGTCACGCGAGACTGCTCGGGCGCTTTCATAAAATCGAGAATTCTCAGTCCCGCCCCGTAGTTTTCCGCCAGAAGGTCAAGATATTCCCGCAGGAAATCGTAGCCCTTCTGACCCCAGATAGCGTTGACGATATGCAGGCGGAAACCTTCATCGTCTTTCCCTCCAGCACCTTCACCGCGACTTGCCAGTTCCAGGTCAAGGCTGTCGAAAGCCGCGTGCAATCGGTCCTGTGGAAGTAGAAACTGTAGAGCATCACCCATCTGATTCTCGGTGTCACCGCGGGCACCGCCGTAGGTCATCGCCAGAGCCAGAGAGATGCTGTATGGCGAGTATAAAAGGTTGCCATCACCATCTTTCAGTACCTGATAAAGGTCAAAGGCGAACTCCGAGTTGCCTTCAACCAGGGCTGTCAGGTCAGCTTTATCCGCTGCTGGTGAGGTTATCCTGGTTTTGTCCGACTGCAATACGTTACCTGCGGCTGGTTGAGCACAGGCTGCCAGCCCGAATACTGTAATGGCGATGAGGGCAAGGATTATTGTTTTCTTCATATTCAATTTGCCTGGTGTCATATATATTAACGATTGAATTTGGCTTTAGTTAGTTAATGCGAAATAAGCCGCTTATTACGGCAGCGCATGTCTCGGTCTGGTCTCTTCTGCTGAAAGAAGACCGTTGCTGCTTGCTGACAGTAAGTTCTAGCTGGTAGTCCTCCTTCGATGTGTTCTCGTCTTCTCCCGGGTAAGGCTTGAGATGAAACGTTATACTGTAATCGCGAAACTTGTCTACGGCATGGTCAGTCAGACCAGGCTCATTCAGGACCACCCTGTAGGTAATGTTATCATAAGTTAACCGGACGAGAATGCTAGCCCTACCTTCCCAGATACAGGTGACGTTGAGTGGGCAGCGGCTGTCCTCGATGACATCCTCAAAACTGATTCGGAGATTCTCTCCTGCTATGCGGGCTTCCTGCCCGATGTTAAGTGAGAACTCTTGTCCCAGATTAGCTTCGATTCCCGGAGGTGCACCGGCGCAGCCGGCTAGCAATGGTAGAACCCAGAGAAGGGAAAACAGACCGAGCACTATCCTATTCATTTTCCATCCTTTGGTTGAGCTACTACCCCCCCCCGGCCATTTGCGAGCCAATGGCCTCTATATTCTATCGAGTGGGATATTGAATAGTCATAAAATCAACCCCGAAAAAGTTACAAAACTGTGACATTAAAAACTGAATAATGATGAAGCTCAGAGCCTTGAACGCCCCGAAAGGGGGGTCAAGCGATGGTAAGGCCACTTTACAAACTGCTATAACCCCGTTTAAGATTTGGGTAAATGAGAATATCCTGGGCAGGAAGAAGCGCAAGGTTTGCCACCTTTATCTCCGTAGTTCTGGCTACCCTCCTGTTCATAACGGGTTGTGCTGGCGACGGCAATACCCCACCTGATGTAAAAAAAGTGCCCGGACAGGAAAAGTGGGGCATCTACGAGCTTGACCGGAATACGCTGGATGTAAAGTTTATTTATTGGTCGTCTAACGATATCTACACTTCTTCCTTG
>CAZNSC010000031.1:0-22639 GCA_964575695.1 uncultured Dehalococcoidales bacterium
GAAAGACTGATACAAGTCCGGAACAGCATAGATGATGTTCTGGAGGGAACCCGGCGCTTCATCGGCGGTCTGCGCCCTCCACTACTGGAGGAATTGGGCCTGGGGCCTGCGTTGAGGTGGCTGGCCGAAGAGTTGAGAGAAGAACAGGGCATTGAGGTATCTGTAGACGTCCAGGACCAGGGAAGGCGTCTGTCCGAGGTGCAGGAGCTGAATGTATTCCGAATGGCTCAGGAGGCGCTGAACAATGTAAGGAAACACTCCCAGGCGAATAGGGCAGCGCTGTCCCTGGGAGTCACTGAGGGCAAGGTGCAGCTACGAGTCGAGGACAACGGGGTTGGCTTTGCTATGCCAACGCAGGATGAGCTGGGAAATGAAGGAAAGTTTGGCCTGATTGGTATTAGGGAGCGGGCAAGACTGGCGGGAGGCCTGGCCCGGATTGAGTCTGCTCCGGGGAAGGGCACGGTGGTGACCGTAGACATGCCTGTGCTCAATGCGGAGTAGGTAATATCCTGGGGCTTCAGGAGCCGGTGGCCTATAGCGAGCACTATGCGGCTGAATCTGATTATAGTGCCTCCGCATTGTTCAATCAATATCTTTGTCATTGGCGCTGCACCATTAGATGTCTTGTGAAGGAGGGCCGCTTTGTTTCAGTCATGCCAGCACGGGCATGGTCGGGCCTGTTCAGTTACTGCCGCCCCCGGCTGTGCACCCGAAGCAGTGAGGGCCGAACCTTATCTTACGGTCGAGTAGTGCTGAGAGATTAAAGCTATAGATGCTGGGCAGCGTAGCGCTGGCGATTTCCATTTCGAGCATCTGATTAAAGTCGCAGTCATAGAGACGACCATCATAGCCCACGCTGACCAGATAGCGGCAGACCAGGCTGGCCACCGCCTCCGGGCTAAAGCTATTCTCCAGCCTTCTGGTGTATTCTTCCAGGACAGCCTGGGCTTTCAGCCGGGAGCGAAATCGCCCTATTGGCATGTTGGTAACCGTCAGCAGGGAGTTGAACAGGAGGCCATACCGGGCAGAGAGTGTCTTCTTGAACTCCGCTTCAAGGTGAACCCGTTCAACCGGGGATACCGGGCCATCACAGTTATGGACAAGATCCAATACGAGCCCGGTATCGGGTAGTCCGTACCCCAAGGCATTAAGCTGTCGCATTGCTTCAATGCTTTTCCGAAACACTCCGGGGCCTCTTATTCGGTCAGTTACCTGTTCGGTATAATGAGGCAATGACGCCAGGACTGTCACGCGGTTTTCGGCAAAGAAATGCGGCAGGTATTCCTTGCTGACTCCTGAGCGTGAGTCGCCGTCGAAAGTAACCGTCAGATTGTGGCGCACGGTTACCCGTTTCTTCATCTTACTGGCTTCCGAGACCATGTAGTCAAAGTCCGGGTGCAGTTCCGGGGCCCCGCCGGTGATATCCAGATGCTCACAGGATTCGAGGTCGCTGATCACTTCCAGGCATCGTTCTATGGCAGCCCGGCTCATCTGCTCGGTACGGTCTGGTGAAGCACCGACGTGGCAGTGGGCACAGGCCTGATTGCAGCGCCTGGTTATATTGACCCATAAGGTCTGGATAGAGACCGGGCTGAGTAACAAACCGGCTTTATTCAAGGTAGCTACGAAATCAACTCTTCCCATTTCCCCGAACTCCCCGCCCTTCTCTCAGCGAGGTTATGCGTTCATGTTTTCCCGACTCTGACCTTGCCTCCCATCGGCGGAGGTCACCTTCAGTATCAATGTCATCAAGGCTCCTCAAGTTATGAACCCTGAGCCCCAGCTCTCTTGCCGTGACTAGGGTCTGCTCATATACTACCTCCGTGCTCCACGAAATATTGTCGAAGAGAGTCGGCTGGAATTCGGTCATACCGATGAGATAGTAGCCGCCATCGGTACTGGGGCCAATAACCAGGTCGGCCCCGTTCAAAGCTACAACAGCTTCTTCGATGTCCGATGCTGACAGGTCCGGCACGTCCGTGGCGACGACAATTACTCTCTCCATTCCCCTTCGGAACTGGTCGCGGAAGGCCGTCTTGAGCCTGTTGCCGAGGTCTCTGCCGACCTGCGGCCGGAAGCGGAAGCGCGAGCCGGCCCAGCGCTTCACATCCTCCTCGTCCTTCCTGGGTGTATAGTATATATGCTTAACAATGCTCGATGGCAGCTTTTCGGTTTCCCCGAGCAGGTGCTCGGCGCACCCGCGGTAGACCTGCATCGCCGCCTCACTACCCAATGTCCTGGCCAGGCGTGTTTTCACTTCACCCGGCCTGGGTAAGCGCAGAAAGATCACCAGACTCGCCTCGTATAGGTTGAACCTATGCCCGTAGTATTTTTCGGCGAGCCTCCGGGGTGGTGTGCCTAGCAGGTACTGGATGGTGTAGTACACATTGATCAGTTGTTGTCGAATGATTCCGTTCCGCAGGAAGCGACGGGCCGATGTGGTGACTGACATGGGGAAACGGTGAATCCTGGTTCTCTTTCGGGCCTTACGAATGAGCGCCATGTCTTCAAAGAGCTCCCATTCGGGGAAACCCCCTAGCGCATCAAACAGCGACTTTCGTATGACTATGCCCTGGTCACCGAATCGAAAAAGGCCCATGTCAAGGCGGGCCAGGAAACTGAGCAGCCGGAGAAACCAGTGCTTGGTGTCGAAGGTAATCCCGAAGTTGCCTATTTCCACCTCATGGCTATTAAAGATGTCAGCAAGTTTATCAAACGTCGCCGCGGGCAGTATAGTATCAGCATGCAGGAAGACGAGGACCTTCCCCGAAGCAATCGCGACTCCGCAGTTGCACTGTTGTCCTCTGCAGGGGTAAGTGCGCAGAACTGTAGCGCCTAATCCCTCCGCAATCATAATAGTAGCATCGCGGCTGCCTCCGTCGGCGACGATTACTTCTACATTGGGCCCCACAGACCTGATATTGGAGAGGCAGATGCCGATAGTCTCTGCTTCGTTCAGCGTCGGTATTATTACCGAGAAGAAGGTCTCTGTTTTCCCTGACCCATCGTGCGTACTCTGTGTGTGCACTTCAGTCCCCCGTAAGGAGCAGGCTGAGATAGCTCATGTGTATTTATTCTAATTCCATGTCAGAGTGGCGGCAGCCCCTCATCCTGGCGGAATTTGCTGAACATCTTCCTCAGTCCCCCTTCTATGGAGTATTTCGGCTGCCATCCAAGCTCGGCCTGTAGCCCGCTGGTATCTATCTTAGGGTGCGAGGGAGGGATAAAGACTTCTCCCACGTCTCTTCGCTCTTCCACGGTTACCTGACACTCCGGGTTTATCTTGCGAATGATCTCGACAAGCTGGTTGACGCTCAGCTCAACGCCGGTGTTAAAAATCCTCGACTTGGTGGTCGGCACCTCACACGCTTTGACGACAAGGTCGGCCGTATCCTCAACGTATTCATATGGTGTAGTGTAGTTAGCGCCACCGATGGTCACCGGAATGTTCAGGGCGCAGCTTCGATAGAACCGGGTAATCGTGGCCCCACCGCCGGTCGTTTTACCAAAGCCGAAGGTTCGCGCCATCCTGATGCCTATGCTGTCCGTCCCGAACTTGGCATGGTAGAGTTTGAGCATGAATTCGTTTAGCACCTTGCTGGCGCCGTAAAAGTCGTCAGGCGCGTAAAGAGCATCGTCACCGCCCACGGGCTTATCCCAAATCTCCCCGAGGCGCCCAAAAGCTCGGGTAGAACTGGTCCATACGAGCCTCCTTAATCCGAAGAGACGAACCGCCTCGAGAAAGTTGTTTACTCCGATGCAGTTGACACGCAAGGCGTATGCCGGTTGGAGCTCACTTAGCGGAGGCAGGGCGTAGCTTAGATGGATGATCAGCTCGATATTGTTCTCCCGAATCAAATCGAACACCCATATTGTGTTGCTGATATCTCCCTGAATGATCTTTACCCTGTGTATGTTATCCTCGCCGACAATATCGCGGAACCAGGGTGTAACCCCCGATCTTTGAAGACAGACAACCTCCTTGCCTTCTCTAAGCAAATCACGCACCACGTAAGAGCCAAGAAATCCGGTCCCGCCGGTAACTAAATAGGCCATAATACCCCCTTTCCTTCTACAAGAAGCAGGCTATTCCTGTCTGCCGACCTTTATCGCATTCTCGGGACATTCTTCTTCACACGCCATGCAAAGATCACATCTGCTATCATCAATCACGGTAGCTACATATCCTCCGGCCATGCCAAGTACCATCTGAGGACAGATGTGGACGCACAATTTGCAGCCAACACAGGCATCGGTATCAATATCTATCAGAGCCAAGGATTCACCTCCCCTTGTTTTCTTTCAGCCAGCTCTGCACTGGTTCCAGGCAGGACCGCAATGGCAAAGCACCCTTGAAATAGAAGTGCAGCGTGGCTATTTCCTGCCCTATTTCCGCCACCGCCCGGTCCTGGGCCTCGGGGTTTAGAGTAATAATCTCTCTCCACACCGCCATTGCATTTAGAACCGGGGCTTTCTCTCCTTTGAAACTGTCATCAAGGATTCTCTGGTATTCCCCGTCAAGCGACGCACCACTAACATCGCCTTTCTTGATGGCTCTGCCGGCGGTCTCACCAACGGCCCGGCCGGTCCAGGCAGCCTGGAACATCCCCGATGTCCCCCAACGGCAGCCGAGCGGTGGTCTGCCCGCGGCATCTCCCACCAGCATAATACCATCAGCCGCCAGGGCCGCCGGAGGTCCGGTAAGAGTGCCGCTACCTAACATGCTCACCGGGGATGCCTTACCGAAATCGTATCT
This sequence comes from uncultured Dehalococcoidales bacterium, assembly GCA_964575695.1. Lineage (GTDB taxonomy): Bacteria > Chloroflexota > Dehalococcoidia > Dehalococcoidales > W111 > CAZNSC01. Next base: position 4,757 of record CAZNSC010000031.1, read on the forward strand.
GCCGATCGTCTCTAAATGTTTTATCAGGTCAGCAAACTTCTGTTTCAGGTCTTTCCTTTGCTTGGCCAGACTGGGAAAGAAGGTGATTCCCAGGCTGATTCTGTCATCGGCATAGGGAACAACACCGGCGTAGAAACCCTCGGCGAAATCTCCCAGGTAGATCTCACAGAGATTTTTATCATGTTGACCGCCCATCCGTTGTACACCAGCAAATTCACACCCGATAGCAGCGCTGATTGTCCTGAGCGATGGGCGAGGGAACCCGATCCCGGCGAGACGCACCATTTGCTGATAAGAACCATCAGCCGCGATCACCAGTGAACAGGGTATTGTGATCGTCTCAGAACCACTCCTTATGATTACTCCCTTAACCGCCCCCTGTTCTCTAACAAGGTCGATGACTCTGGTGTGCAGCATTAGTTCGGCTCCGGCGCGAATTGCGGCTATGGCCAGGGACTTCTCAAATAGTTGTCGGTTGGTGAAGATGCCGTCGGGCAGAAGTTGCGGCTTCCCCTCCTTTCCGGAAGGTGAAACATAGGCCACGCCTTCAGCCCGAGAATAAATGGCCGCCGGTTCAATCTGTACCCTGGTAGTCTCTTCGATTTCAGACTTGCTATATAGTATGGCCATGAAATCATGAACGGGGAAACCTATTTGCCTCTTCTGCTCTATTATGAGTGTCTCCGCTCCACTAATTGCCGCGAATTTGGCAGCTACCGCACCCCCAGGTCCGCAGCCAACTACGACTACATCATACCGCTTATTCCTCATTTTACTTATCCTCTTTCTTTATCCTCAATAATTTCAATGTTGGGATTTCTAAGTTCTTAGTAGCCTGGGTTGGCTTCTAGGGAGTGGGGGGTGCTCTACTTACTACTCACTGCTTACTAGAGATCTTCTCGCTTCTCTGTAACGGCGGATAACCAGAGTCAGACTCGCCACAGCGATAGCTGTACTGCCAAGTATCTGCACGCTAAGTATAATAATTGTTTGTCCTCCCAGACTATTGACTATATTCCACAGTGCATGCAGCACTATGGCCAAAACGAAGGCTCCGACAACAGCGGAGTTCACGGCTATATGTCCTTTTCTTTCACGTTCGCGCCAAAGAACAGCACAGATGAAGCCAGTCCAAGCAGCATGCCCGGCAGGCGAGAGAAAACCGCGGATCAACAATACCTGCTGCAATACGTTAATATCCCCCCTTGACTGTATGAAGGAAACCAATCCATAGCCCATTGTCTCCAAAGCAGCAAAGCCCATACCGGCAGAAATACCGAACAATAATCCGTCGGCCTCATGCCTATATCTCCAACCAATGTACATGGCCACCGGAAATATGAGCTTTGCACTTTCTTCAATCAGACCAACACCGAACAATTCCAGAATACCCAAACGCTGTAATGTGCCATATTCCAGGATACCGGCTGCTATCAGACCTAAGACCCCGCCCACGACGAAGGAAGTTGTCAACACCGGTAGGGAAATATCTCTGTGTCTCACGTGCTCGTAAAAATATGCCACAAAGGCAATCGGGACCACAAAAGCACCTAGCAAGAGGACTGTCGGGAAGTAGTTGGGGTTTCCGGTTAGCCTGAGCGCTTGTTCAGTAATAACAAAAAGCAGAATGCCGCCTAGCAGTATTTGTAACCATGACCTGCGCAGGAAGTTGAATTTCATACGCTAAAGCTTAATTAGAGGGGGACAATTTGTCAAGATTAGCAATAAAAAGGCTGGAAGATTAAGAGCTTCCAGTTTCATACTCTGTGATAGCGGGGGTGGATTTGAGGGGGTGATGGGCGGAGGCTTGACAATAGGATTCGTGGGGGCTTAAGCTAATTTCAAGTAGTAGGTCAGCTAAGGCACCACGCAGGGCAGCAAAGATGGGAGACACATGCTCCGATACTCAGAAGTACGTTTTTGCCTTCGCTGTCGGTGCCGGTCTTACAGGAGCTCAACGAAGGTGATATAGTGGTGGTTCATGATAAGCCGCAGTTGACCACCGATAACCCTTTTAGTGGCTAGACCTTAAAGGTTCATGGGATAGCCTGTTGCTTCTGAGGCCAAAATATTCCGCTTATACCGAGACATACAATCTAGAGTAGGAGAACTCCAGTGTTCAAGTTCCTATCGAAGCAGATGTTCAAGGAAGGCAACATCCACCGGTATGACGAATATCTGATCCGGGTGCAAGACGTTTCTAAGGCCTATGAGACCGAAGCCGGCGAATTCCTCGCCCTGAAAAATGTCAAACTTGCGATTGGTGAGGGCGAGTTCGTTGCCGTGATCGGTAAGTCGGGAAGCGGCAAATCTACGCTGGTCAACATGGTCTCTGGTATTGACCGTCCCACCAGAGGTGAGATCTATATCGGGGGTAGTCCGATACACACCTTCAACGAAGGGGAGATGGCAACCTGGCGGGGTCGCAATCTAGGGATTGTCTTTCAGTTCTTCCAGCTCCTGCCAATACTTACGGTACTTGAAAACGTGATGCTCCCCATGGATTTCTGCAATATGTACAGACCGCACCAACGCCGCAAACGAGCACTTGAAGTGCTCGATCTGGTGGGAGTTGCCGACCATGCCGCTAAACTACCGGCCCAGCTTTCTGGAGGCGAGCAGCAGCGGGTCGCCATTGCCCGGGCGCTGGCCAACGATCCGCCCATTATCCTGGCCGACGAGCCGACCGGTAACCTCGACTCAAAAACATCGGATCGGGTATTCCAATTGTTCGAGGGACTGGTAGCCAGTGGCAAAACGATCGTCATGGTCACCCACGACAGCGACCAGGCAAAACGTGTCAAGCGCACGGTCATCATTGCCGATGGCGAGATTATTGAGGAGTACCTGGGCAGAACGTTCACCGCGTTGACTCAACAGCAACTGGTCTGGGTTACGTCAAAGCTTCAACCTCAGAAATACCCCGCCGGTTCGGTTATTATCCAGAAGGGACAGCCCTCTGACAAGTTCTATCTCGTGACCAAGGGGCACGTTGAGGTCAACCTGCAAACACGTGACGGGCAGGAGTTCACGGTCTCCCGCATCGGGAGGGGCCAGTATTTTGGCGAGATCGGATTGATTCGCGGTGATGTTAGCATGACCACTGTCCGTGCTGCCGCCGACAGTGATGTCGAGGTCGCATCCCTCGATCGCGAGGACTTCGGCAGGCTTATCGTTGAGTCCGAGGCTACCAGGAAAGAGATAGACCGCACTGCGCAGGAACGCTTCAAGGAAAGCCTGGACCTTACCAGGGAAAGAGATGATGCTTAACCCACGCTGGCGCAAAGTTATTCGTGACGTGTGGAGCAACAAGACGAGGACAGTCCTGGTGGTGCTGGCAATAGCTGTCGGGGTTTTCGCCTTCGGCAGCGTTTTCATCACTCAGGAAGTGCTCGTAGATGATATGAATGCCCAGTATCGCGCCATCAATGCGTCCACCATTACCATGAGCATACAGTCCTTTGACGATGGCCTCGTGCGCTGGGCCCGCCGCCAGAAAGAGGTCGCCGATGCTCAGGGGCGGGCAGTTTACCTGGTTAATCTGGTAAAAGAGAGCAAAACCTACAACTTGAGCCTTTACGCCTATGACGATTATGAGAATATATCGCTTAACCGAATCAGCACCGAGACGGGGACGTGGCCACCGGGCAGGCGCGAAATTCTGCTCGAGCGTGCGTCAGTTTCACCGAGCAGCGCCCAGATCGGCGATAGCATTGTCGTCGAGCTATCCAACGGGCAGAGGTATGAACTGAAGGTTGCCGGTACTGTCCACGATCTAAACGCTGTCCCGGCCAACCTGTTTCCGCAGCTAACCGGGTATGTTTCTATGAAAACGCTGGGGTGGCTTGGTCTTCCGGGCACCTACAACCAGCTCGAACTCGTCACCCGAGACGAGTTCGATAGCCCGGCCAAGCTGGAGAAAGTCGCCGACGACCTCAAGGTGCGGCTGCAACGCAGCGGGGTTTCCGTTGATTCAGTCCAGGTTCGTGAGCCGGGTGAGCACTGGGCGAAAGAAGTCACCCAGAGCTTCACGCTCATCTTGGGCTTCATTGGTATCTTCTCGCTGATTTTGAGTGGCTTTCTGGTGATCAATACCATGTCGGCATTACTCTCGGAGCAAAGACGCCAGATCGGTATTATGAAGGCCATTGGCGGTGTAGGAAGACAAATCACCGGTATCTATCTTTTGCTGGTGACCTTCTATGGTCTGCTGGCGCTGGTGGTGGCGGTACCCGTTGGTATGGGACTAGCCTACCTGTTCACGATTGTGGTGACGCGGTTTCTCAATATCGATATCATCAACTTCCACCTGCCTTTGCCGGTTCTCCTTTTGCAGTTCATATCGGCACTACTGGTGCCCATAGTGGCTTCGGCGATACCTGTCCTCGGTGGGGTGCGGGTGACCGTGCGCGAGGCACTCAGTAGCTATGGCATCGGGGGCAAGAGAGGGTTTGGACGGCTCGACCGCTTGTTGCTGCGGCTGCAGGGTCTGCCACGACCGGTACTGCTTTCTCTACGCAATACTTTTCGCCGCAAGGGCCGCCTCGTTCTGACTCTGGGTGCACTTACCATCGCCGGAGCGCTTTTTATCACCGTGGTGAATGTGCGCGGCTCTCTGACGGCTTGGAGCGATAATGTCCTTAAAACGTGGTTCAACTATGAAGTTGAACTGTCCCTCGACGGTAAGTATCAGAGCCAGGGGGTTGAGCGTAGAGCTGAGAGCGTGCCCGGGGTCACCGAGGTAGAAAGCCGAACGGGGGTTCTGGTGCAACGCGTTAAGCCCGATGGCACCAAAGGGGCTACCTTTCCCGTAGTTGGCTTACCTCTCAATTCGAATTTTATCCAGCCGGACTTGCTCTCGGGGCGCTGGTTGCAGGAAAATGACCGGAAAGCCGTCGTTCTCAGCAGCAGCTTGGTTGAAGATATGCCGGATGTTCGGGTAGGCGATGAGCTTGTGCTCAAGATAGGCAACAAGGAATACGAATGGGAGGTAGTCGGTACCGTGTTTATGCCTTTTGACCGGGTGGGCTACACTGATTTCAACTACCTCTCAAGCGTCAAGGGAGAGGCCGGCCTGGCTTCTTCGATATATGTCCGCACCGAGCAGAAAGACGCTGAGTCTCAAGCTGAGATGGCGAGAGCACTGGAGGAGCGCCTCAAAGAATCGGGAATCAAGGTTAGCCAGTCAATGACCAGAGATACGCTCGCTTCGTCCTGGGCCGGACAGTTCGCTTTCCTGATTGCCTTTCTACTGATTATGGCAGCCATGACAGCACTGATTGGTGCGCTGGGGCTGGCCGGCATGATGAGTCTGAACGTGATGGAGCGCACCCGTGAAATTGGCGTCATGCGCTCTATCGGTGCCGCCAACAGCGCGGTTTTTGGTGTCGTTGTCATCGAGGGACTGCTAATTGGTGTCCTCAGCTGGGCTTTAGCTGTTCCCCTCGGCATACCGATAAGCGTGCTCTTCGACGCTATGCTGGGACAGGCGTTTTTTGACCAACCACTGGGTTTCGTCTTTTCGCCGCTCGGCGTTATCGGCTGGCTGGCAATCGTAATTATTGTCTCAGTTGTCGCCAGCTTGTTACCGGCTTACCGCGCCACCAAGATGAGCGTGCAGGAGACACTGGCCTATGAATAATATGGTAAACTTCAGCCCTGAGGGCTATAGCAGTCCAGTCTCAAAGGGGGTTAGTCTATGACGTTCAAGATTGTTACCGATAGTACTGCGGACCTACCACCACATTTGGCTGGTGGGCTAGGTATTACCGTGGTGCCAGCCTATGTGCACTTTGGAGACACTGTCTACCGTGACCGGGTGGACATAAGTGAAGACGAGTTTTACCAGAGGTTATCGCGTGACCCCACCCATCCGACAACGGAACCCCCTACTCCACAGGATTTCGCCGATGTCTACAATAAGCTGTCTCAGGAGGCCGATGGGATTATTTCCGTTCATATCTCCAGTAAAATGAGTGCCACCTGCAATTCAGCGCTACGGGGTAAGGAACTAGTAGTGAAGGATTGTCCCATCGAGGTGGTGGACTCGCAGTTGGTGACAATGGGCCTGGGGCTGTTAACTATAGTGGCCGCAAACGCCGCAAGCTCTGGGACGAGTTTACAACAAATCGTGGAAGAGATAAACCTAGCTATTCCTAATATCTATATGCTTGGTATTTTCGACACACTCAAATACTTGGCTCGAGGTGGGCGCATTGGCAGGGCAAAAGCACTATTAGGCTCACTTGTGGACGTTAAGCCTATGCTGACCATGAAAGACGGAGAGGTAGAAGCGGCAGGTCAAGTCCGCCACCGGGCCAACGGCATAGACAGGCTGGTTCAGTTCACAAGTAAAGCCAGGAACATTCAGGATTTGGCTATTGTGTATAGCACCACATTTGAAGAAGCGGAGAGCCTGGCTGATCGTATGGATCCTATTTTTAGAAAAGAGCGAATCAGGCGTGCCAGACTGGGGCCAGTGTTGGGAGTTCACGGTGGACCAGGCGTTCTGCTTGTGGCATTGCGACTTGTGTCTTGACTAAATTAGCCTGAAAAAGTGGCTGTTGATGCCAGGAAAGAAGCAGCCGGTGTAGGGAAGTGACCTCTGTCCAGACAAACTGAGTGTGGTCACATATAAGGCACCATAAGCGGGCTGCCGGATGTTTTCGGGAAAGAAGAAACAGGAGTTGGCCCTGTTGGCGTGCCAAAATACTCCAGGGCCACAGTTTCCTCCGGCGTCTCCGGTTGTGGGTATAACAGTTTCTATATTGGCAAACGCAAGAGCTCGCGGGCATTGGCCTCAAAGATAGCCTGCTTTTCCTCAGCCGTGATGTCCATTCTCTCAATTGACCCGATGGTTTTCCTAGTCGAACCGTAGCCAACCTGGCTATCATACGGCATGTCTGTCCCGAACAGGATGTGCTTGGCACCGAAGAATTTGTAAGCACACATAAGCCCGGGGGTGCTACCGTTTATAGCCGTGTCGTTATAAAACATATGATAGTACTCCAGCGGGCTTCTGGTCAGTCCCTCCTTATACTTACGTCCGGAACGCATTTCCGAATAGTCATACATGGCCGCAATTCTTTGCTCGAAAAAGGGCACCATAGCGCCGCAGTGATGGGTTATGAACTTGAGGTTGGGATACTTTTCCAGAATACCGCTGAAAACCAGGCGAGTCATCGCTACCGTAGTCTCATAAGGCCAGCCGAAGACCTGCCATATTTGATATTTTGACCTGGTTTCAACGCTGTAGTCAGGGACATTATACTCCCGGAAAGGGTGTAACCAGATAGGCAGGTTGTATTTCGCCATTCTCTCATAGATGGGCATAAACTCGGGTGAATCTATCGGTTTAGTCACCGGGGGATGGGTCGTGTCTTTGGCTGGAAAGTTTACCGGCGTGTGGATAAATACTCCTCGGAATCGGAGTTCGGTGATAGCCCTGTCCAACTCCCTTAGGGCGGCCTCGATATCATTCATTGGTATTACAGCTACCGCAGCCGGGAACCGGGCGGGGTATTTTGAGACAAGCTCAGCCAGCTCATCATTGTATATCTGGGTCAATTCTGTGGCCTCTTTGGCACCGGTAACCGATTCTATTGGCTGGCCGCTCGGGATCAATACCTGCGCCAAGTCATCAAACCTGTCCATAATCTGGAACCTGTCTTCCAGGTTTGCCAGCGTGGGGTTGCCCTCCAGCATCGGCAGTTTCATCCTGGTGTGCTGATACAGCCTATCCCCGTATTTCTTTGGAATAATATGTGCGTAAATATCAATTTTCATTTCGGCTACTCCTTACTCAAAGTTATTCAATCTATCTTCAGCAGTTTTGGTCTGAGTTGACCGGTGCCCTAGGCGTATTTGGTAGAGAGTCAGGATGACGGCAAGCAGAACCCCGCCGATTGCCAGCGGCAGACTCTGCCATACAACGCCTGCGAGAATCATAACGCCAAGGATGGCGCACGAAGCTCGTTCAAAGGCGGTGGTCCCTCGGAAGAAGTAGCCGACAAAAGCCGCCTGTAGCAGGAGAATGGCACCTATTAGGCACAGGATCATAAGCCCTTGGAACCACAGGCTCCCGCCGGTCTCAAGTAAGACTATGGGCATCCAGATAAAGGCTAGCGGCACTATAAAGCCGGCGACTGCTGGCTTCACTTGTTCCACCGCTGTCTTCATGAAGGTTGACCCGGCGAGGGCTGAGGAAACAAAGGCAGCCGGGGCTACCGGTGGCGTCAGCATCGCGATGACAGCATAGTAAAAAACGAAGTAGTGAGCCTGGAGCAAAGAGAGCCCAAACAACTGGACAAGAACTGGGGCTGTGGTTACGGCTACAATGAGATATGCTGCTGGTGTGGGCATCCCGCAGCCTAGGATTAGGGTCACGAAGGCAATCAAAGCCAGTGCTATCAGGAAGTTACCTCCGCTGAGCGTGTCTACAATCCCCGGTAGCCTCTGTGCCAGACCGGTGGCACCAACAACCTTGACCACTATTCCCAACGCCGCCAGCGATATTCCTACTCGAGCTCCGGTGGTGGCGCCATCGGTGAAACCATCTATCCACTGGCGAAGAGAGGGTCGGGTCTTGGGACGGATTAGTCCCATCACGATTACGGCAATCACCGCCCAGAATATGGTGTACATCGGGGTGAAACGCATCATCAGCAGCCCAGCGATGATGCCGACAGGGATCAAGAGCAGGCGGCTTTCCAAGACTAACTCTCGCCAGTTAACCTGTCCCGGTATAGCTTTGATACCCAACCTTAGGGCTTGCAGATGGGCGTAGATCCCTACGGATAGAAAATAGAGAATGGCTGGCACCAGGGCTGCCCCGAGAACCCTGACATAAGATATGCCAGTGATACTGGCCATGAGGAAAGCCGCTGTACCCATGACTGGAGGCATTATCTGTCCACCGGTGGAGGCAGCGGCTTCAATAGCACCTGCTTGGTGGGGCTGATAGCCTGACCTTTTCATCAGCGGGATGGTATAGCTGCCGGTGATAGCTATGTTGGCGGTGGGGGACATGGTTACCGAACCAATCATGGCACTACCGACGACCGCTATCATAGCCGGCCCGCTCTTTATGGCTCGTCCAACCAGTATGCCTATCTCCCGGAATAGGCGCGAGATGCCAGCTGCTTGCAGAATGCCTCCAAAGACAACAAAGAGAAAGACGTAGTTGGCCGATATGCCCAGTAAGGTGCCCGAGACGCCTTCAACGGCTAGCTGATAAGACACCACATCAAAGTCCACCTTATAGCTTCGGATCAGTGGGGGCAGGTAGTGACCAAATAAGGCATAAGCTATGAAAAGGACACACAGTATTGGGATTGCCAGCCCCATGGCTCTGCGGCAGGCTTCTATAACGACCACGACAAGGATACCCCCAATGATCGCGTCGGTAACCGTGGGCAATCCATACCTCAGCTCCAGCTCCTCTGTATAGAAAAGCATATAACCCACCGCTACTAGACCGGCGGCGTAGATAATGAGCACCACTGGCCACAGCTTGGTTTTTTCTCTGAGCGAGGCCAGCAGTACCAAGCTGAGGAGAAAGAACAGATGGATATCCCTGTGGGCCGCACTGCCCACGACGAGATACTGGGTTGATATCATATGATATGCTATCGCCGCCAAACTGATTGTAGCTAGCGATATTGCCAGTGCCTTTTTGGACATAATGCCTCGCCTTTTTGTGCTGCTCAGAAGGTGCTGGGGTACGATTGTGTTTTCTGCCGTACCCCAGCACTCTATCAGTCAAAATCAGCAGTTTCTGCTCTACTTGGCTATAGGTGTCACGTCCAAACCGACGTCAGCCTCCAAACCGACTGGTATTCCCTGCTCCCGGTAGTAGCGAAGGGCCCCGGGGTGGAACAGATCGGGAGTTATCGGTGCCCAGGCGATATTGCTGCGATTCATGAATTTCCCTGTCTCGTAGTAAGCACCGAACTGGTCCACATTTTCCACAATGGTTTTGGTTAGCTCGTACACCACCTCTTCGTCTAATGATTTGTCGCACCACCACCCGTTATCGTGGGCGGCATACGGAAACTCTTCTTGGTAGTCATCAAGCCAGGCGCCTGGTGCCATTACCCCGTAGGCGAAGATTTTGTAGCCAAGGGCCAGGGCCGCCTGATCCAGCAACTCTCGAGAGAAATCGATGTAGGTAGGCTTTCTGGCTGCGTACGCCTCCACAGTATGTGCCGATGGGTAGAATCCGGTAGTGGGATAGCCGCTGCCTGACCCTACGGCGACATCGACCAGGCCATCAATAAAGGCGTCCTTCATTTCATTCCAGCCGCTGTTGGACACCTTTACCTGGTCTCGAATACCAAGAACATCTAACATCGCGGGAAACAGTTTGCCTGGTGTGGCTCCTGCTGGAGAGAAGTCGGCGCTGTGGCCTTTCATATCGGCCATGGTCTTGATGGTCGGGTCTGTGGTGTACACATCCAGGATGGCGGTGCCGAAAGTGGCTATGCAGCGAAGGTCGTTGTAGGGTTCTGTGAACGGGGGACGAGCATTCATCGCGTCATCATTGGAATACGAGTTGCCGAATATGATGGTGTCGGTGCGCCTTTCCGGTTCTTTCTGCAATATCGCTATGTTGGACGATGTTCCCATCGCCTCGATAGGCTCTAGCCTGAGCCAGGGGTGAGTCTTCTTGACGATTTCGGCAAGGCCAACGCTCAGGATATGGACATAACTGACCCGGCTCACGGTATAGAAACGAAGAGTGACCTCTTCATGTGGTGTAGGAGTTGGTGTAGGAGTTGGTGAGGGAGTCGGTGAGGGAGTCGGTGTTGGTGTGGGAGTTGGCGATGGGGACGGTGCTGGTTTGGCACAGGCTGCCATCAGGGACAGCAACACAAGCACCAGAACCAGGCAAATACTGATCGGTAACGTCAATAATTTCTTCCTTTTCAATTAAACCCTCCTTATAAGCTTCTAGTCCGGTGGTGTTATTTCCTATCTCATCGTTCCCCCCTCCTCCAGATTTCTTGGGAAATTATGCTGCTATAATAGCAGGCATGGCTTCCCCGGTCAAAAGGGCTACAGAATTACTCCCTTATCCTTCATCTCTGCGATGTCCTCCCAGGTGTAACCCATTTCGAGAAGCACTTCCTCTGTATGCTCGCCAAGCTCTGGGGCGGCTCTGGTTACAGTTGCCGCGGTCTTGCTGAATTTATACGGAATCCCGACTATCTTTACCGGCCCAAAGACAGGGTGGTCGAAGTCGGTAATGTATTTGTTGGCTAGTATCTGAGGGTCTTCAATCGCCTCGGAAACAGTCTGGATGGGTCCGTAAACGAAGTCTCCGCCCTTCTTGAGAATCTCGAGCCATTCCGCCAATGGCCTGGTAGCGAATACATCGTCAAGGATATGTATCAGCGCCTCCGGGTTTTGACTTCTTGCTTCCAGGTCTATGAACCTCGGGTCTGTTTCAAGGTGCTCGATGCCCATTACCCGGCAGAAATCATGCCAGTACCTGTCTGCCTGGAGCATGTAGATGAAAACCCAGCCACCGTCACTGCACTGGTAGAAGGTGCACAGAGGGTTTACCACTTTGTCCCTGGCACGTCTCGGGAACTCCTCACCGAGCAGGAGCTTGGCGGTGAAGGGAGAGGAAGCCAGGTAGATCAGGCTACCCAGTAGGGAGGTATCTATGTGTTGCCCGATGCCAAGCCGGTCTCGAGCAACAATGGCGGCCAGTACAGCTATGACCGCCACGGCAGCGCCGATTGAATCGCCGCCAGCTCCTGATACCAGCCATAATGGAGGCAGCTCCGGCCCTCCGGCAAAGTAAAGCCAGCCGGTCCTTGCCTGTGCTATGTTCTCAAATCCTGGTTTTAGTCGGTCTGGCCCCTCCGGTCCGAAGCTCGTGGCCTCGAGGTAGATGAGCTGCGGGTTATGGCGGGCCATGGTTTCATAGTCTAGGCCCAGCCTCTCGGGAACTTCGTACCTGAAGTTATGCACAAAGACGTCCGCTTTCTCAATTAGCCTGTAAACGACCTCCCTGCCTTTCTCTTGTTTCAGGTCCAAAGCGATACCCCGTTTGCTACGGTTAAAGGCCTCCATAAAGAAATTGCGACTAAGATAACCAGCGCGGGCGCTCCTCATCTGCGACATCCGTATCATACCTCTGGCCGGATCTCCACCGAGCGGGTTCTCTATTTTGATCACATCTGCTCCCAGATCTCCCAGCATCGCACCAACACCGGATCCCTGGGCCCACTGTGTCCACTCTAGAACTCGTATCCCATCCAAAGGTCCACTCATTTGTCTATCTCCTTCCTCAGAGGGTGCCGATTTTAGTGCCCTGTTCTGGCTAGTAACTTGGCGTAGTCGGTCTGGAGTGCCTGGACACGGGCGATGTCTGCCTCGGACAGCCACTTATTAAGGTTCACCTTATCTGAGGGATAATGTGCCCGCTCAAATCGCCACTTGGCAGCAAGGGGCACGGTGGCATCGATACCAATCCCACCTTTGAGCAGGAAGCCAGCCTCTAATGGCTCTCCACCAGGACCGACCTTCTCCGCCGGGGTCATGCCCATCATCAGACCACCGCCGCCCATGATTATCGCCCTTTCTGCGTGCGCCCTGGTGGTTATTGCCCAGATCACGTCATCGGCACTATAAACGTCCACATCATCATCGACGACTACCACCAGCTTTATGGCCAATAACGAGCCTAGCAGAGCGGTTACCAGTGCCCGCTGCATTCCTTCGTCGGCGCGACCCCTCTTTCTGACCTGGATGAACACGTGCGCCGTTGTCGCGACCCCGGGAAGCGAATGGACATCGGTCACCAGCCCTGGGGCCAGCCGCTCACAAAACTCATATATAGCGGCGTCTCGGATAATCGTCATTACGATGTGCCCCTCAAATGATTGTGCCAGGGGGGTATAGAAGATTGGGTCCTTCCTGTGCGTTATGGCAGTAGCCTGGAACTTGTTAACCCGGTATGACCTCCCCAGATATCCTGGCCACTCCGGGAAGAACGGTACCTCCATTCCCTTTCCTATGTTCTCTGCCTCCTCACTTTCCCACACCCTCTCCGTGGTATCAATGTGGCCTTCAATTACCCATTCCGAGTTGGCAACGGCATAAGCATCGACTGTCTTCGCCTTAACAATATCGACTGGTGACCCCTGTATTCCCCCGGCAATCGCTAACTTATCTGTGCCGTAGGGTAGTATGGTGTGTACCATTCCGCCTCCTGCCATAAGCAGCACTGCTGGAGGCGGGCCGATGTTCAGGGTAACCGGTATCTTCTCTCCCTTAAATCTGGCCAGGGCACGCCCAAGAAGGGTGCCCGGTGGAGAGAATATAGTCGCCCAATCCTTGCCCCGGAAATGCATCCGTTTGAAGACAATTTCGCTCCCGTTGTCGAAGTACTTCCCGGTAAGCAGGATGTTAGCGCTACCCAGAATGCGCCCAATATCTCTCTCACTGTGCTTAATTACGGGCAGTGTTGCCATGACGTCGATCTTGTCTGTGATCACAATATCCTGGCAGGGTGCCTCTCTGACAACCCTCGGCTGTATCGGGTTCTTTATTGCCTGATGGCACTTGAACTTCAACTTCCTGTGGTCAGCCACATCAAATATCTTGGCTGCGGTCTCTTCTCTGGCAAACAAGTTGCCGATGTCCCTTATTCCCGGATAGCCCCTGATGTTCTCAAAGAGAATGGGAAGGCCACCCTCCAGCGCCTTTTCAATCCCGGACATCTCCAGTATCGGGTCCACCTCTTTCTCAATGACCAAAAGCTCCCCCTGTTCTCTCAGGAAGTCGAGGGTACCCCTCATGCTGGTTACGTCTTTCTTACCCACCGATAATTCTCCTTTCCAAGCCTTGTCTCACAGTGTCCATTGTTACCCTTCTCGGAACAATTTCAGGAATTGCCGGTGCACCTTGCACCTTGCTCGCGGGCTATCTCTCCCTGCTTGGTATTAGCCATTACGGTTTCTGGTTTGAGGAGATTATAGTTCTCATAGGTACTCATGTCAAGGCTGTTGGGATTTAGTTATCAATTGGTAATGCCAGGACAAAGATATGCCTTTAGTGTGTGCAATATTTACAAACGGCAGACGTCATTATTCTAAAGTTTTCCCCTGGAGGACGCTTCAGAGAAGCGAGGTCTTTGCTTATGACACGCATAAAGGGTTATAATAGCACTTCACGGGCGGGGCATTGCTCTCTGGATGTGTCTCTTGGCTATTTGTAGCCTAAATGCTGTGACCCGGGCAGACAATTGCCCGGACGACTGGGCAATCTCACTGAAGATGGAAAGGGGAACATGGTACAGAAGATTACAGACAATGTCTATGTGGAGACTGGCTTTCGCGGGTGTAACCCTGGCTTTGTAGTCACCAGTGAAGGAGTGGTGATGATCGATACTCCCATGATGCCTGTAGACGCAGTAAAGTGGCGGGATGAGATTGCCAGACACGGTGCAGTTCGCTTTCTTGTAAACACGGAGCCTCATTTTGACCACTTCGCGGGCAACTACTTCTTTGAGGGCATAGTCATAGCGCATGAGGGAACCAGAATGGCGATGTTGGCCGCTCCAATAGAGCAGTTAAAGGATATGCTTAAGGCGGAAGCCCCAGAAGGCCTCCCAGTTGTGGACCGGTTCGGCTATCGACCACCCACTATTACCCTTTCCCGGCAGATTACTCTTTACTTGGGTAAGCATACCTTTCAACTTATTAGCATGCCGGGACATACTCCTTTCCAGGTGGCGGTCTATGTTCCCGAGGAAAGAGTGGTTTTCACTTCGGACAATGTGATTCGCCAAGGACAGGCTTTCCTTGGCGAGGCCTTACCCTACGAATGGCTGGATTCACTAAAACAAATGCAGCAACTGGAGGCAGATGTATTGGTTCCTGGACATGGCAGTATCTGTGGTCGAAGTTCCCTCACCGAAATGGGTGGTTTTATTCGGGATTGGATAGACGCCGTCAGTGCGGCAATAGATAAGGGGATGAGTGTAGAGGAGTCCCAGGACAAGATCTCCCTACTCGACCGTTACCCTGTGACAGTTGGTGATGAGAATGTGGCAAGAAGGATAGAGCGCATGAACGTTGTGCACCTGTACGAACTCTTGAAAAGTAAGAGGCATTCCCCCAGCTAGTTCAATATTGTACAATACTATTTCAGGCCCGCATTACTCAGACGTAATCCACCTCGCTCACCCCAGGTGGAACAGCCTTTTTGTATAGCCAGGGCTCCTTCGTCAGGGGTGCCGTGGCATCGATGCCCCACTTATACATATCAGCCGCTGTACTTGTCAATGCTTCAGGTTGGGCGGGCGCTGGCGGAAGAATGATAATGTCCCTATCAGGTCTAACCCTGGTAGCTATGGCCCATTCGACCTGAAAAGGATCGTAAATGTCAATGTCCTCATCCACCACTATAACGCACCCGGCCAGTGGCATCTTGGCCAATACACTGTAAATAATATTTCTTGGCGTGGATTCCGCCCTCTTTCGTATACTGATTATGTAGCGGAAACCTGCCGAGCCATCGGTTTTGTTAACCCCGCAAATGTCTCCCGGATCGGGCACCAACTGGGTCGCTGTTCGGTAAACAATGGCCGCCTCCGCCCATTTCCCCAGGTAGTGGTTTTCGGCAGGTGGTACACCGTTCAATAAGGCCTGGAAAATGGCATCCTTGCGCATGGTAATTGCGGTGACCTTTACTACATAAGCATCGCCTGTAGGCTGCCCACTTTGCGTTACGAAGTTGCTCATCGATATGTAATTTCCTGCTAACTCACCATAAGGGCCATCAGTTACCCTTTCCCCAGGCACCGTTATTCCTTCAATCACCATCTCAGCATCGGCTGGAACGTGGGCATCTATGGTCTCACATTTGACCACCTCAAAGGGCTTGCCGCGGATGGCGCCGGCAACTTCTATCTCATCAATCCCTTGAGGCGGCTGCAATATACTGGACACCATTAAGGCGGGATGGGCACCTATTACTGTAGCTACCCCCAGTCCTTGCCCCTGTTTCTCAGAGGTGCGTATCATGTTAGCCAGATGACGTGCGGGAACAGCCAGGTACAGACCTGTCTTATTCTTATCTATGATCAGCCTTCGGTGGGTTGACACGTTTTGCGTTCCTGTTACCGGGTCTCTGGCAATCTCCACACCGGCGGTAAGATAGGGGCCGGCATCCATCTCGCAATAAGTCGGAACCGGCAGTTTTGTCAGGTCGACATCGTCCCCCTTGATGACCACCTCCTTTACCGGAGCTGAAGATACCACAACGGGCTTGAGATACTCTTGCCCAATCTCGAGGTAACGTCCCAGTAATTTGCTCTCATCGTCTTCAGTTTCTAAAGCGAAAGCCGTCAGCCTTCTTGTCGCAAACAGGCCGCCAACCACTCTCCAGCCGGGGTAGCCTTTTACGTTTTCGAACAGCAGTGCCGGACCGTTAGTGTCGGAAATCTTGCGAATGCCGGCGGCAATCTCGAAGCGGGGGCTAACTTCCTTTGTTATCCTTAACAGCATCCCGTGCTTTTCTAGCCTATCAAGATAGTCCCTGAAGTCTTTAAATGCCACGATGCCCCTCCTTCTTGATCGAATTCGTCTTAGAGCTCAAATCTGGAGCATTTCTCCGGCCTTTTCTCCCCAAATCTCAGCCCTTTCCTCATTAGCCATATCTTGTTTTCATGCTCATCCACGGCTAATGACCTGCTACTCACTCGTGTGAGCAGTATTTTATCACAGCGTACGCAGAATTTCCTGACCAGCCCCGGAGCAATTTTCCGGCCGAATATTACAGGATAACAAAAAGATGGATGTGCAATCTACCGCTTTGATTCGCCGGGCACGGGGAATCAGATATCATGTGGATGTTCTTAACGGTATCGGGTATGACACTGAGGATAATCGTCTGTTTGTCACAGGCCCAAAGAGTACACGATAAGCATAATGAAGCCCAAACAAAATATGACGAGAGAGGCCCCAAGCAGCACAAAAAGTACAGCTACCTTCAGTTGTTCCTTGTCAATTTCTGCCATCACAAACATGGCAACTTTGCGGGGCTTTTTCCCGCTATTAGACTCGGGGTAGGCGCCAATAGTTTCGTTGGCACTAGCTCTGATATCTTCAGGGATCGGGCCCTCATGAGGAATGTCGCTGAACCTCTTGTCCTGAGTGCGGCCTTCCCGGGTCTCGGAAAGTTTACTGCCGGGTCTATCAGCAGTAACCAATTGAAGAGGAGCATCTTTGGTCTTGGCACCTTCAGAAGCAAAGACCTCAGGCTGCAGGCCAGTCCTTTCTGCCCACTGTTTATACAGTCTTTTTGCTCTCCTCCGCTTAGGATAGCTCCTTATACCAGCCATTATGCTATTTGCCTCGGACAGGACATTATCGAATATCACTCGTTTACTCATCATGCTTGCTTCCAGTCACTCAGTATGCGATGGACTGATTGCCTTTTAGCACGGGTTTGCGTGACACAGTGCAGGATAAGCGTTTCCCACACCTTATCCCGGTGTTTAGATGGCACCGCACACTCACAATAATGCCGGTATATGTTTCCCTGCTTCCTCAAGTCTATCCCATTTTTTATCAACCGTCGCGTATTTCCTCTCCGCCTCACGCATAAAGAGGGCTAATTTATCATAATATTCCTTCACCCTTTCTATATCACGAAGGCCAGACAGGACTACGGTAATATCAACCCCACCACCTCTAGGGTAATCACCGTTCCTTATGACGGCATTTGGCGCTAGACTTCTGAGAGAATCGCCAAGTTCCTTAACCAGGTCCATACTCATTTCATTGGCTGGTGCTGACAGCAAGTATAAAGCTCGGCTTGCATCGATTGGGTTACAGGTAATTGATAGCTCACTCAGGGCTTGAT
>CAZNSC010000031.1:22649-24719 GCA_964575695.1 uncultured Dehalococcoidales bacterium
ATCCCCCTGTGGCTTTCTGTGCTTTTGGTCAGGAAGTTGCGATTTCGCCCGAAGGGCAATCTAATCTTCGGTACTCCTGATTGCCCATAACCGATAGCTGTCCAGCCAGCCAAGGTCTGAAGTATATCCCCGCCGTCAAGCACCCTGGTGCCGATACGTCGGCTTCTTTTTTCTTCACCGGCACACAGTAGATTGTAGAAGGGTTCAACAACCAGAGTATTAATCCTGCCTACGTTGTTGCTCAGAGAGAAGTCCTTTTTAATATAGCGCTGATTGTCAACCAGGATTACCGCATTGGCTACAGAACTTGCTGTTTTAAGGCAGGTGGCGGTGTTATAGATTGTCCTTTCCTCGGTCGTTTCTTCATGATCAAAAGGCAAGACAATGAGATTGTAAACCGGTTTATCTCCATAACGTTCTCTTATCCGCTGCGTAGCGAATCCGAGGGAACCGGATCCAGTGCCGCCTGCCGCACCAGCGATCAGCAGGAAGGCATCTGACTCGTGAAAGTGTGGGCTAGACCTTATCGCATCAAATATCTTGTCAGTGTCGGCTCTGATTATTTCAAACGCCAGGTCGTTTATCTTACCGACACCGTGACCGCCGGTCTTCCCGGCACCTATTAGAATCCGGTGCTGATAATCGGCCTTTATATGGTCCAGACCACTCAAATCGGCGGCATCCGTATTCACGGCAAAAGCCCCCGTGACTATCTCAATGCCGCATTCATGACGCGCTTTCTTGTTCAATCGAGAGAATTCGTCGGCGATTCTGTTACCACATTGCCCAAACCCAATAACCACTAGTTTCATCTGGTCACCTCCAAATTGTTTATTTTGGTTAGTCTATTACTCTTATCTATTCTGTAGCCTTTAGAATACGGTATTAATATCCCATTTGAGCCGCCAGGATTCAATAGGTAATAAGTCCCGTGTCCGGCTAGGAAAAAGTAATCTACAGTAAGGCTTACTCAGACCATATCATTGTGTAGCATCCCCCTCCGGTCTCCTCTTCGCTCTTGGCGCTCTTCTTTACCGTCTGATACCTCCTCCATCATTGGATCAAGCATGCCGCCTGCTTGATATGGTTGGCCTCGTTGTCGATTTTCTTGGCATCGGTCTCGCTGGACAGTCTCCATCTCCTTCTGTCCCTGTTTTCTGCGATACGCAGCACATGTGGGAAGACTGCGTCACCGATTCGTTCCCACCAGTTCGTTATCTACCACAACCCACTGATTGCAGATAGCCAAGGCAACAGCGTGAGCTCTATCGTTGGCATTGAGCTTGCGCAGTATTGCGCTGACATGATTCTTTATTGTTTGCTCACTTATTCCCAGCATATTGGCGGCCTGCTTATTTGTGCCACCATTGGCAATGCAGCTGAGAATCTGTAATTCCCTGTGAGTAAGAGGGCTGGCTATCTTTTCTTTAACCAGGCCCATTGATGCGATTTCTTGAAACTGCCTTATTACGCGGTCAGCAATAGCGGGGTTGGCACTTACACTGTCATTAATAGGGTATTCACCGCGACTTGCTCTTCTTATCGTGCTAACGAACTCTGTGGTGCTGGTTCTCTTGTCAATGTATGCTACCGCTCCTGTCTTAAGCGACTCAAAAAGCTCCTCGTCGCTGAAGTATGAACTGAGAATTATGACTCTCGTGTTTGGATAATTTTGTGCGATTGACCTGCTGAGTTCCAGGCCCTGTGCTATAGGTGAGCCGATATCTAACAAAACAACATCAACAGCATTAGCGTCTATGAACTTCAGCGGCTCCTTGTCTGGATCGCAATCCATCAACCTGAAGTCCAGTTGCCCTGAAAGTTGCTGGCGTACACCAGCCTTGAAGAGTTCTGACCTATCAACGATGGCGATAGTAATATTGCTCATTACCCTCCACCAAGTCTTCGACTGCTTTGTTTATTTGTTGTAATCCCAGCGAATTTAAGGTATTGACAAAACAAGGCAAATGTTTCAGGAATAGAATAAAGCCCCCCATTTTCATCATAATTCAGATTAAGCCCCTGCACTATCGCCCAAATGTACTATAGACAGCATCAATTTGTATAGGC
>CAZNSC010000032.1:0-24061 GCA_964575695.1 uncultured Dehalococcoidales bacterium
ACTGCCTTACTTTCGCCCACAGGTTAGCCAGGTAAGGGAAAATCCCCCCGCGAAGGTACATGACACTGGCAATAAAACAAGCGCCAACAATCAATGGCCAGCGCTCTGGTGTGATTATGCTTATCACATATTGTAACAATAGTATCACCGAACTTCCGACTAGAGCCCCCCACAGCGTCCCCGTGCCGCCGATGATTAACATAAGCCATAGGAAACCGGAGGCAGTAATATGGATGTCGGCAGGACTAATAAGTCCATTATAATGTACATATAGTATTCCGGCTATCCCGGCAAACATTCCGCCTACCACAAAGGCGATAAACCTGTATAACCAGGTATTATAACCCAAAATCCGCATTCGAGCTTCATTTTCCCGAATCCCCTGCAAACTAAGTCCGAAAGGGGACCTTATAAATAGGTACAACAACAGAGAGCATATGACGAAACCTGTCAGAACAAGATAATACATGCCAACAGGTGAGTACCAGGAGAAACCAAAATTCGGATATGGTATGCCAGTCAACCCCCAATAACCTTCAGTCATCCCCGTCCATCTCACAGCAACACCCCAAACTAGTCCCCCCAGAGCAAAGGTGATTAATAGGAAGTATATTCCCGACACTTGAAGTGCTATGACACCTAAGATACCCGAAACAAGCGTTGCTGCAAGAAAACTAGCTGGCGCAGTAAACCAAAAGCTTGCAATATCGTATTTGGTTATCAGGATGGCGGTGGTATAGGCGGCTACCCCGAATATGGCCGCCTGGCAGAAGGACCAGAGCCCGGAATAGCCAACCAGAAAATCCAGGCTCATCACAAGCAACGCAAAAATAAAAATTTTTGTGACCAGGCTTACAATAGGCAAACCAGCAAACGCGGGCAATGTCACTATGAATAAGGCGACGATCATACAGGGCACAAACCTAAACGCTTGTTCCTTATTTATTCTCATAATCGACCCTTCGCCCTCTATCTAAACCTTTCTACCCAGAAGTCCGCGAGGCCTGAGTAGTAAAATAAGTACCACGAGCAGGTACATGGTGAATATAGCAAGTGGTGGGTAGTAAGTGTTAGTCAAAATATAAATAGTGCCTATCAGCAGAGCACCAGCCAGAGTCCCCTGCACCGAACCCACGCCACCAACAATGACCACCGCCAGTGTCACAAAAAGCATATTAGTACCGGTGTTGGGATCCACAAAACCTAGCAATGGTGCGCCAACGACGGCACCAAACCCGGCTAAAGCTGAGCCAAAAGCGAAGGCACCTACGGTGATAGGGGTGAGGTTTATGCCTAGCCCGGAGGTCATCTGCGCATCATCCATTCCCGCCCGGACAATGGCCCCAAGCCTGGTCTTCTCCTGCAACCACCATAAACCAAAGCACGTTGCCACCCCAATAATGATGATGGCAAGACGATGAACGGGAAACTGGAATTCTCCGATAGAAATGGAACCAGCCAGGATAGAGGGTATGAAAGCAGACTTAGGATCTGTTCCCCAAATCCACAGAGTGGCATTGGTAATCATGTAGACGAAGCCAAAGGTTACCAATACCTGCTCAAGCACCTGCTGGCGAAGGTGACGCAGAACTCCGCGCTCTATTAGTAAGCCGAGCAGGCCACTGGCGAAGGCACCAGCCAAAATACCAAGTATGAGATTCCCAGTCGCCTTGGCCACGGTTATGCCGACATAGCCGCCCACCATAAATATGGCACCGTGGGCAAGGTTCAGGATTCCCATGAAGCCGAGAACCAGCGATAGACCGGCGGCAATGAGAAATAGTACTATACCGTATGAAATGCCAGTCAAAAGGCTTATCGATAAAATTTCCATCACAAAGGCATATTCACAAAGGCATATTGCCCCCCGGGCGCCTTATTCCCTCCTTATTGCCAAACGCTACCGTGCAGGGGGGAATCATTACAAGGCCCTAACGCAAATATTTATTTGACTAAGGATAATTCCAGTTCTCCCCCGACCTTCTTAGCCGCAACCGTAAATGTTTCTAAATATTTATAGGCAGGCTGACCGTTAGCCTCTACGACCTCAAAGGCAAAATTACTCACAGTCCATACACGGTCAGGAGTTGACTTCATAGGACCTCGAACAGTGTTGAACGAAATTTCATCGAGGGCCTTGGCCAGTGCCTCGGGCGAGGTATCACCACCCGTTTTTCTCAATGCTTCTAAGGCTATCTGCATGGTTGAATAGGTGGTGCCAGCGACATGGGTGGGGAAGTCCCCCCACCGCTTCTGATAAGCGTCGACAAATTCCTTGTTCCCCGGAGTATCAACCATATAATGGTACTCCGCCAGGAATTTAGTACCCACGGCCACATTCCCTGTTGCCTCCAGAACCTTAGCCGCGGCTAGTTCCGAGGGACCCTCCAAAATAGGCAACTTGAACCCAAGATCGCCTACCGCCTTGTAAAAAGGAAAATGCTGTGCACCAACGGGAAAGGTCATTAATGCATCAGCGTCCTTCACTATTTTCAAAATGAATGGGCTAAAGTCCATTGCGTCAGGTGGGAACGCTTGTTCCTGAACAATCTGCCCGCCAAGTTCAGTGAACCCTTTCTTGAAGCCCTCCATAAACTCGGCGCCACCTGAAACCTCAGGATACAGAAGCGATATTTTCCTATAGCCCAGGTCTTTATATGCGTAGATGCCCATGGGGTAGTTCTCCTGTGACATTGTTCCCTGAGTAAGCCACACCCAGTTATGATCCAGAATCTGTAGTGGATGTTCTATCATGCATATCATAGGCACCTTTACCTCATCAAGATAGGGCGCGATTCCCAGAGCGCTAGCAGCATAAAGGGGGCAGATGATGAGGCAGGCCTTATCGGTTTCGACTAATTTTCTCACCTTATCCAGAGCAACAGAGGGGTCGGTTGCACCGTCCTCTACGACAAATTTAATTGGTCTGCCGTCCACCTGATAGCCGGCCACATCCATCGCCGTTGTGGCCGCCTGCATAGCAGGTATGCCCGGAACAGACAAAAATCCCGTCAATTCGGCAATCATTCCGATTACTATTTCCCCGCTTGGTTTAGGTTTACAACCTGTGGCCAGTGCAGGAACCAGCAAAAGCACAGCCATGAATACAGTGATTACCAGAGATATTTTGCGTTTCAACTCCTAGCCCTCCTTTAATGAGCAGTCAAAAGCATATTGCTTCAGATTTAAATTTGTTATTCCATATTCTCGCCTCCCAAACAATAGTTTCAACTTCTACTAGCTCCCTCATAATCAAATCCAGCCTTGTACCTTCCTTGCACGATTAAATTGTAATGGTTCAGATGGATTCAAAGTTACTCTGCCATAAGGTGCTCATTAATTCTTTCGCAGTTATTACCTGTACAATCTATAAGATTAAAGACTCTTGCATCTGCACAAATGCAGCACCGACCGCGCTGTGGCATGGGTAAGTTACTATTCTTATTGACCAGCTCGGCACAAGGTGACTTTTTACTCCATGGCACTGTCGAAGGAATCGAAGCCCTCGTAGTCCCTTCTCTTATTTCCTAGCCTCTTCCCAAGTCCGTATCGATCGTATGCTTCATAGGCATGACTTGGTACAACAAGGGTCCCCTTCTGAAGCTCTACCTTCAGCTTGCGTAATTGCCACTGCAAGTCTTCCCAGTTAAAGAAGTTGCCGGGAGGCCATATCCTGCCGCTCGGATGCTTTCCCTCTAATTGCATGGGCATATCGTAGCAGGTATCACCACACAATATTGTTCTTCCACTCTCTGTCTCGACTTCAATATGTTGGTGTCCGCCCGTATGTCCGGGAGCCAATACGAACTTTATTCCCGGGAAAAACTCGATATCCCCATCGATAAAGTCTATCCTATCATAGTTATTAACAAACCAAGGTGTATCGACACAATGCCCTGTGTAGTGCCCTCCAGCGTACGCCATTTCTCGTCTCTGCAGTATTATCGTAGCATTCGGAAATAGATCGTCCTGTCCAGCATGGTCGATATCGAGATGAGTGTGAGCTATGTATCCGATGTCCTCGGGCTGAACCCCCTCCTCTCGGACAAGTTTTACAATATCTTGTTCCGGTATGACAGAAAAATCTGAGTCTATCGCCAGCTTGTCCTTTTGGAACTCTCTCATTCCCGGCACTATACGAACACCTGAATCAACCAGTATCGGCTTTTCGCCACCCAAAATTAGGAAGCAATTAATCGGGCACCAACTCTTTCTACCTGGTTTGTAAGCAAAGATTAACCAGCTCCAATCGAGTCCCACATCACCAGTGTGTAACGCCCTTATTCTCAAACCCATATCTCCTCTCCTTTTCTATTCTTTCCTAATATTGTTTTGGTGAAAACCCCATGCGTTATTTTGCCAGACCTGTAGTGCTTTAAGCCGTTTTAGTACAATTGGAGCCTTCACAGATTATATCACAGTACCCAATCGTGTCAACCAGAGGACGGGCCCTCTATTTGAGATTATGCAAGGAAATTGCAATATACATATACTCGTTCAATACCCTTCGTCTGCTATTAAGTGTAACCGGTCTATCTGAGGCAGCCTATATTGGCTTGACAGAATACAGGGCTTAAGTTAGACTCTTAGCAATGTCAATAGACAATAGTTTGCAGGGTATATTTCAAGAAATCGACAACATTACCAAGAGTAAGAGGAGGGTAAAATGTTGAATACGTTCTTTCTAAGAGTGCCAGTTACGGTAATAGGTACGGACAGTAGTAAGAACATTGGAGATATCGCCACGGAACTAGGAGCAACAAACGCCCTGATTATTACGGACTCTAATTTGGCCAAAGCAGGCTTGCTTAATAACGTAGAATCATCACTTGAGAAGGTGGGATGTAAATTTGATACATTTGACGGCTGTATGCCAGGTGCGCCATCTGGTATTGTGGAGAAGTGTAGTCAGGTCGCAAAGAAGGGTGACTATGACCTCCTCATAGGTGTTGGGGGTGGTAGTGTTTTGGATACTGTAAAGGCAGTAAGCGTAATGGTAGCTAATGACATGAGTTTCCATGATTTTGTCAGTGGCAAAGTCATAGATAAGGTTCTTCCTAAAGTGCTAATTCCCACTACCGCAGGCACAGGTAGTGAGTGGAGCAGGACAGGGGTTTATCACGACGATGAGGATGGGGAGGAGAAGCTGGTTTTTGACAGGCATCTTTTTGCTAACGCAGCAATCGTAGACCCGGAACTGACGCTGGGTTTGCCGCAAAGGGTCACTGCCGATACGGGGATGGATGCTCTAACCCACGCTATTGAGTCTTACATTAGTCCTAAAGCTAATATTATTTCGTCAATTTTTGCTGAGTCTGCCATAAAGTTGATTTCTGATAATTTACGCTTGGCCTATGCTAAAGGTAGCCAACATCCCGAAGCCAGGTACAAGCTATCCGTGGCCGCCTCCATGGCTATGGGGGCAGCGACGAGCAGCAGTACGGGTATGGCACACATACTAAGCTCCGAAGTGACCAGGAGGGCACATATTACTCATGGAGAAGTTTGTATCTTGCTGTTACCTCATACCATGGAATTCAACTTGATAGCTTGTACCGAAAGGTTGGTCAAAATTGCACAGATGATGGGTGAGCAAGTGGCGGGTCTCCATGTTATGGATGCAGCACAAACAGCGATAGAGGCGGTGAAAAAGCTCTCCAGAGATGTAGGTATGCCACAAAAATTGAGTGAACTGGGAATAACAGAGAATGATATAGACGGTATGGCAGAGGCTACTATTCAAAGCAGGAGCCCTATGATACAGGCAAATAACCCACGTCTGGTTACTCGGCAGGATATTGTTCAAATCTACACTGCGGCGCTGTAGCAACTAATAGAGACCTATCTGGGAGATCTAATCGGAAATAGGAATAAGCATATATACGCGCACAAAAATCAGTCTTCTGAGGCGGGGTGGATTTTGATTATTGTAGTTTGATGCTCCAGAAAATCTCAGAAAAAGGATAGTCTTCATTGATGTCCAGAAAATGAAATTCTGGATGAGAGGAGGGTTATGATGTTAGGCGGTTACATGGGTAAAGTGCTGTTCGTTGATTTGGCAAATGGATCGATAAAGGAGGAAAGACTGCCCGAGAGCATTTATCGAGATTTTATCGGGGGAATTGGTCTGGGTGTTCGGGTTCTCTACGAGCGTATGAAGCCCAAGGTAGACCCTCTAGGGCCAGACAACATTCTCGGGTTTCTCACTGGACCTTTAACCGGGACTCCAGTACCAACGAGTGGGAGATACACCGTAGTCACGAAGTCCCCCTTGACCGGCGCCTGGGCAGATTCAAATTCGGGTGGTTCCTTAGGTCCAGAGCTAAAAGCGGCTGGCTATGACGCTGTCTTTTTCTCGGGTGCTTCAGCTAAGCCAGTATATCTGCTGCTTTCTTCCGATAGAGCTGAGATAAGAGATGCCTCTCACCTATGGGGCAAGGACACCGCCGAAACTGAGGAAAGTTTACGCGTAGAGCTAGGTGATTCCAGGATAAGAATCGCCTGTATCGGTCCCTCCGGTGAGATGCAGTCGTTGATAGCGGGAATAGTCACCGAAAAGGGGAGAGTAGCCGCCAGAGCTGGCGTGGGTGCTGTGATGGGTTCCAAGAATCTGAAGGCAATAGCAGTGAAGGGCAATGGGAAGGTACATGTAGCTGAGCCCGAACAGTTAAGATCTCTTAGACAGGATTATACTAAGACCCTTCAGTCGAGTCGCTTTCAGCAAAACCTAACGGCGTTCGGAACGAGTGCGGACGTCAGCCACTTAGTAGCTATGGGTGATTGTGCCATTAAGAACTGGAGGTTATCTGGCAACGAAGCAATGCCTACCTGCTCCAGTCTAGATAGTGACAAGATGGAGAAGTACAAAGTGAGAAAGTACGGATGCCACGGCTGTGTTGTGGCGTGTGGAGCTATTCTCAGGGTAAGGGAGGGCCCTTTTGCTGGAGATGAGGTCCATAGGCCCGAATATGAAACCGCAGCCGCATTGGGCACTCTTTGCCTGAATGATAATGTGGAGTCAATAATTAGAGCGAACGAGCTCTGTGATCTTTACGGAATAGATACTATTTCAGCAGGTACCGCTATTGCTTTTGCCATGGAATGTTATGAACGCGGTATCATCGGCAAGAAGGAAACAGACGGTATTGATCTTACCTGGGGTAATACGGCGACGACGATTTCTTTATTGGAGAAGATAGCCCGGCGAGAAGGATTCGGCGAAGTGCTTGCCGATGGGACAATGAAAGCGGCGGAGCGAATTGGCAGAGGTTCTGAAGAATATGCGATGCATGTTCATGGGCAGGAGTTGGCCATGCATGATACAAGACTTAACCCAGCCCGCGGTGCCGGCTATGTTGTTGATGCTAATCCTGGCCATCACAGTTTGAGCAGTCCGGCAGGTACACTTGAGCAAGGCAAATCCCTGGGTTCTGATCCGGCACTGCAAGTACCTAAGTCGGCCATTTATGGGGATTACGATAAAAAGGGACAGGCATATAGCGTAGGGTTCGGTTATTTTCAGTTGCTCAGCAATGGTGGACTCTGTTCTTTGGCGGCACTATTCATTGCTGTGCCTGTAGCCGAATTCATAGCCGCGGTAACGGGATGGGATTTTGGCTGGGCTGAAGGGCTGACTGCAGGGCAAAGGGCCTTAACCCTACGACAGGCATTTAATGCGCGTGAAGGTCTGCTGCCAGAAGACTTCAGGTTGCCTAGAAGAGTGATGGAGCCGGCGCCTGCCGGTTTGGCTGCTGGCATCCGTATCGATTATGATGCTTTGAAAAGGGGGTACTTCGAGGCGATGGGATGGGACCTCAAGACAGGCAAGCCCTATCCAAAAGCATTGGTGGACTTGGGCCTTCAGGAATTGACCAGGGACTTGGCGGAGTGTTAACATTCATGAAATTAGGAGGTGGGCTTCTGAGCTTCTGACGAATGTGCCAAAGAGTCGCTTCTATTGACTTCGTAAGTTCCTCAATCTCATCCATAGTCACTCAACCTGACAGCACTCCACCTGATATGCATTGTTTCACACCCCATCCAGTAAACGCCGCACTCAGCACGCTGACAGACCCTGAACGTCGGAGCGCCCCAGGCTTGAGCCTTACCCGAATCAAGCCGGCATAGCAGTCTCCATCTTTAAGGGAGTGATTAAGGGTAAGGGGCTCAAGGAAAGCTCACTGACCGAGAGAAAGTCATTCATCACGAGCTTCGTCAAAGAGGTAAAGATGACTGGCGATGAAGTCTTGCTGCCCTATACCATGCCACTTCTACCCCAGGGTATATCGGAAGAAAAGGTGGGAGTTCTTTAATCCGTCCACTATGGTGGGCAGGGCTGGACTCGAACCAGCGACCTCCGCTTTATCAGAGCGATGTTCTAACCAACTGAACTACCTGCCCTGGTTATCGGGTAATTACAATGCCGTCAATGACAACTATGTTCTGAATTTTCAGATAGTTATTTTAGCACGAAGAGAACCAGCCTGTCTACATCAGAACTCAAAGGTTGCTTGAATTGGGGAATCAAAAGGAGCGAAGCCCCTTCAAGAAATTCATTCCCTCTCCCCCTATGAAGGGGAGAGGGATAAAGGGTGAGGAGTTTAGTCGTGACAACCTGTGCTATAATCGGGGAGAAAGAAAATGCCCGAAATGCCAGGGATGACTAACCTAGCCCATAAGATTGAAAACCAGCTACCGCCAGAGCTGGTCAACTTTCTCCACCTGACTGGCGAGTTTGCCCACAGTCAAGGACTGAGTATCTACCTCGTTGGCGGCATTGTTCGCGACCTGTTCTTAGGGCGAACCAACCTTGACCTTGACCTTGTAGTGGAGGGCAGCGCCATAGACCTGGCACAGAGGCTGATGCAGATTAAGCCGGGTAAGGTCACCACCCATCCCCGTTTCAACACCGCTAAAATCCAGTGGGATAGATGGAGCATAGACCTGGTGACCGCCCGCTCCGAAACCTATGCTAAACCCGGGGCACTACCGATGGTGAAGCCCGGCTCATTAAGCGATGACCTTTTTCGCCGTGACTTCACCATCAACACGATGGCGATTTGTCTCCGTCCCAGAGACTACGGCAGGCTAATTGACCTGTATCGGGGCGAGGATGACCTGAAGCATAAACTCCTCCGAGTCCTGCACGACAAAAGCTTCATTGATGATGCCACTCGTATTTGGCGTGGTCTGCGTTATGAGCAACGGCTGAACTTCCAGTTAGAGCCAACCACCCTCCAGCTGCTCAAACGTGACACACCAATGCTGGACACTATTAGCGGCGACCGAATGCGCCACGAGCTGGAACTGATGTTGAAGGAAGAATCTCCGGAGAGAACCCTGCGCCGTGCCCAGGAGCTTGGTGTTCTTAGATGGTTACACCCATCTCTAAGGGGTAATGGCTGGCTGGCTCAGAAACTCGAGCAGGCACGCGAGCTGACCTCCCCCAACCCACCCCCGGCTGGTCTTTACCTTGCCCTTCTCGCCTACTCGCTGACTGAGAAAGAGACTGAGCAACTGATTTCCCGCCTCAGATTAACCAAATCCCTAGCCCAAACCCTGCGGGATACCACCAGCCTCAAGTCCGCACTGCGGTCGCTGGCTAACCCGGAACTTACCCCGAGCCGCATCTACCGCCTTCTCCACGGTTACACCACGCTGGCAATTACCGCCAACTCGCTAGCCGCTGAATCTCCGCTGGCTCACCAGCACATCCAGCTATTTCTGAACAAGCTTCGTTATGTCAAGTCCGCCCTCACTGGCGACGACCTGAAAAGAATGGGCATCGCCCCCGGTCCCCACATCAAAGAAACACTGAACCTGCTGCATGAGGCGCGACTGGATGGGAACGTAACGAGTAAATGGGGGGAGGAGGAGATGGTTAAGGGGTGGTTAGATTAACTAAAAGCGGGAACAGACCAAGGCAGAGATATAGAAACAGAATCAGTAGTGGAAGAACAACTGCCTCTCCAACCCAGAGTAAGGTGTTATGGGCATCCCAATCTTCTTGTGACTGGTCATAAACCCCTCACCCTTTATACCTCTCCCCTTAACAAGGGGAGAGGGAATTTTTATATTAAGAGAGGCAAAGCCTCTCTTAAACTCTCCTTAATTACGAAGTTGAACCCGGAGGTAAGTGCGAGGAGGTCTCGCCTATCTCTGACTCTCCCTGCTTTGAGTTAGCAGAAATTGAAAAGTCTCACCTGACGGGTGTTTAAGAGGGGCGAAGCCCCTCTTTCTCTAATTCCCCCTCTCGAAAGAGGTAGATGAAGTTTTTCGCATGAGGGAGACACAGGGAGTGAGGTAGATAAAAAAGCCTACCCCACCTTCTTGAACTTACCGTGAGGAGCACCACAGATAGGGCAAGCCTCCGGGGGTCTACCGGCTACAGTATTGCCACAAACCTGGCAGACAAAGTAAGGCTCGTTCTTCAGCCTCTGCCCCTCCTCAAGGGATTTAAGTGCCTCCTGGTACAGGTCATGATGGATTTTCTCTACCGCATTGGCGTGAGTAAAACTAATTTCAGCCCGCTTGTTATTTTCCGCTTTAGCCTGCTCGATGAAACTGGGATACATTTTAGAGAATTCGTAGTTCTCGCCCTTGACGGCTGTCTCCAGATTGCCCTTAGTTGTCCCGATACCCGCGACCTCAAGATGATTACGGGCATGAACTGTCTCTGCCTCTGCGGCGGCACGGAACAATCGGGCTATCTGAGCGTAACCCTCCTTTTGTGCCTTCTCAGCAAAGAACAGATACCGCCGATTGGCTTGACTTTCTCCAGCAAAGGCTGCATCTAAATTCTCCAGCGTGTTGCTCATATTAGACCTCCTCCTCACTTGATTATATCACAGACTGTTCAGTCTATTCCGCACATGCGGCTGAAGTTTCCGCCAGGTAAGACTCCAGCCCTGCCTGCTGAAGACGCCGGTATATCCCTTCCGCCGGTGTTTTATCTCTTAGCAGCGTAAACAGGGTGGGGCCAGAGCCGGCCAAGTGAACCCTACTGCCGCCGGCTTCCAAAAACTGTCCCCAGTATCCTTCAAGCCCGGGAAAGCTATTAAAGGCAACGCTCTCAAACACATTAAACAGCTCAGATGGTGTCACCCCTCCGCCCTCAGCCAGCCGTGCCATCAATCTATCCGTAATCTCCCCTCCTGTATAGTGGCCGGGGTTCAGGCTGGCATAAACTCGTTCCGTCTTGCCATGCATCCTGGGCACCGGCGGCAGCATCAGAACAACCCACATATCAGATAGCCGCGGCAGCGGGGTTATCATATCACCCCTGCCCTGGAGCAAAGCCGTGCCCCCGTAAATAAAGAAAGGCACATCTGAACCCAACATAGAGGCCAATGCCAGCAATTCCTCCGGCGACAAGCCCAGCTCCCAAAGGTCATTGAGTCCACGCAAGGCGGCAGCGGCACCACTGCTGTCACCACCCAACCCGGAGACCAGGGGGATACGCTTATTAACCTCTATGGTCGCTCCTTTAGAACACTTCGTCCTCTCCCGGAGCACATTAGTGGCTCTAGATATCAGGCTCTTTTCTGGAACCCAATCTGGCTCGTCACACCTAAATTCGATGTTTGAGCCCAGACGAAAGCGGAGGGTATCACATAAGCCTATAGTCTGGACAACGCTGCGAATTTCATGAAAGCCATCAGGGCGTTTTGCCAGAACCTCGAGGGTCAAGTTCAATTTGGCTGGCGCTAGAACAGTCAGCATGCCAATATTCCATCACGGGTGCACACCTGCCACAGCTGTGCCCACTCGTCAATGGTCAATGTCTCCGCCCGCCTCCGGGGAACGATGTTCGCCGCCTCCAATAAAGATAAAGCCTCAGCTTTGGACAACCCCAGACCCTGAGCCAGAGAATTGCCTATCTGCTTGCGGGAGGCACTAAAGCCAGCCCGCACCAGCCTGAAAAAGCCTGGCTCATCAGCCACCGCCACCGCCGGTTCCGGATAGAGGTCAATCCGCAGTATCGCCGAGTCAACCGCCGGTGCCGGGTAAAAGCACCGAGCCGGCACATAGCTCACTATTTCCGGTTCCCCGTATAACTGGACACTAACACTGAGCACACTCATCTGACCGGGCCCGGCCACAATCGCCTCAGCCACCTCTTTCTGCACCATGACCACCATAATCTGAGGCTTGACCGGCGCTTCCAGGAAATGGCGCAGCACCGCGGAAGCAATATAATACGGAAGGTTAGCCACCACCTTATACCGGGACGAGCCGCTTATTGCCGGAGGAAATCTTTCACCCGGCTCCCTCAGCAAGTCAGCAGGGCTAATGGCGAGTATATCGCCGTTGATGACGGTAATATTGTCAGAAGCAGTCAGGCCCTCTCTTATGATGGCCGCCAGCTTTCTATCGATCTCTACGGCAACCACCCAGCCGGCCTGCCTGGCCAGCTCCCGGGTCAGTATCCCCAGGCCGGGACCTATTTCCACAATAACATCGCCGGGGGTAAGCTCTGCCGCCGAAGTTATCAGTTTGAGCACCTGGTCATCAATGAGGAAGTGCTGCCCCAGCCCCTTTCTCGCCCTGAGCCCGAGCCGGCGCAGTAACCTCTTTATCTCAATCAAAAGCGGCTCTTGTCTGGCCGCCTTTCTCGCCACCATTCCAGCTCCCGCCCCATAATAATTGATGAGGTCGTGCACCCGCCCTCGACCTTGTCTCATGGCTTACTTAGGCCAGCCAGCTCCAGCCAGGCAGCCCTACGGCACCCAGAAGCCACCACTTACCGCTGCTTCCTCTCAGACCTGACGGGGTTCGTAGGGCTCTGCCGCGTAGGACCCAGCCTTCAGCACCGCTTAACCTAAGCCGTCCCACAAAACAACAGCCTCAGGCAGGAGTTCAACCCTGCTATAGCGGATTGCAGGTTCAGGGCACCGCTAGCTCCCCGCCTAGCACGACCTCAACAAAATGCTAATTGGTACCAACAACTTTGTCAAGCCAAAAACAGAAAGCCCGGGAAAATATCCCGGGCTTTCTGCTAGTTTGTAACCGACGAGGCTATTCTTTCTTGGGTGGAAAGAGAACCTGCTCAAATAGGTCTTCGTCAAAAGTCTTGCCTTCGGCAATGAGCTTGCGGTACTTGATGAAGTCTATGACCCGGGAGCCAGTCAGGTCCTCAGTGTTGAAGGCATTGAAGCCAAGCCAGGCTTCCATGTTCATATTGGCTGCCAGCCAGTAGGAAGCATCCATCTTGGTCCTATCCCAGAAGAACCGCTTCTTCACTCGTACCGTTTCGATGGATTTCATGAGACAGAGTGGCATCAGGTTGGCGAAGGTCCAGACTACCTTGTCAATAAAGCCGTCTAATAGTGACCAGTCCGTCTTCAGCCCCTTTAGTATGCCCGCTCCTTCTTTAAATCCGGCTCCGGGCTTGGGTTCGCCGTAGACAATCTCACCGTTGTCAACATACTTATCGGTAATAACCCTGGGGTCTCTTACCCAATTCCCGCTGTCATCTTTCTTGATTGGGAGTGCCTTGGTGATTAAGCCCAGCCGCTCCATCTTGTAGGCGCTCCACTGTTCGTTGGAGACACAGTTCCATATTGCCAGTTCTATGGTCGGCAGCATCACCGGCAGAAAGTCGGTGGAACCGCCATCTGGCGTGGAACCATGCCTTGTTCCTGCCTGCCCGAACATGGCAGTATCGGCAGCAATAGTGAGGTCACAGGCTTGCCCTAATTCCTGCCCACCGGCAATCCGCATCCCGTTGCAGCGGCAGATCACGGGGGCCCGGCTCTTCAGAATGCCATCCACCATACCGGCGAAGAGGTCGATGTAGTCACGATACTCCCTGGGTCGGCGGCTGTAGTATTCAGCATATTCTTTGGTGTTGCCACCGGGGCAGAATGCCCGGTCTCCAGCCCCAGTGAATATGGTAGCCACCACACTGCGGTCCATGGATGCCTTATGCATTCCGGCGATAACACCCTTGACCATCTCCGTAGTATACGAATTCAACTGAGCCGGATTATTGATGGTTACCCACGCCGTATAGAGGCCATCGACCTTTTCCCCAGTATTCGGGTTAACCAATGGTTTCTTCTCAAACACGGTGCACGGCGGTTCAGTGCCAAAGTGCTCGTCGCCGAAAATCTGGTGGTCTTTTAATACATTATCTCTTGGTACCCAGTCTAAAGCCATTTTTCTCCCTCCACTATTACTTTTTCAGAAATCAGGAGTTAGGACTATCCTTTTTATCAGCCCACCTTTGTGGGCTTCCTCAAATGCCTGCTGAATCTGGCTCATCGGTCGCGTTTCCACAAACGGCTCTATCTGTATCTTCTTGTTCAGGACGAGTTTAAGAACCTCGGGATAGTACTTGGGAAGGCAACCCCATGAGCCTATGATGTCGGCATCAAAAGCCATCAACCTAGATAATGAATACTCATTCTTCTGCATCCCGAAGCCACATATCATCAGCTTGCCGATAAATGATAGTAGCTCCAGGCCAATTGCCTGACCATCGCCGGTGCCGGTCCACTCGAAAATCTTCCAGCCGTAATTGGATGGCAGCCCTTTTTCCTTGCAGTAGTTGCGAAACTCATCCCTGATATCTCTTGGAGTCTTATCGACCGAGCTAATAACATGAGTCGCTCCAAAGTTCAGGGCTCGCTTCAGCTTCTCCGGGTTGCGGGCAATGCCAATCACTTCTTTAGCGCCCAGCGCCGAACAAACCTGGGTGGCATACACACCAAGACCGCCGGTAACCCCCGTGATGATGGTCAAGTCGCCAGGCTTAACCTCAGCCCGCATTGCCGCCTGATACGGTGAGGTTGCCGCATCGGCAACGACGGCGAGATTCGCAAGAGGTATATCACCTCTATCCTCGACCAGACACAAGTCCTCGGCAGGAACCACAATGTGGCTAGAAAAACCGCCGTAGATACCCATGCTATTGCCCGGCATCTTCTGCGCCAGGCAGCGGTTGTTCCTGCCGGCAGCACAAATGGGGCATTTATTACACGGCATCACGGCAGGCACGATCACCTCTTTGCCCACCCAGGCACCATCGCCGGCAACGACACGACCGCTGATTTCATGCCCCAGGGTCAGGGGTGGTTCACTTACCGTACGGACACCATCATAAAAATAGCCCAGGTCAGTGTGACACACACCGCAGCCGGCAATCTCCACCAGCACCTCCCCAGGCTTAAGTTCGGGAACATCGACGCTCGTTCTCAGCAGCTTACCCGGCTCTACCATCTGCCAGGTCTCGATCTTGTCCGGTATCTTTGCCATCTATTTTTCCCCCTCACCATATGTTATTTAGTAAGCCAAATTTTCCAGTCTTACCTTGTGGGACTATCACCTCCTCTCGGATCTCGGTTAATTAGCCTGTGGTACTCCAAGCTATAAGTTTAGCGTTTTAGCCACTCCGTGTCAATAATGCCCAAAATAGGGTGTGCAAACCAGATTCTCCAGGTAGTTTCCCGGATGTAAAACAGGTTACTTTATACCCCGTAGCTCAGGCGCCGTACCAAGCGAAGCGGTAATCTGTGCTCCATCATTTTTGCCTGGGTAACGCCGATATCGTAGGGAATGCGGTAGTGGCTGATAGACCTGGCCTCACTATCATAGATGGCATAGCTGGCCCGCGGGTCGCCATCACGTGGTTGCCCCACGCCACCAGGATTAATGATCAACCGGTTTTTACCCAGCCTGAGCGTGGTGGCCTCCGGGAATTCAGTTAGAGAACAGTCGCCAGTTTCACGACACTCAAATATTAGAGGCACATGGGAATGACCCACCAGGCAAAATGGCGACTGGAAGTAGGCGAGATTTGCCTGAGCACAGCTTGTTGATAGCATATACTCCCAGATAGGCTCCCTCGGGCTGCCGTGTACCAGAGTAAAATCATCTTGTTGTGCAGCCAGCGGCAGGTTCTCCAGATATTTTATATCCTCAGGGCTTAACTGGCTTGCTGTCCAGTGGCAGGCGGCAGCGGCAGCGGGATTAAAATCGGAGGTATCCAGCCTGCCTATCGCCGCCCAATCGTGGTTTCCAGCGACACAAACATGATTATACTGGCACAAGAGCTCAATACATGAGTGCGGCTCAGGGCCGTAGCCAACGACATCACCCAAGCACCACACTTCTTCCACCCCGCCCCGCTGCTGAATATCATCCAGTACCGATGTAAATGCTGCTAGATTGGCATGAATATCAGCGATAATTGCGTACCGCATCTGCATTAGAGACTATAGCAGGTTTCAACCAATATGACCACAAGAAACCCTTATTAATCTATCTCATCTTCTTTTCCTCCTATCGCCCAACACAAGGGGAATCAAAGGGAAGTCAAATTTTGCCACATCTAACAACTCTCTCTTCTTTGAAGACACACAGTTAATGGGGTGTTTAAGAGAGATATTAGCCTCTCTTATGAGAACCTTTCCCTCTCCTTTGGAGACACTCAGTTAATGAGGATGTCTAAGAGGGACTAACGCCCCTCTTACAAAAAACTCCCCCTCTCCTTTGTAGAAGTATACTATTGGCTACGAAGTTTGTTATACTCGAGGAGCGCGTATAGCTTGGAATCGTTAGGAGTATACTAAACAATTGCTTTGCACTCTGACCGTTTCGTGAGCGCAAAATCACAACTACTATCTTAGAGCACACGACTTTTAATCAGGGTGTCGCAGGTTCGAGACCTGCACGTCTACCAAACACAACTATTCCGCACCCTGAAATTCAAGCGTTTCTAGAGTTGTCCTTCGCTGATTAGAAGATCCGTAACAGCACAAGGAAAACAAGGCAATCGGAAAACTAACGCCAGCATATTATATTGAAATGAGATCTTTTGACAGAACCTCGGTATTTCATTCTAAGCCCTCTCAGAACCACCAAGATTCGAATCCAGGCTGGCCAGCCAATCAAGAAGTTTTCCCGCGGGAACTTCTGTTTGCAAAGAAACAACTCTTGCCGGCCTTAGCTCGACTCCTGGCTGCTCAGGGAACAAGATTACTTCAAGTGTAATCTGTTATAATCTTGCTCAAGGGAGTCACAGAGTACTTACACAAGAAGCCACCTATGAGCTTGAATGATATAATCAAACTTGTTGTCAGTATCCTTGCCTGTTTCGCCGCTGCAGGCATCGGAAGCCTTTTCACCTTTAAAGCTATACCAAATTGGTACGCTGGACTGAAAAAGCCACCTTACACGCCACCCAATTGGGCATTCGGGCCAGTTTGGACCACCTTATATATATTGATGGGTATCTCGGTCTTCCTTGTCTGGCAAAAGGGATTAGCCACTAATGGTGCATTGCTTGCTTTCATCCTGTTCTGGATACAGATCGCAGTTAACGCTATCTGGTCAATCATATTCTTCGGAATAAAGTCAAAGGGGGGGAGTCATAATAATTATTGTGATGTGGCTCCTTATCATGGCAACGATAATTGCTTCTTTCCGAGTTTCAGGCTGGGCAGGAGCACTTCTTATTCCTTACATTGCGTGGGTTAGCATCGCCTCATACCTGAACATTGGAGTCTGGCTGCTGAACAAGCCTTCCAAACAAGGTACAGCCGCTTAGCTGTGCTTGCAAATACAACTGTCAATCTTCTCCATAACCTTTTTAGCAGAACCTAGATTCGTTCAATTGGTTCGAATCCCCCCGGCTGGGGTAAGTTCACTTTTGTTTAACAGATTGTAGACTATGCATAGACAAAAGTTTGACAGAAGTTGCTAACTAATGCCAGTTTCTTGAATTAGGCCGTGCAATAGCGTAGAATTCAATAGCCATGGAAAATAGGAAGCAAGTGCTTGTGGTTGATGATGAGCCGCGTATACTTCACTTCGTTCGCGTAAACCTGAGCCTATCCGGCTACGATGTTATTACGACAACCAGCGGCGAAGAGGCATTACAGTTACTGGAGTCAAACAAGCCTGACATCATGCTTCTGGATATCCTTATGGCGCCAATGAGCGGCTTTGATGTCCTCTCCCAGCTGCGTACCTTTTCCGAATTACCAGTCATCGTCTTTACCGGCCGGGACGATATTTCTTCTAGGACTCTCCTCGAAGGAGCTAATGACTATATAGCCAAACCTTTTAAGCCCGAGGAACTTACTAAGAAGATAAAGAATTTACTGGAGAAAGCAGAGACATCGGGGGAACAGCTCATGTCAACCACGCGAGATGAGAGCAAGCATTAGTAAGCAAAGACTTTAGAGTTTTGTAACTATTTTGATTGCAATGTTATGACTTTTTGATGGCCGATCTGATATTATCATCTTTGATACAAGATTGCTGACAGTAGTAGATATTTGGGACCAGCGCATGACGACCAGAGTTAGGAGCTAAAGTGCCAGACCCGGAAGCAAGGCAGAGAAAGCGCGTTCTAGTGGTGAATGATGAGGCAGCCATACTGAGAATTGTAGGCACCAGCCTCCGTGTATTTGGCTATGATGTTATCACCTCTGGTAGCGGAGAAGAGGCCCTCAAGCTTCTCGAGAGCGAAAAGCCGGATATAATGCTCCTGGATGTACTCATGCCCGGGATGAATGGCTTTAAGACCCTTCAAAAACTGAGGATTACCTCTCAAATACCGGTCATTGTTTTTAGTGCCCGGAGTTCATCGAGGGAGGAAGCCCTAAGGCTTGGCGCAAATGACTTCATTGCTAAACCGTTCACCCCTAAGCAGATGACGAAGAGAATCTCGGCTGTTCTTCAATCAGATGGCCGGTAGTCGGGGTCATAAGGACCCAGACGAGCTATCGTCGATATTCTGCGCATTCATGGGAATGCTGAAGTAAAAAGTAGAACCTTTACCCACCTCAGACTCAACCCAGATACGGCCATGATGGGCTTCCACAAGTCTCTGGCAGACTACAAGACCCAGGCCGAGACCTTTTATCCCTTGTTGCATTGACTTTTCCAGCCGCTGGAATGGTTGAAAGAGACGCGACTGGTCTTCAGGAGAAATACCCATTCCCCGGTCGCTCACGGAGACAGTCAAAGAATCTCCATCCCGCCGGGCAGTGATCCTCACCTCCCCGCCTTTTGGCGAGTATTTAATAGCGTTTTCAGTTAAATTATACACGATTCGCTCTACCCTCATCTTATCAGCCTGCATAGAGGGTAGTTGATCTGGAACGTCGACCGTCAGTTGGTGTATTGGAGATTTGCCTTTGAGTTGCCCTACAACATCATCCATGACTTGCTTTATGTTCGTAGGCGCGACTGACAGATTTAACCTATTTGCCTGGTAGCGCGATAGCTCAAGGAGGTTATCAAGAATACCAGCCAGTGAGTCAGCTCCTGAGGCAGCCTCCTGCAGAAGCAAGGGTAATTCTTCAGGAGGTAGCCCCTCCAGCATTGCAGTATGGATAGCTCCGGTCACAATAGTCAAAGGAGTGCGTAGTTCGTGGGACACCATACCAATGAACTCGTCCTTTATTTGCTCTACTTCTTTGAAGTCTGTTATATCGAACATGATACCTGTGATACGCTTCGGCCCACCGTCCGTGTAGCGCTCTACAGGTCTGGAAATCCCGCGTACCCAGACCCAGTGGCCTTGCTTATGACGGAGACGTACCTCAACATCATATTTTTCACTTCGCCCTTCGACAAAGTCATTGTAGGCATGTTTAAGCCTTTCAAGGTCTTCTTCATGAACTTGTGCGTAAAGCCAATTAAGGAATTCATTATAAGCAGGGAGCTCGCTGTGGTCATAACCTAGTAGCTTTGCCCAACCGTCACTATGGTAAGTGGTCTCGTCCAGTGGTACGGCATGGTCATAAATTCCGCCCTCAATAGCACTCAGAGCCGCCTCAAGTCGGCGACTACTCGTCCTTGATTCCTCCTCCGCCCACCTGCGTCCGGTAATATCACGAAAGACGAGCACTACACCTCTGATTCTGCCATCTTCATACTTAATCGGCGCACCTGAGTCATCGATGGGAACCTCCGTTCCATCTTTTCTGACCAAGATAGTATGATTGGCCAGGCCAACAACGAGCCCTTGCTGGATTACTCTCTCGGCCGGGCTCTCGACGACCTTCCTGGTTTCCTCATTGATAATGTTAAAGATGTCTGTAACCGGTCTGCCGGATGCTTCCTGAAACGTCCAGCCGGTCAGTCCTTCTGCAACGGCATTCATAAATGTGATTCTACCGGTGACGTCGGTGGCAATAACTGCATCCCCGATACTGGCCAGTGTCGTAGCCCAGCGTTGTTCACTCTCTTTCAGAGCCTCCTCTGCCTTTCTTCGTTCTTCTTGGGTGCGCAACGCATTAACACCAAAAGACAGGTCTCCGGCAAGTTCTTCCAGGAGCCTGACCTCCGGGGGAGTAAAGCTATTAGGCTCTGATGCATACAATGTGAAGACAGCGAACACGCTACCCTCATTGTCGAAAAGGGGTATAGCAATACTGGAGCGGAATCTTCGGGCGAGTGCACCGTCTCGCCAAGGAGTCGCTTTAGGCTCGGTGACAAAATCCTGACAGAAGTCAGTCTTCCCGGTGCGAGCAGCTATACCCGTAGGGCCACGTCCCCGTTCTGTGTCGGCCCAGGTAATGTTTGCCGTTGTGAGGTACCCATTATTATCGCCGTACCACGCCACTGGCCTCACTGACTTTGCTTCATCATGCTCAATTGTTCCGATCCAGCCTAGGCGGTAACCTACAACCTCACACATGGTTCGGCAGACATCGGTAAGGAGTCCCTGTTCATCGTTTGCTCGGACAATAGCCTGGTTGCAGTCGCTAATAGCTCGTAGTGCTCGGTTAAGTCTAGCTAGTTCCTCTTCTGCCTTCTTGCGGTCGGTGATGTCAGCGACGGTTCCGATGAGACTGGTAGCGTGCTTGTCCTGGCCAGTACCCTCGAACGCTGCAACACCGTGTGCCTCTATCCACCGTATCGACCCGTCAGGAAGATTGATGCGGTATTCCGCTGAATATGGCTGCAGATTCACCGGGTCCAAAGCCGCCTCCACTTTTGCCAGGACTCCCGGTAGGTCTTCAGGATGAATACGGGTAGCAAGGATTTCATCGTTGGGCTTCTCGTATCCCGTAACCTCAAAGATTTCCTTGTAGCGCTCATCCCACCGGGAGATTCGGGTTATGGGGTCATAGTGCCACCAGCCCATGCGAGCAGCGTCCAGTGCTAGCTGGCGCTGGGTGGAGATGCTTTCGAGCTCTGCTTGTACGCGCTTGCGCTCCTCAATCTCTTCTTCCAGCTTTTGCGTTTGGTCCTGCAGATGTTCGTTAGATACCCGTAATTCCTCCTCTACCTCGCTGCGTTTGACAATTTCTCTCTCCAGGTCTGCCTTGGAAGCAGTAACCGACTTTAAATCGGTGGTCATCTTATTGAAGGCACGGGATAGGTCTCCAATTTCGTCATTCCTCCGCTCTTCAATCTTAAAATCCAGATTGCCAGAGCCGATGATGGCAGTCCCTGCCTGGAGATTTGCTATTTCCCCAAGTGCTCGCCTCTGTGTCATTAAGTAGTTTACCAAGAAATAAGCTACGAAGACACTTATCAAAACAATAACAATGACAGTATTCGTTTGCTGCGATTGATTTACCTGATTATTCAGTAACTCAGCCAGGCGGGAAGCATCTGAGGCTACGCCCTGACTTTGAACAGCCATGCGGCTCCATGAAACTTGTAGCAAGGCTATGTCAATGGCCCCACTCTCCTGGGATGAGCTCCCTATAGCGGACACTACGCCGTCGAATACATCCTTTAATCTTCGGGTGTTCGCCTGTATATTGCGAACGAGCGCCTGCTGCTCGGGAACGGTGACTTCAAGCCTGGACACGTCAGTTGAAAAAGAGGCAAACCTGGTCTGCCACCTCTCAAGCTGCTGACTCTCATGGAAAATGACATAGTCATTCGCCAGGTAGCTTAGCTCGCTAGCCCCTTGGGCAATACTGCCAGCTATCTCTTCCTGTTCTCTTGCCTTTTCCACCTGATGATTCGTCATTATCGCCGATGCGGAAACTCCCGCCAATAATACACTGAACAGGAGCATGGTCATGATGAATTGCGTTCTAATTCTCATAATACGTCCCTTCAGCGGACGATGTTCACTGCTTCTGGCCTTAGTGCTTTCAGACCGTCAACATAAATGTAATTGTAGAAATCAGGTGTTTCGTCTTCCGTAGTCAGTCCATTGGCAATCATCCACTGCCCCTCATTCTTCATAGCCGCAATGAGTGACAGGTTGAGCGAAAGCGAGAAATATATCTGCCGCCATTGTTCCGCCATGAATGAACTATCCCAGTTCAATCTTTTGTTGGCAATTTCCTGGGCACTGGTGGGGTTATGAAGAACATAATCCTGCGCCATGTCCAGGGATTTCAAGAAACGTATGACCGTGTCCGGGTGCGCCTTCAGCCACGCGTTTGTCGCCACCAGCGTGTCAAAACTGGGTTGGTCGCTTTCTGCCGGCCAGTAGACTACCTTGTCGTCTTGCTGACCTTTGATGTCCTTGAACCAGCGCGGAGCAGCGACAACGGCGTCGACGGTCCCCGCGGCAAGAGAACTGGTAAGGTTTGCGGGCTGTGCATAGACCACGGCGACCTCGCTCAGACTGATTCCATTAAGGCTGAGGAACCGGCCCAGGTAGAACTCAGGGATGGCCCCCTTCGGCACACCGATTCTCTTGTCCTTGAGATCAGAGGCGTTCTGGATACCCCTGTCTTTGCGGCCAACTACAAAAGTTCCCGTTGACTGTCCTTCAACAACGAAGATACTGAAATCCGTCCGCTTAAACGCTTGTTGGACTGAGACAAACTCGCTGGCGTAGGCAATTTCAACCTCTCCGTTCAGCATCCCTCCAACCGCGGCTACGCCGTTGCTGTATGTCTCAAGTCTGACATTCAGACCGTTCTGGTTAAAATAGCCTTCATCGGCAGCCACAAAGATGAGGGTGTCCTTGATACCGTTAAGTGTTCCGATTGTGATAGATTCCGTTTGCCGGGCGCAAGACAATGACCCCAAACTCACCGCTAGCAAAGACACAATGGACACGATTGTAACGAGGCTTCGCATCATTTTCCACAGTCCTACTTGATAATATTCACCGCGTCCGGTTTCACTTCTTTTAGGCCATCTTCGTAAATGTAGCCATTGAAATTCGGGACTTGCTTTTCGGTTGTCAAGTTGCTACTTATCATCCAGCGCGCTTCGTCTTCCATGGCTGCAATCAGGGATTGATCAAGTGAAAGAGGAAACTGGTTCTCAGACCAGAATGTATCCATGGAGGCATCATCATAATTAATCCGTTCTTGTACAATGCGTTTGGCCGCTTCGGGGTTACGGTCGACGAAGCTCTCCGCCTGAGCCAGCGACTTTAAGAGCCGGATGATCGTCTTCGCGTGTCCGCTTATCCAATCGTTTCGGGCCATGATGACACCATATCCTAACTGGTTACTCTGCACCGGCCAGACTACCGCTTTATCTGCCATCTGCTCCTTTATACTGCTGGCGTAAGGTTCCCAGGTAACCACCCCATCAAGGCCACCGTCGGTCAGTGCCTCCATCGATTGTGGCGGCAAGACATTGACGAAAGATACATCCTTTATGTTCATACTGTTCAATTCAAGAAAACGGCCCAGGTAAAACTCGGCAATAGTCTTAAGGGGAACACCTATTTTTTTTCCCTTAAGGTCGGAGATATTTTCAATTC
Source organism: uncultured Dehalococcoidales bacterium (assembly GCA_964575695.1). Taxonomy (GTDB): domain Bacteria; phylum Chloroflexota; class Dehalococcoidia; order Dehalococcoidales; family W111; genus CAZNSC01. The sequence goes on from CAZNSC010000032.1 coordinate 23,654, forward strand.
CGTGGTCTTGCCGTCCGAATAGGTACTGGTCGCTAAACCTGGTGGATACAGCTATGATGCTGATTTTTTCTTTAGCAAATGCCCTTGTGATAAAGGGCAACTCGGCCGACCAAGCTACTTCCACTTCACCTTTCAGGAGAGCTTCGGTGGTCGCTACACCTGTTGGGTATTCTTTCATCTGTACGCTGAGGCCATTGGCGTCGAAAAAGCCCTGATCCTGGGCGATGTACACTAAGACGGCTGAAGGGGCTGTTATGGCCGCGTAAGATAGCGATTCCACGTTTCTGGCGCAAGACGACAAGCCCAATGCAAACATGAGTGCAACGAGTGTCACTGACGTTATGCACAGAACCTTCTTCATCTTCCTCTCGTCTTCACCGGATGATATTCACCCCCTCAGGTCTTACC
>CAZNSC010000033.1:0-23336 GCA_964575695.1 uncultured Dehalococcoidales bacterium
ACCTGCTCTATGCGGTGAAGATCAAGGTGCTGGCCGCCAGACTTGGCATTGAGTCCATCTCCACCGAGGAAGGGCAGATTATCCTGAGGCTATTTCAGGGGATGCAGTTCACCCCTCAGCAACGGTCACTCCCCCTCCCCGACGGCGTCAAAATAAGTCCCAGCCAGATAAGACTAAACCCCAGGCGTGTGGGGGAGGGGTGGCGGGAGGTACTGGAGGGGGTGGTGAGGAGAGTAGGGTGATATAATAAAGTTCGAATATATGGATGTTATGCAAAAGTGCATAGACTGCAAACAGAGGAGAAAGATATGAGTCAACACACTAAATATCATTACAGTGTAACTATTAAGACCGATGATGAGGGGGTTCTTCAGTGCTTAAGAGCATTGAGTCAATATGCCCAACTCAAGGGGAATAAAAGAATTCCGTGGGGCGGAACTAAAAAAGAGGATTGGGAGCGGGATGGCCATTGCGCAACATTTCACTTTTCAACAACAGGATATAGAAAGGGATTTATGGATGAAGTATCTCGTTTACTGTCAAAAGGTTTGTGGGGGAAAATAGAAGAAAAGGATGATGATGCAGCCGTTCCACAATCCTAAACAACTTTGCCTAGAAAAAGCATTTATTATAGGCAGTCTAAGAGGGGCGAAGCCCCTCTTTTTGATATAATTCCCCTTCCCCTTAGATAAGGGGAAGGGGATAAAGGGGATGGGGTTACCTCAAATATAGTTAACTATCTCGGGGAGGGTGCGGATGCGGGGGCAGTCTGTGATCTCGGGGTACAGGTCATAGCGGTCAAGAAGCACCGGACTGATGCCAACCCCGCGGGCGCCAGCTATATCTATGTTATACTGGTCGCCGACATGAATAGCTTCTGAGGCTGCTACTCCCGCCCGTTCCAGAGCCTTCAGAAAAATGGGGGGGTGGGGCTTGTCACTACCCACCTCCTCAGAGGCAACCACGAAGTCAAGGTACGGCCCCAGACCCAGCTTAGAGTAAACAGAAACCATGTCCTTGCTGGCATTGGTCAGCAAGCCCAGAACAAGCTGCCGCTCCTTTAATGTCTTCAGAGTCGGGAGCACATCATCAAAGAGCGCCCAGCTTACCCCCTTGAATAGCTGGTGTGCCTTATCCATGATTTTCAACAGCTTCTCTCTGGTCACCTCAGCTCCAGCCTCGGCAAGCAACACTTCCTGATAGCGTATATAGACCCTGGCTTTTTCCTCGGGGCCCCTCTTCTCTACCGGAGATTTGATATTCTCCTCAAAGAAATACCTATCGGCAATCAAGACACCACGCCTTATGGCTTCAGGTGACACCTCAACACCAAATTCCCGACACGCCTGACTGTGTAGCTGGTAGCGAGGCGGTTCATAATCAGCCAAGGTATTAAACCAATCGAAAAAGACGGCTCTAACCATCAGCAATACCGAGGTCTCTAAGATAATCCGCCGCATCCTGGACGGTGATAATTTTCTCTGCGTCCTCGTCCGGTATTTCGATCTTATGGGATGGGTTGCTAAACTCCGATTCCAGCGCCATTATCAGTTCCACAAGATCCAGAGAATCGGCACCCAAATCATCAACAAAGTTAGCCGAGGGCATCACCTCTTCCTCCTCCACCCCAAGCTGCTCCACGACTATCTTCTTTAATCTCTCGTAAATGGTTGCCACTTTCTACCTCCCTCTATGAACTTACTATCTATGGGCAAATGCACTAACCGAACCTAAGACCCCGTTAACAAACTTGGGCGAGTTTTCACTGCCGAACATCTTGGCCAGCTCCACTGCCTCATTTATCGCTACCTTAACTGGCACTTTATTATCCAGCAAAACTTCGAAGATTGCAAGTCTCAGAATGTTCCGGTCAACCATTGGTATCTGCTCAATCGGCCAGGCAGGAGCAAAACTCTGAATATTACGGTCAATCTCTTCCTTATTTTTTATAACCCCGCTCAGCAGGCTATGGGCAAAGGCAGCATTCTCCTCCGACAACCCGGCTTCACTCAAGAGACGGTCTAGCACTGCCTGCATCTCGTGCCCTGTAGAGTCAACCTCGTATAAGGCCTGAAGAGCAATTGCCCGCGTTTTTCGCCGCGCCCCTACCACACGCTCACCTCAAACCTAAACTACCACTATGACAACCACAAGTCAAGAGCGACACCACACCCCTGTTTAGCAGGTTATGTGTAACGCGGCGACCACCCTCTGAGAACGACAAAGCTGGTTGTACATATTGCATGCCTCGTTAGTCGGCTCAGTAATAAGCCTAATGCCGCGAGTCTCAAGGTCCGTCTCCACTTCAGGTAGCACCCTGACCAATCCTTCGGCTCCGGTGCCCACAACCAGTACCTCAGGACTTTCAACCATCGCTTCAGCGATATCCTCAAGAGATACAATGTGACCCTGCCTTCGCCTCCAGTTATCCCTAACCCTGTCCGGGAAGATAATTAAGTCTGAGGTGTATCTCTCACCGTTAATTACAATCAGTCCAAACTGGTAAGAATCGATAATGCTCATAGCCAGGATACCGCCATACCTCCGTCCACACCAAGCACCTGCCCGGTGATATACCTCGCCTCTTCCGAAGCCAGAAAGCCGACCACCTCAGCCACGTCCTGGGGTGAACCAAAATAGCCGAGGGGAATCTGCCGCTTGAGCTCCTGCTTCCAGGCCTCATCAAGTCGCTGAGTCATCTCAGTATCAATAAAGCCGGGAGCGATGGCATTGGCGGTGATGCCCCGGGAAGCCACCTCCTTGGCAATACTCCGGGTAAAGCCGATAATACCCGCCTTAGCTGAAGCATAGTTCGCCTGCCCCCGGTTGCCGACCACGCCAACAATGCTGGCCATGCTGATAATCCGTCCCCAGCGCTGCTTGATCATATAACGCACTACCGCCCTGGTGCAAAGAAACACGCTCCTCAGGTTAACACTTATCACCCGGTCCCAGTCTTCGTCTGACATCCGCATAACAAGCTGGTCCCGGGAAATACCAGCATTGTTTACCAGAATGTCAACCCTCCCGCAGGCAGACACCGCGGTCTCCACCAGCCGGGTCACATCCTGTGATAAGCTAATGTCAGCCAGAACCACCAGGCCCTGCCGGTTCATCGCCTTGATATCGTCAGCCACCGCCACCGCCGCCTCATCAATATCATTGACCACAACCGTAGCCCCAAGCTCAGCCAACTTAAGGGCAATCGCCCGTCCTATACCTCGACCGCTGCCGGTAACCAGCGCCACTCTATCAGACAAGTCCATTACTGCTCCCCCACCTTAATCGTAATTCCTGAAAGCCTTGCGGTTTTACCCCGTTTTATGGCATCTATCTCCTCCGTGGCGGCTCTAGCCAGAATTGCCATAATACCCTACATATTACCACAACCCGGCCACTCTCCCCTCCCCTTGATTATTTATCCACCTCACCCCCTTTATCCCCCTCTCCTTTGAAGGAGGGGAAGGAAGGTTTGTGAGAGAGACTTCGTCCCTCTTGAACGCCCTATGGGACGGGGCGTAGCCTTCCTTCATCTCCCTCCCTTGATTATTATCTACCTCACCCCCCTTGGTCTTGTAAGATAGGCTTCGCCTCTCTTTGACTCTCTTTACCAACTACCCCTCAGAGGATGGGGGAGGAGATATTAGAGAGGGGGCTCTGCCCCCTCTCTTACTATACTCCCTCTTCCCTTAATAAGGGAAGAGGGTTAACTAAATTCCTAACCGCCTCGATATCACCAATATTCATAAGTATAACATTCTTTTTTATCCGTTTAATGAGACCGGAGAGCACCTTACCCGGCCCTATCTCAATAAAGATAGATACCCCGTTATCCACCATGTATTCAACAGAGCGCTGCCACTGAACACAGCGACACAGTTGCTCCAGCAGCTCCGCCCTAACCTGCTCACCAGTGGTCAACGGCTCAGCAGTAGTATTAGCGATAATCGGAAACACCGGATGGGAGAAAGAAAGACCGGCGATAATTTCAGACATGCCGTCAACTGCCGGCTGCATCAGCGGGGTATGAAAGGCACCGCTTACCTGCAACCTAACGGCACGAGCCGCCCCTCTGGACTTGACTAAATCTGCCGCCGCAACCAAATCTTCCTCTGCCCCGCTGATTACCAGCTGACCGGGGCAGTTAATATTGGCAATCCGGGTGCCCGTCTGACGACACACCTCAGCCAGCGACACCCCCTCAAGCCCGATTACGGCGACCATACCTCCAGGCTGCTTGAGCCCGGCTTCATGCATCAACCGCCCCCGCTCCCGAGCCAGATAGACAGCATCGGCAAAATCAAGCACCCCCGCCGCCGCCAGAGCGGTGTACTCACCCAGACTATGTCCGGCAACAAAGGTCGGCAGAGGAAACTGATTGCTACCGCCGGCGCCAGTGACCGCCTTGAGGCAGGCAAAGCTAACAGTTACTATTGCCGGCTGGGCGTTAATGGTGTGACGCAGTTCCTCCTCTGGCCCCTCGAAGCATAATCGGGACAGAGGAAAGCCTAATACCTCGTCAGCCTGCTCAAAAACTGCTTTCGCGGCATCAAAATTATCGTAGAGGTCACGACCCATGCCCACCCATTGTGAGCCCTGACCGGGAAAGACATAGGCCACCTTCGTTGACTCAGCCACCACCAAGCTCCCCATAGGTATTATCAAGACCAGAGATTGTCAGCCCAGCCGTGCCTGCCAAGCCCTTCCCCCTTGGATAAATGGATGCCAAATATCAAGCAGGTTGCAGATGGCACTACTGAGCACGGCTAGCCTCACTTAGGTAGGCTTCTTTTTCGGACTCTCAATCTCAATGACCCCCCTGCCGGCATAGGTGCCACAGGTAGGACAGACATGATGAGAGAGCTTAGGGCTATGGCACTGGGGACAATAGTCAAGTTGGAACAGTGCAAACCCGAGATGACTGCGCCGCTTACCTTGACGCGCCTTGGCGTATTTCCGTTTGGGTAAAGCCCCCATAATCTAACCCGTTCCTTTCTCTTCGCTGGCTAATTTAGTCAATACCGCCCAACGGGGGTCGACCGGACGGGGTAAACAATCGCATCGCCCCAGGTTGAGGTTATAACCACAGCTAGGACACAAGCCAGCACAGTCCTCACGGCACAGCGGCTTCATCGGGATAGCCAGCAATGCATACTGCCGTATCGCCTCAGCCAGATCAAGCACATGCTGCTCATCAATAGTGAAACCGCCCGGCTCAGCAGGTACAGGCACCGGGGCACCACTAACTGCATCCACTGTCGGGAAATACTCATCTTCAATATCCAGAACCAGCGGACGGGTGAACGCGGTCAAGCAACGGCTGCAACCAACTTCAACTTCAGTGTTCAGTGACCCCTTGACCAGGATACCACGGTCAGTGCGCAGTAACCTGACACTGCCGCCAACCATACTGCCCTCGCCCCTACCAGTAATATCAACCACACCCCCGACCTCGTAATTCCTTACTGACCCAATAGGCTCCTTGAGCAACTGGGCAACGTTTATCTGCATTACACCCCACCCCCCCCACTCGACGAAAATCAACTTATTATAGGCAGAACCACATACCTGCGTCAAGTTTAGCGGGATTGATCATCTAACTCATCACCTCAGTCCTTTTCCCCACCAAAGCCGGGCTATATATAGAGTTTGAAGGGGCAAAACCCCTTCAAACTAACCGTGATAAATGCACCTTTTCTCGTTCAGCTGAGCAAACCACAATATTCATTGCCGCCGCCCCCTCCTCTTTCTCAGCTCAAAGGCAATGGCATTTCTTAAGACCTGATTGGAGCCTTCATATATCTGGGTGATTTTAGCATCCCGAAACATCTTCTCGATGGGATAATCACGCATGTAACCAACGCCACCAAAAATCTGCATGGCATCAGTGGCAACTTTCATCGCCGTATCCGAGGCAAACACCTTGGCCATCGCCGACTCCTGGGTGAAGTCCTTTGCCCCGCTATCTATCGACCTGGCTACCGCATAAACCAGTGCCCGAGCCGCCTCCACCTGCGTTGCCATATCGGCCAGCATCTGCTGAACCGCCTGCTGAGCAATAATCGGATGTCCAAATTGGACGCGCTCCCGAGCATAGTCAACAGCAGCTTCCAGAGCACCTTGAGCCAGTCCAACAGCCTGAGCGCCTAAACCCGGACGGGAGCGGTCTAATAGCTTCATCGTCAAAATGAACCCCATCCCCTCCCGACCGACCAGGTTCTCTTCAGGAACCAGACAATCTTCAAAGACCAGCTCCCTTGTTGAAGAAGCACGAATGCCGAGTTTCTTCTCTTTCCTGCCGAAGGAGAAACCGGGGGTGCCCTTCTCTACCAGAAAAGCGCTGGCGCCACGAGGCCCCTTCTCCTTGGCGGTCAGGGCAATAACGGTATATACCTCAGCATCACCCCCATTGGTGATGAATTGTTTAGTCCCGTTAAGGATATACCCGCCGCTGGTTCGCGTCGCCGTTGTCTTTATGCCACCAGCGTCACTACCAGCGGTTGCCTCCGTGAGCCCGAAGGCGGCTAACTTCCTGCCGCTGGCAATATCAGGGAGGTATTTCCGCCTCTGCTCCTCGGTCCCATACTCCAGCAGGGTAAAGGTGCCCAGAGCGCTGGCGGCAAAGCTGACGGCCACACCACTACATACCCGACTTAGCTCTTCCACAACCAGACACAGGTCAAGCACGCCACCGCCCAGACCTCCGTACTCTTCAGGGATATAGACGCCAAAAAGATCAGTATCGGCGAGGATTTTCACTATCTCCCAGGGGAATTCCTCCTTCTCATCCAGCCCCGCCCGCACGGGTAATACCTTCTCCTCGGCAATCGTCCGCGCCAGGTTCCTGACTTCCTTTTGTTGCTCAGTTAAGAAATATTCCAAGATAGCTGCTCCTTCCCATTAGTCGCTTATTTGTCAATTTTAAGCTATTGCCCCGGTACGGCGCAACTCCCCATTTCTGTCATGCAGCATCCAAAAACCGGACAAAAGTCAAAGCCTAGAAAATCATGGCTACTTTAGGCTATAATGGGACAATGACCCCATCCTCAGAATTGGGAGTGGACTTGGATATACAGAAACTGAAGGCTTCCGCCATCGGCAGAATTGACTCTCACCGCCACCAGCTTACCGAGCTGAGTGCCACAATTCACGCCAACCCGGAGCCAGGTTTTCAGGAGACAAAGGCTGTCGCCTGGTTAACCCGGTATCTGGAGGAAAACGGCTTCTCGGTAGAGCCGGGCATCTGTGAACTCCCGACTGCTTTCCGGGCCCGCTATGGACAGGGCAAACCGGAGGTCGCCCTTCTTGCTGAGTACGATGCCCTGCCCAGACTGGGTCATGCCTGTGGCCATAATCTGATTGCCGCCTGCGCCGTTGGCGCTGCCGTTGCCTCCAGGCCGGCTATTGACCGGTATGGGGGCAGCATCCTGGTTATCGGCACCCCTGCCGAAGAACTTCACGGGGGGAAGGCAATAATTGCCGAGAGAGGCGGCTTTGATAATCTGGACGTGGCCATGATGGTGCACCCCGGGGCACATGATACCGTGACCACCCAAGCCCTGGCTGCCCAGGCACTGGAGATCGAATTCTTCGGTAAAGCGGCTCACGCCGCCGCCCATCCTGAGACCGGTATCAATGCTCTGGAAGCGATGCTCCTTTCGTTTACCGCCATCAATTCACTCCGGCAACATATCAAGGATAGCGCCCGCATCCATGGTATAATTACCGATGGCGGAGAGGCGGCCAATATTGTGCCGGCTCACAGCGCGGGTACCTTTCTGGTGCGGGCTGAGGACGATGCCTACCTCGATGAACTGAAACAGAGGGTTCTGAATTGCTTTGTTGGCGCAGCGGCAGCTACAGGTGCCCGCCTGGAGTACACATGGGAAGAGACACGCTACGCCCCCCTGCGCAATAACCTTACCCTGGCTCAATTATTTCGCCAGAATATGGAGTACCTGGGGCGTAAGGTTCTGCTCTCCAGCCCCAATCATGCCTTCGGCAGCACGGACATGGGTAACGTCAGCCAGCTGGTCCCCAGTATTCACCCGTTCGTCGCCATAGCCGGGGAAGAGGTATCAATCCACTCCCCCGAGTTTGCCGCGGCGGCGGTCTCAGACACTGCGATTCAGGGGCTTGTTGATGCCGCCAAGGCGCTGGCGATGACGGTTGTCGACCTGGTTGCCAGCCCGGAAATAGTTGCTAAAATAAAGGAGGAATTCCAGCAACAAAAATGATCAGGGAAGGAAATGATAATTGCTGTTGATGCCGCCGGCGGGGAACATGCCCCCCACGAAGTAGTCAAGGGCGCTATCAAGGCCGCTCAGGAATATGAGGTGGATATTGCCCTGGTCGGCAATAAAGCCATGCTCCACGTTCTGGCCAGCCGCTATCTGAAGAAACTGGACCTTACCATAATTGACGCCAAGGAGGTTATCGAGCCTCACGAATCACCGGTCAAGGCAATCCGCAGCAAGCCGAACTCGTCGATAGTGGTTGGCATCAACCTGATCAAAAACGGCACTGCTTCCGCCTTTGTCTCTGCCGGTAACACCGGAGCTGTGCTCCTGGCATCCCTGCTCAACCTGGGTAAGATAGAGGGTGTCGCCCGCCCTGCCCTGTGCTCTGTGCTTGACATCACCCCCTCTCTGCCTGCCCTGCTGATCGACGCCGGGGCCAATGTTGATTGCCGCCCCAACCATCTCGTCGAATTTGCCCACCTGGGCAGCATCTACTGTCAGCAGATTATCGGTATCAGTCAACCGCGCATCGGGCTGCTGAGCAATGGCGAAGAGGAAAAAAAGGGCAACCGGCTGGTCAAAGAGACCTACCAGATGCTCAAAAAGACAAGACTTAACTTCATCGGCAATATCGAAGGCCATGACCTTCCCGTAGGAAAGGCCGATGTCATCGCCACGGATGGCTTCACCGGCAACATAGTCCTCAAGACTATTGAAGGCCTGGGGGACACCTTCGTCGATTCAATGAGGCAGGTGGGACGCCTTTTTGCCAGTGCCTATCACCTCCAGGGGCGCACCTTGCTTCGCGATATAGGATTAGCCAAGCGAGTGGACTACCGGGAATATGGTGGGGTATGCCTCCTCGGAGTCAACGGGAATGTCATCATCTCTCATGGCCGAAGTCAGGCTAAGGCGATTAAGAATGCCATTGGTCTGGCCAAACAGACCGCAGAACGCGATATAATACAACTGATTAAGGAGAAAGCTAATGAGTGAGCCAATTTCAGTAAGTGACAGCAACTTTGACCAGACGGTGCTACAAGCAGAGCGACCGGTGCTCGTGGACTTCTGGGCAGCATGGTGTGGACCGTGCCGTATGGTGGCCCCGGTGGTCGAGGAACTGGCCGAGGAATATGAAGGCAGGATAAACTTTGCCAAACTGGATGTTGACCAGAACCCAAAGACAACCGGTGCCTACAGCATAATGAGCATCCCTACTTTAATTATCTTTAATAAGGGGCAGCCCGTCTCCCACATTGTCGGTTTCAGGCCAAAAGCAGAGCTGAAGCAAAGTCTGGACGCCGTTCTCGAATAGGTGACTAAAGCGATGAAAGAGTATGAGGTTATCATTATCGGTGGTGGCCCCGCCGGGCTTACCGCCGGACTTTATGCCTCACGAGCCAGGCTTAAAAGCCTGCTTATTGAAAAGGGGCTTTTTGGCGGGCAGATTGTAAATGCCGAGCAAGTGGACAATTTCCCCGGTTTTCCCGAGGGCATCTCCGGCTATAGCCTGGGTGAGTTAATGCACCAACAAGCGACCAAGTACGGACTGGAAACCATTACCACCGAGGTTACCGGCATCACACTTCGTCAAGGGCAGAAAACCGTCGTGACCACCGATAGCGAATTTGCCGCCAAGACCGTTATCATTGCCAGTGGCTCGGAACGGCAAAAGCTGGGCATCCCCGGGGAAGAGGAGTTTACCGGGAGAGGAGTATCATATTGCGCCACCTGTGATGGCGCCTTCTTCGCTGATAAGCCAGCGGTCGTCGTCGGTGGCGGCAACTCGGCGCTCACCGAAGCCCTCCACCTGGTTAAGTTCGCCTCCAGGGTGACCGTTATCCATCGCCGCAATCAGCTCCGTGCCACCCGCATCCTTCAAGAAAGAGCCTTCGCCGAACCCAAGATAGAAGTCCGGTGGAATACGGTGGTTGACGAGATTGTGGGCCAGGATATAGTTAAACAGCTAAAGCTTCACGACGTGGTCACCGGAGAGAAATCGACACTGGAAGTGGCTGGCATATTCATCTCCATCGGGTTTAACCCCAACACAGATTTCGTTAAGGACCTGCTACCCCTCGACCAAACCGGCCACATTAACACCAATGAAAAGATGGAGACCGAGATCGCCGGTATCCTGGCGGCTGGTGATGTCCGCCACAACTCCGCCCGGCAGGCAATAACCTCGGCTGGAGATGGCGCCACCGCCGCCATCTCCAGCGAAAAATTCCTCGCCAACTAGCTTTTAGGACGATTATCAGGAAATCTCAAGGGGCTTCGCCCCGTTTAAAAACAATCCTTCCCTCTCCCCTTGTGAAGGGGAGAGGGACTAAGGGTGAGGGGTTGGTAAACAATCCCACATCAATCTCAGCCTTTCTGTTTACGGCCGGCTGAAGTATAATTTATAATTAAAGAAAGGGGAAATAATGAAGGTCATCTTCTTGCAGGACTTACCCCGTGTAGCTCACGCCGGAGACACCAAAGAGGTAGCTGATGGCTACGCCAGAAACTTTCTTATCCCCAAAGGTCTGGCCATGCTCGCCAAACCCGGCGCCGCCAGTATTATCGCCCGCCAGCAGGAAAAAACAGCCGCCGAGTTGGCTGAGCTGGCAAGTAAACTGGAGGGGCTGGAGATCAACTTCAAAGCCCGGGCGGGTGCCAAAGACCGCCTGTACGGCGCCATCACCACCGCCGACATTGCCTTGGAAATAAGCACGACTGCCGGACTGGCTGTTGATAAAAGGAAGATAGAGTTAGACAAGCCTATCCACCAGCTCGGCAGCTATGAGGTCGAAATCAAGCTGGCTAAAGATATAGTGCCTAAAATAAAGGTTATTGTCACCGAAGAGGAGACTCCTCAATAAAGGGACTATAAGGGGCGGAGCCTCTTCAAACATCTTCCCCTTATCCCGGTATAATATATATTATGATAAAGTAGAGAGGGAAAGGGTGAGGGGCTGGTGAGCGAGCTTAAACAGGAGACGGACTAGAGTGTATGACGAGAAATTGCCACCCCATGATATTGATGCCGAGGAAGCGGTAATTGGCTCACTCCTGATAGACGGCACTGCCATCTACAAAATTGCCACCTTCCTCCGGGAGCAGGACTTCTACAGCGAGCCCAACCGGGAGATATACGGGGCATGCCTGTCACTTTACCAGCGTCCCGACCAGGCCATCAACCAGATCACCGTTGCCCAGGAGCTGGCTCGACAGGGAAAATTGGAGGCATGTGGTGGTGCTGCCAATCTAAGTCATCTGGTGGCGATATGTCCCACCTCCCTTGATATTGAGCACTATGCTCAGATTGTCTATCGCCTCTCCGTGATGCGTAACCTTATCACTGCCGCCAGCCATATTGCCGCCATTGGTTATGAAGCCAGCCCGGATGTTGACGCCAGCCTTAACCGGGCCGAGGATGTTTTATTTCGAATGCGCCACGGGCAGAGCCCGCGAGACCTCGTCCACATCCGCCAGGTGCTGGATAAGTATTTTGAACCCACCCCCGCCCCCACCATAGGACGGGAAGGGCCGATGCCCTACACCAGGTCGGGTTTCAGCGGCCTGGATGAATTCCTGGGCGGCTTTCAGCCCGCTGATTTAGTTATTGTTGCCGGCCGGCCCAGCCTGGGGAAGACCAGCCTCGTCCTCACTATCGCCCGGAACGCCGCCGTTGACTACGAGGCCTGCGTCGCCATGTTCAGCCTCGAGATGGCACGGGAACCACTGGTGCTACGCCTGCTGTCCAGCGAATCCGGGGTTGATTTAAGGCGAGTTCGACTCGGGCTTCACGATGAAGACGAGGAACGGCGAATCATGGAGGCTACCGGCAGACTCTCCGAAGCCCCGATCTATGTTGATGATTCACCCCAGCTCCGGGTGGTGGAGATGCGAAGTAAAGCCCGCCGCCTCCACTTCGAGCAGGGCGTCAACCTTATTATCGTCGACTACCTCCAGCTGATGCAGGGAGAAGGACGGGTGGAAAACCGGGTTCAGGAGATCAGCTACATCTCCCGCTCCCTCAAGGCAATAGCCCGTGAGCTTAATGTGCCCGTGCTTGCCGTGTCCCAGCTCAGCCGGGCGGTAGAGTGGCGGTCATCGCACAAACCACAACTCTCCGACCTTCGTGAAAGCGGCAGCATCGAACAGGACGCCGACGTCGTCCTGTTCATCTACCGCGATGACTATTATTACCCGACTGAAGAGGCATGGGCAAAGGAACACCCCGATGAGGAATACCCGCGCGGCATCGCCGAGATTATAATTGCCAAGCACCGCAATGGTCCCACCGGGCAGGTTAGCCTGCGCTTCATGCCCCGGCTGGCCAAATTCGATAATATCACCAACCAAGAGCCGAGCCTGTTATGAAGCATTTAAACTTCACTTCAAACTCCAGGCAGCCAGGTCAAAAGGTTATTAATATCACCAGGGGCTAAGTCTACTATGGAGCAATTTAAGGGTTTCCCCGCCAAAATGCAGTTTACAGCGCTACCCAATATTTTCTTCAGCACCCTGCTGCCGCAGATCAGCGATATTGCTGAGCTGAAGACAACCATACACATTTTGGGGATACTCTACCGCAAGCGGGGCTACCCCCGCTTCGTCACCTGTGGCGAGCTTCTCAGCAATAAGAGCCTGATGAGCAGCCTGAGCGAGATAACAGCGCCACCGGAGCCGGCACTGCGCGATGCCCTGGAGATGACGACCCGGCGGGGGACGCTCCTGCACCTGGTACTGGATAAAGGCGGCATGACCGAGGATGCCTATTTTCTCAACACTGAGGCCAACAGGCAGGTTATCGCCAAGGTCCAAAGTGGCGAGCTAAGGCTCCCCGGACTGAGGCCAGGGGAAGCAACCCGCGTCGATACCGAAGAGCTGCCCGACATCTTCACCCTTTATGAACAAAACATAGGAATGCTAACCCCGATGATTGCCGATGAGTTGCGCCAAGCCGAAAAGCTCTATCCAGAAACCTGGATTAAAGATGCCATCAAAGAAGCCGTGGCCCACAACAAGCGAAACTGGAGATATATTGCCGCCATTTTGGAACGCTGGTCAGCAGAGGGTAGGAGTGATGGAACCTATCGGCGAGATTTTAAAAAGACAGACCAAGATAAATACCTCAAGCAAAAATATGGACACATGGTCCGGCGCTAAAGAACCGGAGGCGGCACCCGCCGGAGCCTGTCCCGTTTGCAAGGGGGCCGGATTCGTTCACCCGCTTCTGCCATCGGGGAAGCCGGACTACTCTCAGGTTGTCGCCTGCCGCTGTACCAGAAAGGAATTAGATAAAGAACGTCAAGCCCGCCTGCAGCGATACAGCAACCTCGGTCCATTAGCCCGGCTCACCTTTGATAACCTGGTCCCTCAGGGGAGAAGTGGTGACCCGGCTAACCAGGAGAGATTTGCCGCCGCCTATGAGGGCGCCAAAGCATTCGCCAGTGAACCTAAGGGGTGGCTGGTACTGGTCGGCCCCAGCGGCTGTGGCAAGACCCACCTGGCGGCGGCGATCGCTAACGAGCGCCTTAGCCATGGCGACCCGGCGTTCTACATCACGACCCCTGACCTTCTCGACCACCTCCGCTCTGCCTTCAACCCTGATAGCGACACACCGTATGATGAATTCTCTGACCAGGTGCGTAATGCCCCGCTGCTGATTCTTGACGACTTAGGGGCTCAAACCAGCACGCCATGGGCTAAGGAAAAACTAGACCAGTTGCTAACCCACCGCTTTAATTGCCAGCTGCCCACGGTGATTGTCACCATCACCCCTGTTGAACAGCTTGAAGACCGGATACGCACCCGTCTCAACGACCCTAAGCTATCCGACATATATGTCATTGAACAAAAGCAAACCGCGTCACTGGAATATGCCTGGGGGCCAGAGTTTGAACTGCAGAAAAGAATGACCTTTGCCAACTTCGACTGGAGGCGGGTCAATCTGCCACCGGAACAGCGTGAGAATTTAGAACAGGTATACCGCACCGCCCTTGATTTCGCCAAATCACCAGAAGGCTGGCTGGTGCTGCAAGGTGTCACCGGCTGTGGCAAAACCCACCTGGCGGCAGCCATTGTTAACTACCGCTATCAGGCCAAGAAATCAGCCAGGTTCGTGGTGGTACCCGAGTTTCTTGACCATCTGCGCTCTACCTTTAGCCCGGAAAGCAAGGTGTCCTACGACCAGCTCTTTGAATCGGTCAAGAATGCCCCACTGCTTATCCTCGACGATTTTGGCGAACAATCAACCACACCGTGGGCACAGGAAAAGCTCTACCAGGTTATCAACTATCGTTACAACGCCCGGCTGGCGACAGTAATTACCACCCGCTGTGCCATAGAAGAGCTTGATAGCCCGGTTGGCTCACGGCTGGTAGACCATAAGATCAGCACCTTCTGGAACATGAATGTCCCTGACTACCGAAGCGACCAACGCTTTACCCCGAAGACGACGAGGACATATCGCCGGGGCAAGAAAGACCGCTGGGACTAGAAAGCTGAGGCCATTTATCAAGGATGGCCGATATATTAGTATTCCAAGCTGATAAGCAAGCTGTGCTTGCATAGCTCAGAGTTTTCCAGTAAAATGAATAAGCCACCGTGCCAAGAGAAGATAGGGCTATGATAAACCTTCCGGTGTTAGTCCTGAATCAGACCTACGAGCCACTCAATATCTGCCGCGTCCGGCGGGCAATAGTATTACTCTACCGGGGTAAGGCGGAGATGTTAGAGAATGGCTCGGGGTTTATTCAGTCGGCAAGTCACACTTTTCCGGTGCCCTCAGTAATCCGTCTGGCCTGCCTCATAAAACGCCCGCCACCTAAACCGAAGCTAACCCGCATTGAGGTTTTCAGCCGTGACCGCTATACCTGCCAGTACTGTGGCAAAGAGAGCCGGCAACTCACCCTAGACCACGTCACTCCCCGCTACCGCGGTGGCGAACACGTCTGGGAGAATGTGGTTAGCGCCCGTGTCACCTGTAACCGTCACAAGGCAGGCAGAACTCCTAACGAGGCCGGAATGAGACTAATCCGCCAGCCGGCTCCTCCGCGGAGCAAGTTCTTCTCCTACCTCCCCTACCACCATTCGCCAATTCGGAGCGAATGGCAAAAATACCTCCCCCAGGAAAACAAGTCATAAAGAGCGCGGTAGACTGCTCCTACCGCCTTTTTGTTTGTTTCTTGGCTCGCCTGATGGACGACTGCCCTTCGATCACAGCAATCTCACTGACCGGCAGTTCTACCGCCACCTCACTCTCCAGTTCAACCAAAACCGTTTCCTTCAGCGGGTTAACCCCGGTTACGCTGGCTACCCCCATTGGTGTCGATACTCGCTGACCTTCTTTGGGCATCTTCTCCTTCATCGCCCGGTACTGCTCGCTCTCAAAGCCCAGGCAGCACAGCAACCGACCACAGGCACCTGATATCTTCATCGGGTTAAGGGGCAGGTCCTGATCCTTAGCCATTCTAATTGAAACCGGGGCGAACTCACTCAAGAAACTGGCACAACATAGAGGCCGACCACACCGACCAAGACCCCCGATCAGCTTCGCCTCGTCTCTAGGCCCTACCTGCCGCAACTCCACCCTTATTTTCAAACGGTTCGTTAACTCGCGGACCAGCTCCCGAAAGTCCACCCTCTCGGCAGCACTGAAATGAAAGGTAAGGCGACTGCCATCAAGATTGTATTCCGCCGATATCAGCCTCATCGGCAGCTGCAGTTTGGCAATCAGCTCGCCACACACCCTCAGCGCCTCCATTTCCTTGGCCTCAAATTCCCGGGCGCGCTCGATGTCCTCAGCCTCTGCCTTGCGCACCACCGGCTTCAGCGGTTCGGTCAGTTCACTAGCCAGCATCTGCGCCGGAGAAATGACCACCTGCCCCAATTCCAGACCACGGGTCGTCTCCACCACCACGCGGTCGCCCAGCTCCAGGTCGATACCGGCTGAATCAAAGTAGTACACCTTACCGGCTCTCCTAAACCGCACTCCAACAACATCAGCCATAATCTACTAATTACCCCTCCTAGGAATATCCAGCATTAACACTTCCAGCGCCAATCGTGGATTGGCATTTTGCCGCAACTGTTCCTTGGCCGCCTGAATAGTCCGAATAAACCCCGTAATCTGCTCCAGCCCATAGCCCCCAGCCCAATCAGCCAGCATAGCCAACCTATCAACGTTGACAACAGCATCGCTGCAACCCCCCTTAACCAATAGAAGGTCACGCCACCAGCCGAGCCACAGGTCCAGCACATTCCAAACTGGCTCCCGGTTCTGGCTAAACTGGGCGGCCAGCTCACCAGCGTAGGCGAAACGTTCCTCATAGTCAGCGGTGCTAACATAAAGCAGCCGGGCCATCATTTCGGCACGCTGCCGCAGCAAACCATCATCCCCAGCAGCAGATACCGCCCAACCCAGGCAGCCATGACAAAGCCGGGCCAGAAGCTCAGCCTTTTGCGGGCTAACGCCCCAGCGGCTATTCAGGGCAGTTTCTACCAAATTCACCGCCAGAGGAGATAACTCCAGTCGCTGGCAACGGGAAACCACTGTGGCCGGCAAAAGCTTATCACTCGTGGTCAGGAGAATAAAGAGCACCCTTTCCACAGGCTCCTCTAAGGTCTTGAGCAGACAGTTAGCGGCTTCAGTTGATAGTTGCTCCGCGCCGTCAATGATAAACACCCTAGACCTCCCCTCGAACGGGGGCAAGCTAGCCGAGTGCTGCATCTCTCTAATCCGATCGATGCCAATTTCCGCCCGAGACCTCGTCTCAGCCGTACTCCCGGTCAGGCCGATAACCTGCACGTCAGAATGCTTTCCCAGGGCTATCTTCCGGCATGAAGCACAGTCACCACAGGGAGACTCAGCCGCCTCACAATTCACTGCCTGAGCCAAGTGTAGAGCCAGGGTCATCTTGCCCACATGCGGGTGACCAACCAAAAGATAGGCATGAGCCAGCGTTCCCCTCTCCAAGCTACGCTGGAGTAAAGACACCGCCCTATCCTGCCCGTATACCTGCCACATCAACACTAGACTAAATCACACCTGGTCAGGTCATCCAGGGTCTCCCGCCGCCGAATAAGACGCGCCTTGCCTTCACTGACCAGAACAATAGCCGGCTTGAGTGAAGCATTATAGTTGCTCGCCATTGGCAGGCAGTAAGCGCCACAACCAGGAATGGCAACAGTATCACCGGAAAAGACCTGAGGCAGAGCAAGGTCTCTGATCAGTATATCTCCAGATTCGCAAAACCGGCCGGCAATAGTCAGCTTGTCGGTTGCCTCCTCCGTCACCCTATTGGCCAGCACCGCCTCATATTTAGAACCATAAAGGGCGGGCCGGATATTATCCGCCATACCACCATCCACCGAGACATAGCACCTGACCCCAGGAATGTCCTTGACGACGCCGGCCGTATACAGTGCCACCCCAGCCTGTCCCACGATTGACCTGCCGGGCTCGATGATAAGCCGCGGCGGTGCCAGCCCCAGCTCCCCGCATTTGCTGACAATCCTAGAGGTTATTGCCTCAGCATAAGCACTGATGGGCGGAGCGGCACCATCCAGGGTATACTGAATGGCAAACCCGCCACCAACATCAAGCTCCCTGAGTTCAAAACCGTATTTCGGCTTCACCTCCGCGGCAAAATTCAGCACCACCTCGATGGCCTCCCCATACGGCTCAGTATCAGTGATAAGCGAGCCGATGTGAAAGTGCAGGCCAACAAGGTTCAGGCTAGGGACTGACATAGCCTGGGCCACCGCCTCTTCTCCATTAGCTAACGGAAAGCCAAACTTGGTATCACTAACTCCGGTGGCAATATACTGATGAGTATGCGGGTCTACTGCCGGAGACAGCCGCAGCAATATATCAGGGATAGCCCCCAGCTTCCCGGCCATCTCGCCCAGCATCTTGAGCTCGTGAAAATTGTCAACCACTATCCGACCAACATACAGCTCCAGGGCGAGTCTAATTTCCTCTTCTGATTTATTATTGCCATGGAAATAGACCTTGTCCGGTGGAAACTCAATTGATTGGGCAATGCCCAGCTCTCCCGCCGAGACCACGTCCAGACCCAGCCCCTCCTCCTTGAAGATAAGTGCCAGAGCCCTGATGATAAAGGCTTTACAGGCATAAATAACCCCGGTATCAGCATAGCGCTGACCAAACTCCTCTTTAAACTCGGTGCACTTGCGGCGCAGGCTAAGTTCGTCAAAGAGATAAAGAGGCGTGCCAAACTCCCGGGCCAGCTCCACAGTATCACAGCCACCAATCACCAGGTGACCCCGGTTGTTCACCTCAGCGGTTAATGGAAACAGAGGCAGTCTCGACACCACTTTCATAAAAACACACACCCCCCACCTTCCATGTTACCAGTGCCCGCCAGTGAAGTCAATTTATGCTTAGCTATCTACCTCACCCCCTGTATCCCCCTCTCCTTCAAAGGAGAGGGGGAAGAAAGTTGAAAGAGGGGCTAACGCCCCTCTTGAATGTCCTGTAGAAATATTTTAAAAGGTCTTGACAAGATAGTAAATTAGTAATATACTAATATTAGTATTATACTAACCAACTATTTTGAGAGATGAATATTATGCCAGTCGTACATGTTGACGATGAAGTGATGAAGGAATTGAAGAAAAGAGCTGTAGATTTAGGCTTGGTTTTTAGTACACCAAATGAAGTCCTTAGAATTTTACTAGGAGTAAAAAAGAGGAATGAAACAATATTTGATAAATATGTGGATATAGAGATAAAAAGCCCATCCACATCAGAAAGATGGCATCTAATACCTGTACCTAAAAGAATAAGGCGTTTTTTCCCTGGTTACAAGTTACCTTTTTTATTAGAAACAGATATAGGGGAAGTGAAGACACATGTTTCATCCGCCCCGAAAGGAACTCATATAGGTGACCCAGATAGGGGGACATACATACAGGGCGGACTTAAAAGGTGGTTTGACACTCACCAGACACAAATTACGAATGGGACTATTCTTCGAATCCAAGTTATAGAACCAGGGAAACGCTTTAAGCTTTCTATAAGTAACTAAAGACCCCAGAGAGGGGCTAGCGCCCCTCTTTTCAGAATCTTCCCCTTCCTCTTGTTAAGGGGAAGGGGATAAAGGGGATAGGATTTAATAATAATCCCTAAAATTGACACCGTGTGGGGAATACCGCTAGAATATCTCTTAAACCTGCCTTACAGAGGTGGATTATTGTACCAGAAGACTACCCTGGATAATGGGCTGCGTATTATATCCGCCACCATGCCTCACACCTTTTCAGTATCCATTGGTTTCTTTATCGGGGTCGGCTCCCGATATGAGCCTGAGGCACAGGCGGGCATTTCCCATTTTATCGAGCACATGTGCTTTAGAGGTACCTCCAGGCGCCCGACCTCCAGAGAGATTTCAGAAGCCATCGAAGGCGTGGGGGGCATACTTAATGGGGGCACCGATAAGGAACTCACCGCTTACTGGTGCAAGGTGGCCCGGCCCCACTTCCAGCTTGCCCTGGACGTGGTGCTCGATATACTGCTCCATTCCCGGTTTGACCCGCAGGATATAGAAAAAGAGCGCCAGGTCATCATCGAAGAGATTAACATGATTAAAGACTCCCCATCCCAGCAGGTTGACATGCTTATTGATGAGCTGTTATGGCCAAATCACCCCCTGGGGCGAGATATCGCGGGCAGCAAGGAATCAGTGACCGCCATCACCAGAGACTTGATTCTCAACTACCTGACGCAGCACTATCAGCCGAATAACGTAGTAATTGCCATTGCCGGTAACATCCAGCATCAAGGGGTGGTAACTGCCATTAACCAGACCCTGGGTAGCTGGACTAACCCCCAGCCCCCTTCTGAATATCTGGCTTATATCGAGCAACACAACCCGCGGCTACGTATCGAGACACGGGATACTGAGCAAGCCCACCTTTGCCTGGCGCTACCCGGGCTACCGCTACTCCACCCCCAGCGTTTCACCCTTGACCTGCTTAATGTCATTCTCGGTGAGGGAATGAGCAGCCGCCTGTTTACCGAAATTCGTGATAAATTAGGGCTCGCCTACCACATTAACAGCTATGTCGAGCACTTCCTCGACTCCGGCTCACTAACTGTCTATGCCGGTGTGGAACCCAAAAACCTGCGGGTGGCCGTTGAGGCAATCCTGGAGCAACTTTACCAGCTCAAGCAGCAACCAGCCCCCGAACCCGAACTCTCCAAGGCAAAGGAACTGGCCAAGGGACGCCTGCTACTACGTATGGAAGACAGCCGCAGTGTTGCCGCCTGGATGGGAGGACAGGAGATTCTCACCGGGCGCATCCTTAAGGTCGAGCAGGTAATCTCCCTCATTGATGCCATCACCGCTGAGGAGATTAAGCAAATAGCCGACGAGCTACTGACAGGGGATCAGCTCCGCCTGGCAGTGGTGGGGCCTATCACCGCTGATGAGCCACTGGCTGAACTGCTCAAGCTGTAAATTATCTACCTCACCCCCTTTGTCCCCCTCATGCAACAGACTTCATCTACCTCTCTCGGAGAGGGGGAAATTATTTTAGAAGAGGGGCATTGCCCCCCTTAGACACCCTAAATATCCTGTTTGGTGGGGGAAAGAGAAGGCCGTCCACCTTCCCTGGTTACGGGGATGTTATCCAAGAAGATGTCAATACACCAATGGTGCTTATTTTCCAGGGGTTTGAAATGGATGGAGGTCACTTTAAGAAATTCTCCGCTCATCTTTCAAAGGAGAGTCAAAGAGAGACGAGACCTCTCTTATAAAACTACCCCCTCCCTTTATATAAGGGAGGGGAACAAAATAAGAAAAATAAGAGAGCCACAGACTGAAGTCTGTGGCTCTCTTTTCCTCTTGAACCAAGTATATTAGTACTCCATGCCACCCATACCACCACCCGGAGGCATGGCGGGCATCTTCTCCTTCTCCGGTATATCGGTAACCAATGACTGGGTAACCAGAACCATATCGGCAATGCTGGCCGCGTTCTCCAGAGCCGACCTCACTACCTTGGTGGGGTCAATAATGCCCTTCTCCGTCATATTGCCGAAGTCATCAGCCACGGCATCGTAGCCAACCCCGGGTTTACCCCTCTTGACCGTATCCACGACCACAGAGCCATCCTTACCGGCATTTATCGCAATCCAGCGAATTGGCTCCTCCACCGCCTTGCGGATGATATTGACCCCGGTGGCTTCATCGCCACTGACCTCCAGCTTCTTCAAAGCCTTGACCGCATTGAGCAGGGCGACACCGCCCCCTGGCAGAATCCCCTCTTCTACCGCCGCCCGAGTCGCCGATAGTGCGTCCTCAACCCGGTGCTTCCTCTCTTTAAGCTCAACCTCGGTAGCGGCGCCTACCTTGATGACGCCAACCCCGCCAACCAGCTTCGCCTGTCTCTCCTGGAGCTTTTCCCGGTCATAATCAGAAGTGGTCTCCTCTATCTGAGCCTTGATCTGCTTAATCCTTGCCTTAAGTGCCTCGTCGGAACCCTTACCCTCAACAATGGTGGTCTTATCTTTATCAGAGGTCACCCGGCGTGCCCGACCCAGGTCATCAACAGTGACCGAGTCCAGCTTGCGCCCCACCTCCTCCGAAATCACCCGGCCACCGGTGAGAATGGCAATATCCTCTAACATCGCCTTACGCCGGTCACCAAAACCAGGTGCCTTCACCGCCAGCACATTAATCGTCCCCCTCAGCTTGTTGACCACCAGTGTCGCCAGGGCTTCACCTTCAACATCCTCAGCGATAATAAGCAGGTTCTTTGAGGTCTGAAGTATCTTCTCCAGAGCGGGCAAAAGGTCAGCCACCGCCGAGATCTTCTTGTCAGTTATCAGGATAAAGGGGTCATCTATCACCGTTTCCATGCGCTCGGCATTGGTTACGAAATAGGGACTGATGTAGCCACGGTCAAATTGCATGCCCTCGACATATTCCGTCTCAAACTTTATTCCCTTGGACTCCTCCACCGTGATAACCCCATCCTTGCCCACCTTCTCCATTACCTCGGCGATTAGCTCGCCGATTTCCTTATCCTTGGCCGTAATAGTGCCCACCTGGGCAATCTGTTCCTTGCCCTTGACCTCAACCGACACCTTCTTCAGCTCATCGATAACCGCCCGGGTCGCCTTCTCGATACCCCTCTTGAGGGCCATGGGGTCGGCTCCCGCAGCCACATTCTTGAACCCTTCAGTGATGATGGCGTGCGCCAGGACAGTGGAGGTAGTGGTACCATCGCCACAGGCATCATTGGTCTTGCTCGCCGCTTCCTTAACCAGCTGAGCCCCGATATTCTCAAACGGGTCGGGAAGCTCAATATCCTTGGCGATAGTGACACCGTCATCAATTACAGTGGGTGGCCCCCACTTCTTGTCCAGCACAACACAACGCCCGCGAGGCCCCAGGGTAACCCTTACCGCCTCAGCTAAAGCGTCTACGCCTCTCTTCAGGTAATGTCTCGCCTCCTCGTCAAATATGATCTGTTTTGCCATTTCTTCTCCTCCTTAGTTACTAGCTCATTCGGTTACTTTGTCTTCTTCGCCAGAATATCACTCTCGCGTAAGATTATCAGATCCTCGTCATCAATCTTAATCTCGGTGCCGCCATATTTTGCGTAAACAACCACATCGCCTACCTTAACATCCATAGCAATCCGTTTCCCATCATCAGATAACCTGCCCGGACCAACCGCGACAACCTCTCCCTCCTGGGGTCTCTCCTTAGCTGTATCCGGCAGAAAAATGCCGCCTTTGGTCACCTCCTCCCGTTCAATAGGCTTGACCACCAGCCGATCCGCCAATGGTTGAAGCTTAACTGCCATTTTACCCTCCTTACATAATTACGACCTTAATTTTTAGCACTCTCGGGGGGAGACTGCTAATTTCATATGATACCCTAGATAAATAAATGTCGCAACTCAACAAATGCTGGCTAACAGCCAATATCAGCGACTTGGAGGCATTTTAGCCCAAAAATATCCTCTTTTGCTATATAGAGCACCCCTTTTTTCACCCCGAACCTTTGTTTTGACACATACCCACTTATACTCTTAGACTGTTCACCAACCTGCCCCCCGTTTTGGCGG